>NZ_CP045422.1:3740637-4048765 GCF_014926585.1 Devosia beringensis | reverse complement strand
CAGACAAAGCCGCCCAGGCTCGGCCCATCTGGCCCCAGGATGATCGGCATATCGCCGGTAAAGTCAATGGCGCCGACGGCATAGGCATTGTCATGCAGGTTGGAGGGATGCAGCCCTGCCTCGCCGCCATCGGCGCGGGCCCATTTAGGTGCCGGGCCGATCAGTCGCACGCCGGTGCGGGCGCTGTTGAAATGGACTTCGTAAGCGGTGCTGAACAGGGTTTCGATATCCTCCTCGCGGAAGAAATCGGGTGCGCCATGCGGCCCATAAAGCACGCCGACATCCCAGTGCCGGGCGAGGGGAGCAGCGTCGGCTGGCGATTGCACGTTCGCCTGAACCGCACGCGCCAGTTGCAGCACCTGGCCTGCCTTGAGCATGCCGGTGGCATGACCGCCGAACTGGCCGAGCCCGAAAGTGGCCCGCGAGCCGAGGACTACTGGCGCGGCAAAGCCACCGGCCACAGCCAGATAGCTGCGCTGCCCCGGCCCGGCAATGGTGCCAATGCTCAGGGTCTGGCCTGCCGCAACGGCAATGGCGGTATCATGGGCAACCGGCGTTCCATCCATTGTCATCGGCATGACGGCGCCGGCCAGCGCCACGGTCACCGGGGCATGAAAGCGCAGGACCGGGCCGGATACGGTCAGCTCCAGCGCTGCCGTGTCATCTTCATTTCCAACCAGCCGGTTGGCATGAGCAAAGCTGCGCGCATCCATCGGCCCGCTCGGCGGCACGCCGACATGCCAGAGGCCCAGCCGGCCGGGCAGTTCCTGCAGGCTGGATTGGGCGCCGGGGGCGAGCACTTCCACCACGTCGGGCACAAAGGCGAAATCCCGCAGTGCCGTGGTGGCGACCTGGCCGCTGGCCAGCACATCGGAGGCAGCGATGGCACGCAGATAGGCCAGGTTTGTCTCGATGCCGCCAATGGCGGTCTCCTCCAGCGCCGCGCGCAGTCTGGCAAGGGCGGCCGGCCGGTCGGGTCCGCTGACGATGAGCTTGGCCAGCATCGGATCATAAAACGGCGTGACCTCGGCGCCGGTCTCGATCCAGCTGTCGACGCGTGCATCGGCGGGAAAACGCACTTCGGTCAGCAGGCCCGCGCTGGGCTGGAAATTGGCATGCGGGATTTCGGCATAGAGCCGCACTTCGATTGCAGCCCCTGACTGGGTCAAGGGACCGGTCAGGGCAATCGGATCCTCACCGGCAGCCTGGCGGATCATCCACTCCACCAGATCGATGCCGAACACGGCCTCGGTCACCGGATGTTCGACCTGCAGCCGCGTATTGACCTCAAGGAAGTAGAAATCCGCGCGGATCGGATCGTAGATGAATTCCACCGTGCCCGCCGAGGCATAGTTGGCGGCCTCGCCCAGGGCCACGGCCGCCGCATGCAGGCGCGCGCGGGTGGTGTCAGAGAGACCGGGGGCCGGCGTCTCCTCGACCACTTTCTGGTTGCGTCGCTGCAGTGAGCAGTCGCGCTCACCCAGGGCAATGACCTTGCCTTTGCCATCACCGAAAATCTGCACCTCGACATGGCGCGCATCGGCAACATAGCGCTCGAGAAAAACCCGCGCATCGCCAAAGCTGGCATTGGCGGTGCGCTGCACCCCGGCAAAGGCCGCTTCCAGCGCTGCGGCATCGGCGCAGAGCGACATGCCGATGCCGCCACCACCTGCCGTGCTCTTGAGCATGACCGGATAGCCCACGGTGTCGGCTGCGGCCAAGGCCTGCTCGACGCTGGCCAGCAGGTCGCTGCCGGGCAGCAGCGGCACGCCGCTGGTCCGGGCGAGGTCGCGCGCCGTGTGCTTGAGGCCGAAGGCGGCGATATTGGCCGGGCTCGGGCCGATAAAGGCGATGCCTTCGGCGGCGAGGCGCTCGGCAAAGCCGATATTTTCGCTCAGAAAACCATAGCCCGGATGCACTGCTTCGGCGCCCGTGGCGCGGCAGGCGGCGATGACGGCGTCGATATCGAGATAGCTCTGGCTGGCCGGGGCCGGCCCGAGGCGCACGGCTTCGTCAGCCAGCCGCACCGCCCGGGTGAAACGGTCGGCGTCGGAATAGACGGCGACCGAGGCGATGCCCATGGATTTGAGGGTGCGGATGATGCGCACGGCGATTTCGCCGCGATTGGCGACCAGGACCTTGCTGAACATGGCCTCAATCCGCAATCACGACGCGGATGGGCGTCGGGTTGAAGCCATTGCAGGGATTGTTGACCTGCGGGCAGTTGGAGATGACGCAGAGCACGTCCATGGCCGCCAGCAGCGCCACATGATCGCCCGGCGCCGAGAGGCCATCGACAATGGTCATCTGTCCGGATGGGTCGATCGGCACGTTCATGAAGAAGTTGATATTGGGCACGATATCGCGCTTGCCCATGCCGTATCTGCTGACCTCGAGCAGGAAGTTGTCGCGGCAGGCATGCAGATATTTCGTGTCATGGCCGAAGCGGACCGTGTTGCTTTCGCAGGAACAGGCGCCGGCGGACGTGTCATGGCGGCCACAGCTATCGGCGGTGACGGTCAGCATGAGATTGCCCTCATTGCTGATGATTTTTGTGCCGACGCCGACATAGGCGCTGCTCTGCACCCGCAGCGTGTCCTGGCCGGAATAGCGCTCGGCAAAGTCACCGGCCTTGTAGAACAGCGTGTCGACGGCCTGCTGGCCCTCGCTGTCGATGATGGTGATGGTCTGGCCCTTGCGGACAAGGCCAGACCAGGGCTTTTCGGCGGCGATGAGAAATTCCTGGCTTGCCATGGTCAGTGCCCTCCCGCCAGGTGCGATGCGTTGTTCTCGAAGCCGCGCGCGGCTTCGGCGGTGGCGGTGCGGCAGAGGTCATCCTCTGCGATGGGGGCGCGAAAGCGGGTTACCGTGACCGGGTTTGGTGCGTAGACCGCGTCGGGGTCGAGCGGATGCGGGCAGTTCGAGAGCGCCAGCAGCAGGTCCATCTCGGCGCGCAGTTCGACATAGTCGCCCACGACGCGCAGTTCCTCGCGCCAGGTGAATTTTCCATCGGCATCCACTCGTACGGGTGCAAACAAGTTGAGCGCTGAGGGAATATCGCGCCGGTCGAGCCCGAGCTTGCCGGCGGCGAGGATGAAATTATCGCGGCTGTTGCGATGATCGCCGCCATATTTCTGGCTATTGGACGCCGCCGTCGAACCGCCCACCAACCCGTCATGCGCCGATGACGCCGCTTCGGTGACGGACAGCAGCACGCGGCCCATGTCACTGAACAGCACACGGCCTTTGGCAATGGCGGTGGTCCACTGCACCTTGATGGTGTCGGGCAGGTTGAGGCGCTCGCTCGGATCGATCGCACTCCAGGCCAGCATGGCAATTGCCGAGGGACCGTGATCCTGGGCGATGCGCAGGCTCTCGCCCGCCTCCATCGCCGTGGACCAGTACCAGCCGCCCGGAATGGTCTCGACATGGATGGGGTCGGCAATCGGTGCAGTGGGAATGGCGCTGGGCCCAGGCAAGGCGCGCGGCGCACCTTGCAGGCCCTTGCGCTGGTGTTCCTCATAGCGGGCGCGGTCGGCGGCGATCTGGTCTGGGGTCCGGCTCATGGCCTGTCTCCTTGCAATGGCGCCGGGTCGTCCCGGCCAGATCCCAAGGGGGTGACCGGGTCGTCCCGGTCCGGATCGAAAATGCTGGCCGCGCCGGCAATCCGCGGCGGCCAGATACTGATGTCGCGGCTGAGCAGGGCGCCGTAGCGCTCGCGCTCCTCGGGCCGGTCGCGCGGCCGTTCAAAGGCGATGACGCGGCTGCCCAGGGTAAAGGCCTCGCGCATGTCATGGGTGACCATGACGACGGTCAGTTCGGTCTCGTGCCAGAGCCGCTTCATCAGCACATGGATCTCGGCGCGAATGCCTGGATCGAGTGCGCCGAACGGCTCGTCGAGCAGCAATACCCTGGGCTTCATGATCAGGGCCTGGGCCAGTGCCAGGCGTTGCTGCATGCCCCCCGACAGCTGAGCCGGATATTTGTCCTCGGCGCCACCGAGGCCGACCTCGGCAATTAGGGCGCGGGCGGCCTCGACCGCACGGCGCCGGGCCGCGCCGAACAGGCGTGCGGTGAGCGGCCGGGCCATTTCGGCCCCGAGCAGCACATTGCCCAGCACCGTCAGATGCGGGAATACCGAATAGCGCTGGAACACCACGCCGCGGTCGGGCCCCGGTTCGGCAAGCAGCGGCACGCCATCCATAGTGATGGTGCCGCTGGTGGGGGCTTCGTCGCCCAGCAGCAGCTTGAGAAAGGTGGTCTTGCCGCAGCCCGACGGACCAACCAAGGCGACGAAGGAGCGCGGGGCGATGCTCAGCGTGATCTTTTCGAGCACGATCTGGTCGCCATATTCCTTCCAGACATTGTCAAAGACGATTTCGCTCATCCCTGCCGCTCCAGATTGGACCAGGGGAAGACGGCGATACGCAGCCGCTCGAGGGCAAAGTTCATGATGACGGCAAGCAGCGTGATCCAGGCGACATAGGGAAAGATCACATCCATGGCCAGGTAGCGCCGCACCAGGAAAATGCGGTAGCCCAGCCCGGCATCGGCCGAAATCGCCTCGGCGGCAATCAGGAACAGCCAGGCGGATCCCAACTGTAGCCGCAAGGCCGTCAGCAGGCGCGGCAGGGTCTGGGGCAGCACCACGCGCAGGGCGATCTGCCAGGACGAGCCGCCCAGCGTCTGCGCCTTGATCAGCTGTTCGCGCGGCAGTTCGCCCACGCGCAGGGCCAGTTCGCGGATCATGGGCGGGGCGAGGCCGATGACGATCAGCGTGATCTTGGCGGTTTCGCCCAGGCCCAGCACGATGAACAGCACCGGCAGCAAGGCCAGTGGCGGCACCATGCATACCGTGGCGACGAAGGGCGCCAGCAGCGCCCGCATATAGGGCAGCATGCCGATGACCATGCCCACCACCAGCGCGATGACCGTGGCGATGGCCAGCGCCCAGGACAGCCGGGACAGGCTGGCCATTGTATCGGTCAGCAGCAGGTATTCACCGGTGCGGACATCGGGGGTGAAGGCCATGCGGTTGATGGCATCGGTCAAGCTGGCCAGAGCGGGCAGCAGCTTGTCACTGGGATTGTCGGCCAGCCGCGCCGCCGAGCCCATTCCATAGGCGATGACCAGCAGCACGAAGGGCGCCAGCATCAGCGCCAGCTGCACGCCCGGGCTTGGTTTGGTATTGATCCAGCGCATGAATGGGGCTCCGCCATGAAGGCCGGCGGCGAACCGCCGGCCCATTGGGCCTAGAGGGCGCCGTCCGCCGCCATCTGCATATAATCCGCGGTGAAGCGCAGCTTCACATTGGCTTCGTCGCCCAGCACCGTGCCGTCCGGCAGCTCTATGCCGATGACATCGGCCGAGGGCGCGCCGGAGCCGAGCAGGCCCTTGTCGAACAGGAAGGTGCGGACGCGGTCCATGGTGGTGCCGAGATCAGGCGAGGTGGTGAAGGCCACAGCCTCGGCCGGCGTGGCGAACAGCTTGGTCGCCGCCAGTTGCGCCTCAAAGCCGGCTTGGTCGGTGCCCGAGGCGACACCCATGGACTCGCGCGCCGCGGCGCCATCGGGCGTGTCGGCAGTCATCACCGCCATGGTATCGTACCAGATGCCGGCCAGGGCCTTGCCGAAATCGGGATTGGCTTCCAGCACGTCGGTATTGGCCACCATCAGGTCGATGATTTCGCCGGGAATCTGGCTGCTGTCGAACGCATTGGTCGCGTCGGGCAAAGCGAGGATTTCCGAGACCATCGGATTCCAGGTCACCATGGCGGTGACATCGGCGGTCTGGAAGGCACCCACCATGTCGGGATCGGCGGTATTGACGACATTGACGTCGCGCTCGCTCAGGCCGGCGCTTTCCAGCGCCCGGGCCAGCAGGTAATGCGACACCGAAAATTCCACGAGGTTGACCGTCTGCCCCGTGATAGCGGCCAGTTCGGTCTCGCCCTTGAGGATCACCGCATCATTGCCGGCGGAAAAATCGCCCACGATGACGGCCGTGGTGTCGACGCCCCCGGCAGCGGGAATGGACAGGCCATCCATATTGGTCAGCGTCACCGCGTCATAGGCGCCAGCGGTATATTGGTTCATCGACTCCACATAGTCGTTGAACTGGGTCACCTCGATGCTGATGCCATATTTGTCGGCCCATTTCTGCACGATGCCGGCATCGGCCGCATAGCCCCAGGGCATCCAGCCGACATAGATCGACCAGGCGATCTTGAACTCGCTCTTGGCCTGGGCCAGCGCCAGTGACGAGGTGCCGGTCACGAGGGCGATCGACAGGGCGGCGATTGCTGCGGTTTTGGTCAGAAATTTCATCTCAATTCCCCTTTGCGTGTCTCACAAAAGGGATTGGCAGAAACCATCGCGCCAATCCCTTGGCTATCGAGGTCTCCCGGGCTTTTGTCCCGCCGTGTATCCGCCCGGATGTCTCCCGGATGGTGAAAGCTCTCGGACCAGTCATGTCGGCGACACCGGAACCCTAGCCTCATACTCGTGGATCAAGTTGCAAATGCTGTGCCATTTCAGAAACGTATGAAAATCAACGACTTGGAAATTATCGGCCCCGGACGCGCTGGGCAGTTTCTGTGCGCTTCGCCGTCAATTGCATAAATTATATGCAGTGCTTCCCGGGGGCGCGATCCGACCACTCTCCTGCAAATATGCTTGTTTCGCTGCCGTTGGAGCAGGCGTTTGGCTTGAGGAGGCAGGTACCTTGGGTCGAGCTCATGACTTGCTCACAGCCATTGTATGCAGTAAGCCTATTGTTGGGTAATAATTAGGCAGTATCGCGATAGGCGCGCACAATATGTGCATACACA
The DNA here is from genome assembly GCF_014926585.1 of Devosia beringensis. NCBI lineage: Bacteria > Pseudomonadati > Pseudomonadota > Alphaproteobacteria > Hyphomicrobiales > Devosiaceae > Devosia > Devosia beringensis. The sequence goes on along the minus strand of NZ_CP045422.1, from coordinate 4,041,936 downwards.
CCTGTGCCGCCCTGCGTGCCGTTCGCGCTAAGACATTGCCTCCAAACCGTTTTTTAACGGGATCGGACTTGGCATGTGCCTTGCAGTGTCTTTGGTGGCGCTGCCCATGCGAGGCGCGCTCTGGGGTGCAGGGAGTTCGTCATGTCGTTTGAATCGGTGGGTTCAACCGATCGTCGCAACACCTTTAATCTGAGAGGATGAGGAGGTGTCGCATGGTGACGTCACGGATCTGGTTTACCGCCGAACAGAAGGTTGAGCTGTGGGAGCGATGGAAGCAGGGTCAGAGCATTTCGTCGATCTCGCGAGCTCTTGAGCGCAGGACTAAAGGCGGCGTTCAGCGGATCGTAGTTGTCCATGGTGGCATTGCTCCATCAGCAAGACGGAGAGCTGCATGGACGCTCGAGTTGGGGGAGCGCGAAGAGATCTCTCGCGGGATTGCGGCGGGTCTTGCCATCCGCGCGATTGCTCGATGTCTGGGTCGGTCGCCATCAACGATAAGTCGCGAGATCGCTCGCAATGGCGGTAAACAGGCGTATCGTGCAACTCGTGCTGACAAGAAGGCTTGGGAGCAAGCCCTGCGGCCGAAGCGATGTCGCCTGGCATGCTCTGAACAGCTACGATGGCTTGTGGCGCAAAAGCTGGCGCTGCAGTGGTCGCCCCAGCAGATAGTGGGCTGGCTGAGGCGAGAATACCCAGGCGATCCAGGCATGCGGATATCTCATGAAGCGATCTACCGCAGTCTGTTCATCCAGTCCCGTGGGGTGCTCAAGAAGGAACTGACAGCCCATCTGCGCACCAGACGGCAAATGCGCCTTCCCAAAGGGGCGCAGAGCCGAACAGGGCAAGGACAAATCCTCGGCATGATCTCCATCCGCGAGCGACCTGCCGAGGCCGAGGATCGCGCCATCCCAGGTCATTGGGAGGGTGATCTGCTCGCCGGCGCCAACGACACCAACATCGTCACCCTCGTCGAGCGCCACAGCCGGTTTACGATGCTTGTGAAGCTGGCCAGAAGGGACTCGGCGACTGTTGTAACGGCCCTTGCCGAGAGGATCGGCAGGTTGCCAGAAGAGTTGCGGCGCTCGTTGACGTGGGACCAGGGCAAGGAGATGGCTCGTCACGAGAGCTTCACCGTCGCAACCGATCTACAGGTCTACTTCTGCGATCCGCGCAGTCCCTGGCAGCGCGGTAGCAACGAAAACACCAACGGCCTTCTCCGGCAGTACTTCCCCAGAGCAACAAACTTCTCCCAGGTCTCGCAGGCCCAACTCGACGATATCGCTCTGCGGCTCAACCAAAGACCCCGAAAGACCCTCGACTTCGAAACACCGGCCGATAGGCTGCAGAAGGTGTTGCAGTGACCGGTTGAACCCACCATCACTTTCCCGTCGTTCGCTGCTCAAGGCCGCGCTGCCGGCATGCTTGCAACGGCGCTGCCCATGGGCCTGGCCCGGGCGCAATCGCCGATCGTGCTGGGGGCCGTCTATGTCGGGCCGCGCGATGACTTTGGCTGGAACCAGGCCCATGCCGTGGCCATGGAAATCCTAAAGGCAGTGCCTGGCGTCACCGTCATCGAGGAAGAGAATGTCCCCGAGACCGACGCGGTCAGCCAATCCATGGAGTCCATGATCAACCTGGACGGTGCCAATCTGATCCTGGCGACATCGTTTGGCTATTACAGCCCCTTCGTGGTCGAGATGGCCCAGAAATATCCCGACGTGCAGTTCCGCCACGCGGCGCCCCTTTGGAAGGAGGGCGACCCGGCCAATGCCGGCTCCTATTTCTGCTACCTCAACCAGGCCCATTATGTGGATGGCGTGGCCGCCGGCGCATCCAGCCCCACCGGCAAGCTCGGCTTCGTCGCCGCCAAGCCGATCCCCACGGTGCTATCCAATGTCAATTCCTTCCTGCTCGGCGCCAGGAAGACCAATCCGGCCGCGACCGTGCAGGTGATTTTTACCGGCGAATGGTCCATGCCAGTGCGCGAGGCCGAGGCAACCAATGCGCTGATCGACGCCGGCTGCGACGTCATCACCTGCCATGTCGATGGCCCCAAAGTGGTGGTGGAAACCGCCGAAGCGCGCGGCGTGAAGACCTGCGGCCACAATGCCAGCCAGGCCCCACTGGCGCCCAACGGCTTCATCACCGGCGCCGAATACAAGTGGAGCACCATCTATTCGATGTATGCCGAGCTGCTGGCCAAGGGTGAGCCCCTGCCCAATTTCGTGGCCGGCGGCTACCACAATGACATGCTGCAGAACACGCCCTATGGCGCGGGCGCGACGCCCGAAGCCATTGCTGCGGCAGATGCCGCCATTGCCGCCCTCAAGAACCAGGAACCCATCTATGTCGGTCCGCTCAAGGACAATATGGGCAATGTGGTGATCGAGGGGACGATGGATAATTACGATCCCGTGCTTGACGGGATGAACTACCTGCTCGAAGGCGTGGTCGGCTCGATTACCTGACTTCACGCCGCCTGCTCGCCGGTCGCCCTCTCCCATGGGGAGGGCGACGCCGAAACGTTCAGCGGAGTGGATCGATGACCATCGCCAATGCAGGATTTGAGCCCCGAACCCGCAATCCCAATGTGCGGACGCTGAAACTCGCCGAAACCGTCGTCATCCCCGTCGGGGCGCTGGTGGCGTCGGCGCTGCTCTTCTCGCTGTTCCTTCTGGTTATCGGCCAGTCGCCGATCGATTTCTTCGCCCTGGTCTGGGTCGGTGGCTTTGGCAGTGCCTTTTCCATCCAGAATACGCTGCAGCGCGCAGCGCCGCTGATGCTGACCGGGCTGGCCTTTGCCGTGCCGGCGCGGATCGGCCTGACCATTATCGGCGGCGAAGGGGCTTTGGTCCTGGGCGGCTTTGCCGCCGCGGCCATTGCTATTCCCTTGGTCAGCAGTGCGGTGGCGCCCGGCATTACCCTGGCCATCATGGCGATCACGGCCATGCTGGTGGGCGGCTGCTGGATCGGGCTGGCCGGCTGGCTCAAGCATTATCGCGGCGTCAACGAGACCATTTCGTCCCTGCTGCTGAGCTATATCGCCATTGCCATCATGAACTTTTTCGTCGAGGGCGCGCTGCGCGACCCGGCTTCGGCCAACAAGCCGAGCACCATGCCGATCGGCGACGCCTATCGCATCGGCCCCATGCCCTTCAGCGATGTGCATTGGGGCCTGGGCGCCGGGGTGGTGCTGGCCGTGGCGCTCTATATCCTGATGTCACGCACCACCTTTGGCTTTGCCGCCCGCATGACCGGCGGCAATCCGCGCGCCGCCTTGGCGCAGGGCCTGCCGGTGGGGTTCCTCGTAATCACCTGTTGCGCCATTGCCGGCGCTTGTGCGGGGCTGGCCGGCTTCTTTGAAGTGGCCGCCATTCACGGCCAAGCCAATGCCTCGTTGGTGGCCGGCTATGGCTTTACCGGCATTCTGGTGGCCTTCCTGGCGCGGCACAATCCGCTGGCGGTGGTGCCGGTGGCCATCCTGTTCGGCGCCATCGCGGCCGCCGGCGGGCTGGTGCAGCGGCGCATGGGCATGCCCGACGCCACCGTGCTGGTGCTGCAGGGCATCATCTTCGTCGTGCTGCTGACCAGCGAGACGCTCTATGGCCGCATCAAGTTCTTCCAGCCCGGCACGGGGGCCGACCGCACATGATGGACAGCGCCGTCATCACCGTTCTCATCGCCATGTTGGGCGGGGCCATCCGAGTCTCCACACCCTTCATGTTTGTCGGCCTGGGCGAATGCCTGACCGAAAAGTCGGGCCGCATCAATCTGGGGCTCGAGGGCAATCTGGTGCTCGGCGCCATGACCGCCTATGCCGTTTCCTATCTCTCGGGCAATGCCTGGCTGGGTGTGCTGGCGGCGGGCGGCTCGGGGCTCTTCCTGGGCGCGCTGCACGGCTATATCTGCAAGCTGCCCAAGGTCAACGACATCGCCGTGGGCATTGCCATCATGAGTTTCGGCACGGGTCTGGCCTTCTTTTTCGGCAAGCCCTTCATCCAGCCCACGGCGCCCCGGCTCGACGCCATCGCGCTGGGCGACTGGACCGGCAATGCCGCTTTGGCGCAGGCGCTGCAGGTCAATCCGCTCTTTTTCGTCGGCATCGTCCTGGCCATTGTGATGCGCTGGGCCTTTGCCAATACGCGCTGGGGCCTGATCGTGCGCATGACCGGCGACAGCGCCGCCTCGGCTCGGGCCATGGGCGTGTCGGTGGACTGGGTGCGTTTCCTGGCCACCGCGGCGGGCGGGTTCCTGGCCGGGATCGGCGGCGCCTTCCTCTCGCTTTACTATCCGGGGTCGTGGAACCAGGGCCTGAGCTCGGGCCAGGGCCTGATGGCGGTGGCGCTGGTGATCTTTGCCCGCTGGGACCCGATCCGCTGCATCTGGGCGGCGCTGCTCTTTGGAGCTGCCGGAGCGATTGGCCCCTCGCTGCAGTCGATCGGCATTTCCCAAGGCTACTACTTCTTCAATGCCGCCCCCTACATCCTGACGCTGTTCATCATGATCGCCTCGGCGCGCTCCAAGGGCGCTGCCCGCGAAGTGCCAGGCGAATTGTCCATCACCAAATAGGAGTTGCCCATGTCCGGTCTTGGCGGGTTGAACAAATCGGAGAATGGCGTCGTCATCGGGCTGGTGCAGCTCAAGCTGCCGCTGGTCGAGACGCCGGCAGACCTGGCCGCCCAGACGGCGCGCATTGTCGAACTGGTCGGCAAGGCGCGGCGCAATCTGGGCACCATGGACCTCGTCGTCTTCCCCGAATATGCGCTGCATGGCCTGTCCATGGATACCAACCCGGCCATCATGTGCCGTCTGGATGGTCCCGAAGTGGCCGCCTTCAAGAAGGCCTGCCGCGACAATGCCATCTGGGGGTGCTTCTCCATCATGGAGGCCAATCCGGGCGGCAATCCCTATAATTCGGGCCTGATCATCGACGATCAGGGTGAGCTCAAGCTCTATTACCGCAAGCTGCATCCTTGGGTGCCGGTTGAGCCTTGGGAGCCGGGCGACCTCGGCATTCCGGTCATCGATGGCCCCAAGGGCTGCAAGCTCAGCCTCATCATCTGCCACGATGGCATGTTCCCCGAAATGGCGCGCGAGGCTGCCTATAAGGGCGCCGAAATCATGCTGCGCACCGCCGGCTATACCGCCCCGATCCGCCAGGCCTGGCGCTTCACCAACCAGTCCAATTCGTTCTGCAACCTCATGGTCACCGCCAATGTCTGCATGTGCGGCTCCGATGGGACCTTTGACTCCATGGGCGAGGCGATGATCGTCAATTTCGACGGCTCGATCATCGCCGAAGGGGTGACGGGCCGGGTCGACGAGATCATCACTGCCGAGGTGCGGCCCGATCTGGTGCGCGAGGCGCGGGCCAATTGGGGCGTCGAGAACAATATTTACCAGCTCGGCCATCGCGGCTTTACCGCCGTCGAGGGCGGCGCGCAGGACGCCCCTTATTCCTACATGCATGACCTGATCAATGGCCGTTACCGCCTGCCCTGGGAAGATAGCGTCAAGGTCAAGGACGGCACGCCGTCGGGCTTTGCCAGGCCGCAGCGCCGCTTCGGCGATACCCTGCCGGAGGCCGCCGAATGAGCTTGATCGACGAACGCATCAATGAGGCCATGGTCCCGGGCGGCACCACCCTTGCCGCCGACCCCTATCCATGGCCCTTCGACGGCAATTGGGGGCCACACAATACCGCGCTGGTGGTGATCGACATGCAGGTCGATTTCTGCGCCCCCGGCGGCTATGTCGATACCATGGGTTATGACATTTCCCTGACCCGGGCGCCGATCGGGCCGATCCAGGCGGTGCTGGCCGGCATGCGTGCCAAGGGCTACCCCATCATCCATACCCGCGAGGGTCACAAGCCCGATCTCTCCGATCTGCCGCCCAACAAGCGCTGGCGCAGCCAGCGCATCGGCGCCGGCATTGGCGACCAAGGCCCGGCCGGGCGCATCCTCGTGCGCGGCGAGCCGGGCTGGGAAATCATCCCCGAACTGCAGCCAGAACCGGGCGAGGCCATTATCGACAAACCGGGTAAGGGCACCTTCATCGCCACCGATTTCGAACTGGTGTTGCGGCTGAAAAATATCCGCAATCTGGTGTTTGCCGGCGTCACCACCGATGTCTGCGTCCATACCACCATGCGCGATGCCAATGACCGCGGCTATGAGTGCCTGCTGCTGGAGGACTGCTGCGCCGCGACAAAAATCGAAAACCATCTGGCCGCGATTGACATGATCAAGATGCAGGGCGGGGTGTTCGGCGCGGTGATCGACAGCGCCGCCTTCCTGAGGGGATTGCCATGAATGCCGTCGCACCCCTTCTGGCCACTGGCCGCGCGCCCTCGCTGCAGGCCGTTGGCATGACCAAGATCTTCGGGCCGCTGGTGGCGCTCGACGATGTCTCGATCGATGTGCCGGCCGGCTCGTTTCATGCGCTGCTGGGCGAAAACGGCGCCGGCAAGTCGACCCTGGTCAAATCCATCATGGGCTTCTACGCGCCCGACAAGGGCCGGGTGCTGCTCGATGGCCAAGAGGTCAGCATCCGCTCGCCGCGCGATGCACGGGCCAATGGCATCGGCATGGTCTATCAGCACTTCACCCTGGTGCCCTGCCTCACCGCGGCGGAAAACCTTGTGATTTCGCGCGCCGATGCGCCCGCCATCATCGACTGGGCCAAGGAGAAGAAACACTTGGCCGCCTTCATGGACCAGATGCCCTTTCGGGTGCCGCTCGATGCGCAGGTCTCCTCGCTCTCGGCCGGCGAAAAGCAGAAGCTCGAAATCCTCAAGCTGCTCTATCTGGACCAGCGCTTCATGATCCTGGATGAACCGACCTCGGTGCTGACGCCGGGCGAGGCCGACGAAATGCTCGGCCTGCTCGGGGACATGGCGGCGCGCAAGGAAATCACCGTGCTGATGATCAGCCACAAGTTCCGCGAGGTCAAAGCCTTCTGCGACGGCTTTACCGTGCTGCGGCGCGGCAAGTTTACCGGCTCGGGCGATGCCCAGTCGTCCAGCGTCGCCGAGATGAGCCAGATGATGATCGGCGATACCGAGGTGCGCGAGCGCGCCACGCGGCGCGAGCACAATGAGCAGCGCGAGGTGCTCGAACTGGCAGGCCTGTTCGCCCAGGATGTCGAGGGCAATGACCTGATCTCGGCGATCAACCTCAAGGTCCATGCCGGCGAGATCGTCGGCATTGCCGGGGTTTCGGGCAATGGGCAGAGCGCGCTGGTCGAAGCGCTGGCCGGGCAGCGCAAGCTCAGCGATGGCGAGATCCGTATCCACGGCCAGAATTTTTCCCCGACCCGCGCCGCCTTTGACAAGTTCAAGGTGTTCGGTCTGCCCGAGGAGCCGCTCAAGAACGCCACCGTGCCGCGCATGAGCGTGGCGGAAAACCTGGCCTTCCGCGCCTTCGACAAGCCGCCGGTGGCGAGCCTGGGCTGGTGGATGTCGCCGGGGCCGATGCGCAAACGCGCGGACGAGCTGATTGCGCTCTATCGCATCAAGACCACCTCGGCCGACGCGCCCATCGAGACGCTCTCGGGCGGCAATGTGCAGCGTGCCGTGCTGGCGCGCGAGCTCAGCGGCGATGTCGATGTGCTGATCGTCGCCAATCCCTGCTTCGGGCTCGATTTCGCTTCGGTGTCGGAAATCCGCAGTCAGATCATGGAGCAGCGCAACCGCGGCGCTGCCGTGCTGCTGGTCAGCGAGGATCTCGACGAAATCCTCGAACTGGCCGACCGCGTGGCGGTGATGAGCGGCGGGACCATCAACTATGTCGCCCGGCTTGAGGACACCGACCGCAATATCATCGGCCAGCACATGGCGGGTCATTGATGATCGAGATTGCGGCCCGGCCCTATAACTACAATCTCGATCCGGCCCATACGGCATTAGTGGTCATCGACATGCAGCGCGATTTCATCGAGCCGGGCGGCTTTGGCGATAGCCTGGGCAATGACGTAGCCCGGCTCGCTGCCATTATCCCCACCGTGGCGGGGCTACTGGCGCTGTTCCGCCACCAGAGCTGGCCGGTCATCCATACCCGCGAGGCCCATCGCCCCGACCTCAGCGATTGCCCGCCCTCCAAGATCGTCCGCGGCAATCCAAGCCTGCATATCGGCGAGACCGGCGCCATGGGGCGACTGCTGGTGGCGGGGGAACCGGGCAACCAGATCGTCGACGCTTTGGCGCCCCTGGACGGCGAATTGGTCATCGACAAGCCGGGCAAGGGCATGTTCTGGGCCACCGGCCTGCACGAGCGCCTGCAGGCCATGGGCATCACCCATTTGGTCTTTGCCGGGGTCACGACGGAAGTCTGCGTCCAGACCTCGATGCGCGAGGCCAATGACCGCGGCTATGAGTGCCTGCTGGTCGAGGACGCCACCGAAAGCTATTTTGCCGCCTTCAAGGGGGCCACCATTGAAATGATCGTGGCCCAGGGGGGCATTGTCGGCTGGGTGGCGCCGCTGTCGGCCCTAGAGAAGGCCATGACCCATGTCTAGGAGCATTACCGAGCAGGGGCGCTGGGCCGGCCGCAATCCGGGCAAGGACGTGATCCGCCACGCCATCTGGCATGCGCTCGAGCAGGCCGGCGTCAATGTCGGTCCGGCCTGGAGCATGATTCCCAATTTCGCCGGCGCCGATGTCGCCGCCTGGCGCCTGGCGCAGACCCAGGCCTGGCAGACGGCGCGCACCGTCAAGACCAATCCAGACCACGCCCAGACCCCGATCCGCATACGGGCGCTCTACGACGGCAAGATTGTCTATACGCCGGTCCCCTACCTCACCAAGGACTTCCCTTATCTGCGACTCGATCCGCAGGTGCTGCTGGCCAGGGACATTTCCTTCGAACTTGCGGCCACGGCGCAGGGTTTCATGGCGCATGGCCAGCGCATGGAATTCGCCGATGTCGAGCCGCTCGACTTCTGCGTCGTTGGTTCGGTGGCCGTCAGCCGGGCCGGCGGACGCACCGGCAAGGGTGCCGGCTTTGCCGATCTGGAAACGGCAATCTTTCGCGAACTGGGCACCGTCACCGCCAGCACGCCAATGGCCACCACCGTGCATTCGCTGCAGCTGGTCGATGACAGCCAGATCGTCATCGAGAGCCATGACAGCCCGCTCGATTTTGTGGCCACCGAGGCCGAGCTCATCACCACCGGCAATGTCATGGCGCGGCCCATGGGGGTCGACTGGGCCAAGGTGCGTGCCGACCAGTTCGAGACGATTCCCTTCCTCACCCGCCTGCGTGACCAGATGCAGGCGCGCCAGCCATGATCATCAACGATCCCGGCATTCTTGCCGAGGTGCAGGACGCCTTTGACCGCTATGAGACGGCACTGCTGGCCAATGATGGCGCGACGCTTGACGCCATGTTTGTCGCCGCGCCCGAAACGGTGCGCTACGGCGTCAGCGAGATCCAGTACGGCATCGATGAAATTCGGGCCTTCCGGGCCATCCAGCAGCCGTTCATCCGCACGCTGGAGCGGCTGGTAATCACCACCTATGGCGATGCCGTCGCGACGGCGTCAACGCTGTTTCACCGGCCCGACTTTCCGGGTCAGGTGGGCCGACAGATGCAGACATGGATCAAGCAGGATGGTAGCTGGCGTGTGGCGGCGGCGCATGTGAGCATGATGGCCATGCCCGCCTGATGGGGTTTTCAGACGTGCATCAACGCCTCACGCGCACCTCGGCAGAGGACATCCGACAAAAGCTGGCCGACCGCATCATCTGCGGCGAGCTGGCGCCGGGCACGGCACTGGACGAAACCAGCCTGGCCAGCCATTTTGCGGTCTCCCGCACCCCCGTGCGCGAGGCCTTGCGCCTGCTGGCGGCCAGCGGGCTGATCGAGCAGAAGCCGCATATCCAGGCCGTGGTGGCCAAGCCCGACGACGCCAAGCTGGCGGGGATGTTCGAGGTCATGGGTTATCTCGAGGCGCTTTGCGCCGGCCTGAGTGCGGTGGCCATGAGCGCCGCCGAGCGCGATGTCCTCGAGCGGCAGCATGTGGACATGTCGGCCATGGTGCGGGCCGGCGACGCCACCGCCTATGCCCAGGCCAATGACCTCTTCCACAGCGCCATCTATGACGGCGCGCACAACCCCTATCTGGCCGAAGTCACCCGCTCGACCCGCCAGCGGCTGCAGCCCTTCCGGCGCGCCCAGTTCGCCGTGCTGCAGCGCCTGCGCCAGTCGCATCAGGAACATACCAGCGTCGTGGCAGCCATTTTGCAGGGCGACCGACAGGGTGCCGAAAATGCCATGCGGGCCCATATTTCCATCGTTGAGGACGCCTATCGCAGTCTCAGCCACGCCACTTAGCCGGCACGCTGGGGCGTAACCACTCGCTGCTTGCCGCCCGACAGGTGAGCTTGCATGGCAGGCACGGGTATCCAGGAATGGCTAGCTTAGCTGGTCGATAACATGGCCGACGCGCTGGGCCGTGGCCTGCCAGCTGGGCAACAGTCGACCCGCCGCTGCCGATTTTTCCTCCATTGCCCGGCGTTGCGCCGCATCGGTCAGCAGGCTCCGCAAGGCCCCCGCAAAAGCATCGACATCATCGACCGGCACCAGCATGCCCGCGCCGTCCGCCACTGTGTCCGGCACCGCCCCCGTCCGGCAGGTGACGATCGGCAGGCCATGCAGCATGGCCTCACCCAGCACGATGCCATAACCTTCATAGCGCGTGGCAAGGGCGAAGATGCTGGCCGAGCGATAACGCTCGATCACCGCTGCGTCCGGCAACAGGCCGGCCAGCGTAACGCGAGCCTCCAATCCGAGCGTAATGATCTGGTTGCGCAGCCGGGCTTCGACTTTGGGATCGTGCGTCTTGCCGACGATCTCCGCCTGCCAGGCGAGATCGGCCAGCTGGGCAAGCGCCGCGACCAGGACATCGTGTCCCTTGCGTTCGGCAAGCAGGCCCACCGACAGGATCAGCGGCGAGGTAAGCGGGGTATGAACAGGGTCGGCAGGGCGGAAGCCGGGCAGGGCGATGGTGATCTTGTCCTCGGCCACCCCGAATTGCTGCATCAGGATGCGGGCCGTATGCGGGCTGGGAACGATGACGGCCCGGGCGAGCTCGAGATTGTCGGCCTCGCGCCGCAGCAATTCGCGCGCCCTTTCCGGCGGCAGGCCGGTTTCCAATCCGAGCGGATGGTGGATCATGGCAATGATCGGCGCCCGAACCGTGCCCAGTCCGGCAGTGTCGATGGAGCCGAAGACCAGGCCGTCGATGATCAGCGGCACATCATCGGCAATAGCCGCCATGGCCTCAATCGACGCTGCGGTCTCGGCCGCCGTCGCATCCGGAAAGCCCGCCGGCAGTTGGACATGCTCGACGGCACGCCCCTGCGCGCGCAGCCCCATCAGCAGCTCATACTCGTAGATATAGCCGCCGGTCTTTTGCGTCATGTCGCCGGGGATGGCAAAGGCGGCTGGCTTTAACGTCATGGGTCTGTCCGGGTTCATAAGGTCAGCTGCTCGCTGGCGAAGATCTGCAGCATGCGCCGCTCCAGCAGCTGGACCAGCCCATAGGCAATGCTGGCAGTAACGGCCAGCAGCACGATGGCGCTCCACAGCAGGGCGTAATTGGACGTCGAGGCGGTCAGTGCCATCAGGCTGCCCATACCGGTTCCCGTCGCCAGCCATTCGGCCGTGGTGGCTGCCAGCAGCGCGGCGGGCACGGCCATGCGGGCAGCCGCGAACAATGCCGGCGCCATGGCGGGCAGCTGGGCATGGACCAGAAGTTGCCAGGGCCCGGCGGCATAGCTGTCGAAGATGTCGAGCACCGGCCGGGGCGTGCGGCGCATGCCCTCGAGGCATGCTGCCAGCGTGGGGAAGAAAATCATCACCGCAACGATGGTGATGGTGCCGACGGCGCCCCGTCCCAGCGAAAGGACGATCAGGGGCGCCGTGGTGACGATGGGGATCGAGCGCAGCGCGATGGCCACGGGCAGGGCGGTGGCAGCCAGGGTCGGGCGCAGCACCATGACGACGGCGAGGCCCGCGCCCAGCGCGAGTCCGAGGAGATAGCCCGGAACGGTCAGCGACAGCGTCTGCCAGAAGGCCAGCAGTAACATGCTCCGGTTTGCCGCTGCGTCGGGCGCCCAGACGAGGAAGGCAAGGACATCCTGTGGCCGCTTGGCAAAGAAGGGTGACAGTCCGAGGGCCTCCATCAGGCCGACCCACAGGGCCAGCACCAGCGCGGTGATCGCCACGACCTGCACCAGTGCGGCCAGCAGCCCTGCGCCCCAGGACGGCGAGGTCGCGTCCTGCCGTGGCGCGATCAGCAAGGGCGGCGGCGCCACGTCCAGCCGGCGACCCAGCCAGCCGAAGAACCAGAAGGCCAGTGCCGAGATCGCGGCGGCCAGGGTGGCAATGGCCCAGCTCATGTCGACGTCCAGCGCCCGCATGGCGCGAATGCTGAGTACGCCCAGGCCGCGCTCGGCACCGGTGAACTCGCCGATCATGGCCCCCAGAAACGCCGCCGGTGCGCCGATCTGCAGCCCGGCGATGAAATAGGGAATGCAGGCTCTGGCCCGCACCCGCACCAGCTCGGTAAACCGGCCGCGGCCATAGCTGCGCACCAGGTCCAGCCAGCTGGCGGGCGCCGCGCGCAATCCAACCATGAGGCAGAGATAGCTGGTGTAATAGGTCGCCAGCGCCGCCAGGGCGATCTGCGGTCCGTCGCCGACGCCATGGATCACCCGCAGAATGGGTCCGGTGGCCACGAAGGGCAGGCAGAAGAGCAACAGCGCCAGGCCGGACACCAGGCGCTCGAGCCGCGGCAGGCTGATGGCAATGACGGCGAGGGCGATCGCAAGGCCGTTGCCGATGACAAAGCCGATGGCGGCAGACTGAAGGGTCGTCAGCGCTGCGCGCACCAGCAGCGGCGCATTGCCAAGGATATGACCGCCGACCGCGACAGGACCGGCAAGAATGAACGTGCTGCTGGTGAGCAATGCCAGCGCCTGCCAGAGGCCCAGCGCCAGCAGGATGCGGGCGACAGGTGGCGCCAATGTCCCCAGCGCTGGCACGGCGCGTGTGTTCACGGCGTCTGCACGCTTTGTGCGGCCGGCGCGAGAGCGTTGGCGATAGCTGCGACCATGGCGCGAACGCCGGCATCGTCGGCCTCAGGGTCGATGACAAAATCGCCGATGACCCGTGCGGGTCGCGGCGAAAACACGATGACGCGGTCACTCAGGGTCACTGCCTCGGTGATCGAATGCGTTACCAACAGCGTCGTCGTACCCCGTTTCTGCCACAGGGCCGGCAGGTCCTGGTTGAGCCGGGTGCGGGTGAGCTCGTCCACAGCGCCGAAGGGTTCATCGAGCAGTAGCAGGCCAGGCTCGGTGATGAGACAGCGCGCTATGGCAGCGCGCTGCCGCATGCCGCCGGACAGTTCGGCCGGTCTTGTGTCGGCAAATGGGCCAAGGCCGACGAGCTCTATCAGCGCCGTGACCCGGTCAGGGTCTAGCGGCCGACGCGCCAGCTTGAGGGCCAGCGCCACGTTCTGCCGCACGGTCAGCCAGGGCAGAAGCGCGGCATCCTGAAAGGCAATGGCCAGCCCGGCGCGCTGGCTGACCGTGCGCGGCGTGTCCCCGCCAATGTGCACCGTGCCGCTGCTGGGCGCCTCCAGCCCAGCCACCAGGCGCAACAGCGTGGACTTGCCGCAGCCCGATGGTCCGACCAGCGCCGTGGTCTGTCCGGCGGCAAAGCTCAGGTCGAGCGGCAGCAGGGCCTCGATGGTCCTGCCGCCGACGCGAAATACCTTGCCCAGGTCCGTGCAGACCACCTCCGGTGGCCTGGCAGTATCAGCCGGCTTCATGCACATCCTCGAGAATGGACCGGTCCCAGAGCCCGGCCGTCACCGCGCGGTCGAGCAGCGCCAGCGTCTCGATGTTCTGCGCCACCGTGTCCTCGGTGAACCAGCCAAAGCCATTGGCGTCGGTCAGCTCGGAAAACATCAGCGGCACCTGCCGCTCGGCCTGCAGCTCCTGGGTCGCCAGGTCGAGCCCCTGGTCGGGATACATTTCCAGGGTCAGCGCCGCCGCGGCCTTCGTGTCCGCACGATAATCAGTCCAGCCCATGACCTCGCCCCGCATTAGCGCCACCAGATCGTCGCGGCGGTTGGCGATGCTGTCGTCGGTGGCGATATAGGTCTGCGAATGCACCGCATAGCCGTGGTCGGCCATCAGCATGGTGACGCTCTCGATCCCCTGCATGGCCATGGCGACCGGCAGGTCGGTCTCCCAGCACAGTAGGCAGTCAACCTGATCGGCCAGCAGCGGCGCAGCGTCATATTGGGTGGGCACGATCTCGATCTGGTTGATGTCAACGCCATTGATCGTGCACAGCGCCTGCAGCACCGGCGTATTGGCCAGTGCCATGCCGATGCGCTTGCCCACCAGATCGGCCGGCGCATTGACTGGATTGGCCGGCAGCGACGCCACTACAAAGGGATTCTTCTGCATCGCAACGCCGATGATCTTGAAGGGCGCACCCTGTTCCACGGCTGCGGCCGTATAGTCGGCAGCCGAGATGCCGACCAGCGCCTGGCCGGTGACGACGGGCGGCTCCACCGGGGCGTTGGGCCCGCCCGGATTGAGCGCGACATTGAGGCCGCCATCGCGCCAATAGCCCTTGGACTGGGCGATATAGCTGCCGCCAAACTGCACTGAATGCAGCCAGCTCAGCTGCAGGGCGACATCTTTCAGCGCTTGGCTCTCCTGCGCCAGCAAGCGCGGCGCAAGGGCGGCCAGGCCGATTGTGCCGAGCCCGGCACCGAGAAACTGTCGACGTGTGGCTTTCAGAAGGGTCACGATTATCTCCGCTGTTCAGGGTGAATGGAGGAAGAGTGGCTTTTGGAAGTTAGAACCAGCAGGCCCGGCAGGCTGGCCGCCAGGATGACCAGACCAAAGGCGACGCTGGCGGCAAAGCCGGCGGTCGCCGTGGCCCCGGCCAGAGGAAACAGCGCCGCTGCGGCGCCCTCGCGAAAACCCCAGCCCGCAACACTGGCGGGAACCAGCATGGCACACAGGATCAGCGGCACGAGGACCAGAACGGCTTCAACGCCCAGTGCCGTTCCGGTCGCCAGCGCGCAGAGGGTGAAGCTGGCAAGGTTGAGAGTGACGATCACGACCCCAAGCAGCGCCTGTTCCATCCATGCGCCATCGGCAACGAGTGCCGCATGCAGCGCTGTGCCGAAGCCTCGCGGCCAACGCTTGCCAGCAGCGCGCCGCGCCAGGCCAATGGCCAGCGCCACTAGGCCAACGGCCGCGACTGCAACGGCGATCTGCCACGGCTCGATCGTCAGCACCAGCCCGCCAGGCATCAGCATGGCCCAGGCCAGGCCAAGGGCGAGCAGGCTGAACATCGCGATCTGTCCGGCGAGGCGTTCGATGATGACCGCCTTGGCGGCGATGCCAAGGCCCACCTTGTGGCGGGCGCGGACGGCGCGGGCGGCGTCACCCAGCACACCGCCGGGCAGCGACTGGTTGACCACCTGTGACAGGTAATATTCGGCCACCGCCTGGCGGAGTGAAATGACTTGCCCCAGTCTTGCCGCTACCCGATGCCAGCGCCAGGCTGAGGCCAGCGTCTGCAGGTTCACCGCGACAAAGGCGAGCACTATATAGGTCCAGTCGAGGTCGCCGAGCAAAGCCAGCGCCCCCGGCCCATCGGCCAGGTTCCACAGCAGGCCAATCAGCACGATCGGCGTCGCCAGTCGCAGCCCCAGCCGCCACCGGCTGCGGTGTCGTTCAGCGCGCTCTTCTGCAAGCGCCGGCGCCGTCATGGCTCGGGTATCTCGGCGCCGGTCGACGAGAGCGCGGCAATGAACCGGTCGCGGAAAGCGCTCATCGGCCACACAGGGGCATCCGCACCCGGAATAAGACCGGGGGTGAAGTGCCAATCATCGAACGCTGCGAGCAACCCCGCCGAGCCAATGATGTGGATGGGCACGTCCTGTCCGTCGATCCCTGACACCGTCTGGGCTGGCGGATGATCACCCAGGATGACGAGCAGCCAGTCCCGGTCAGCATGACGCGCCGCAAAATCGAACACGACCTCCAGGGTATAGTCGAGCGACAGCCGGTACTGCTCGCGCATCAGCTCCTGATTGGGCCACACAGCGCCTCCTGGCGGACCCACATGCTGGTTCGCGTCGAAAATGGCGCCGTCCCCCACCGCGTCCCAGTCGACAAGACGTGGCACGGGAGTCCACGGCGCATGTGAGGACAAGAGGGCCGTCATGGCAAAGTCCGACCTGCCGTCTGCCGGCAGCAGCCGGTCGACCGTGCTCAGCGTGTATTGGTCGGGCATGGTCGTCCAGTTGAAGGCGTCGCCCTTGTAGCCAAGATCGGCCGCTTCATAGATATCGGTAAAACCCATGAAACGTGCTTCGGGCCATGGCAGGGTTATGGCCGGCATGATCGTGGCCGTCCGATATCCCGAGCGCTGCGCGAGATGGTAGAGCGACGCTCGGGAACTGGCCAGCATGGCGCGGTAGCGCGCCTGGTTGTCGATCGATAGTCCCGAGGCGAGCGTTGAATGGGCCAGCCAGCTCTGCCCGCCGGCAACTGGCGAGGTCAGCCAGGCTGAGCGCATGGCCAGACCTGCTTCTGCCAACTTGGCCTGCGCTGCCTCGAGTCGGGCCAGGTGGGTCGGCGCATAGAGCGGATTGCGATAGGCTGTCTGGCCGTAGCTTTCGACGAAGATGACAAACACATCGCGCCCGGCAAGGCGGCCAAACAGATCGCTCTGCCCGGCGAAGGGATCCTGCCTGGCCTCGATTTCAAAGGCGGCCAGATCGGCGTAAAGTGCCTGGAACGTGGCCGTCCTGTCCATGGCAAGACGGGTAGAAAAGCTCTCGCCCGGCAGGGTGAAGGGCAGGGCCCATGCCCCACGCGCCACCCCGACATGGGCAACCAGCAACAGCAGCGCGACGCCACCGATCAGACCGGCGCCCGCGCGCATCCGCCGCGACAAATCCACCGCCAGCAATTGCCCCGTTGCCCACCACAGCAGACCTGACAGCAGGAAGGGCAAAAGTACGACGCAAATCGCCAATGTGATGGCGAGCGGCAAGCCCACCGAACCGGCGGCCAGCCGGAATGCCGCTTCCACCAGCGGCACATCCATCAGCGGGTTGAAGGCGCGGTTGAACGCGGTGAAGCTGGCCAGGTCCGCCAGCTTGAGCAAAGAGAGCAGCGTCAGCAGGAGCACCAGCAAGGCCCGCACACCATGTGCCCAGACATTGCCGGATGGCAGCAGCAGCAACAACGCCACAAGGACAAACCATTCGAGCGGAACCTGCAGCAAGAGGGCGGGCGTCAGCGCATCGGGATGATTGGGCTGCGCCAGCACGGCATAGAGCACCAGCGCGGCAAGGACTGTGCTGAGCCTGCCCATGCGCATCGTCTTCACGCTCGATGCCGCGCCAGCCACACCACGTCGCGGCCGAAGGAATAGGTGAGCAGTAGCGTGCCGGAAGCGGCCAGCGCCCAGGACAGGGGGCCTGAAATGATTGGCGCGAGCAGCCCGATCAGCACGGCGATCTGGATGACGCAGATCGCCTTGCGGCTGAAGCGTTCCGGCAGCGGGCGATCAAGCCAGGGCAGCAACAGGCCCGCGGCCAGAAAGGCGTAGCGCATGCCGCCGAGCAGCAAGATCCATAGGCCTGCCTTGCCCGATTGCATGGCCAGTACGGCCAGCAGCAGGGCAAAGATGGAATCCACCTCCATATCGAACCGGGCGCCGAAATCTGAGGTGAGCTTCTGCCTGCGGGCGAAATAGCCGTCCACGCCATCCAGGCAGAGGGAAAAAACCGCCACGCCAAGCACCGTCCATGCCAGGGCCTCTTCCATGGCGAGCAGGCCGGGCTGGGTCAGCGGGGCCGCCAGGGCCGCGATGATGGCGGTGCGCAACAGCGTGACGATATTGGCAATGCCCAGGCGGTCATGCTGATATTGCGCCTTCAAAGCCAGTCCCGCGACAACAGCCATGATCGTAAACGTCACCAGCCCGGTCGCCGCGCCCATGAATGAGCCGGTCAGAGCCGCACCCAGTGCGAGCACACCAGGCATCAGCAGGATGCAGACCAGGGCGAAGCGCAGGTTGACCGATCTGTCGCCCCTATCACCCAGCAGCCCCTTGGGCAGGCGCAAAAGCCCCACCAGGCCAGCATCACTCATGGTCACCTGCTTTGCATTTGGCGCTATTATACGACAGTCATGTCATATTACGCTGTCCGCAAGCCATTGGTTCATACCAGCCCCGGAAAATCGATGATGAACCCCACCCTGACCTACAAGCCCCTGGCCCGGTTTTTTCACTGGGTTACCGCCATACTGGTGCTGCTGACCATCCCTGTGGCCATTGCCATGCTCCGCCCCGGCATCGAGCGCTCGCTGCAGGACCCGCTGTTCCTGTTTCACAAGAATATCGGCGTGGTGATCCTCATCCTGGTCGCCTTGCGGCTGGCCTATCGGCTGCTCAATCCACCACCCCCTTTGCCCGCAAGCGTGCCGCACATGCAGCGCATCGTGGCCGAGGTGACGCACTGGCTGCTTTATGGCCTGCTGCTGGGCATGGCGATCTCGGGCTATATCCGCGTCACCGCCGGCGGCTTTCCGCTGGAGGTCTTTGACAGCCTGGGCTTCCCGCGCCTCGCGCCACGGTCGGACAGCCTGGCCGAAACCGCCAAGCAGATCCACGCCACCCTGCGCATCCCGCTGATCGGCCTCATCATTCTGCATATTGGCGCGGCGCTCTACCACGCCTTGGTCAAGCGGGATGGCGTGTTTCAGCGCATGGCACCGGGCCGTGGTGGCGTCTAGCGGTTGGCAGCTTGTGCCCGACCTATCCCGCCCGATAGGCGTCGATGATCGCCGAGCCGGTGGCAAACCACACACCCGGAGTGGCTGCGGCCGTTTCGAGGAATTTGCGGATATATTTCGCCCGGAACGGCTGGCCGGACACATTGGCCTGCAGGCCCAGGGTCATGACCGAACCATTGCTGTCCGCCAGCAGCCCTTCGAGATGATCGGCGAGGGCCTGCTCATATTCCCAGGGCGTATGGCTTTGTGCTTGCACCACGGCGGCGTCCGAGGTTTCCACGCTATAGGGCAGGGCCGACAGCCGGCCCTTAGGCACGATGAAGTCATAGGGCTGGTCGTCATTGCCCCAGTCGAGCGTGTAGTCATAGCCCGCGCCCGCCAGCAGGTGGAGCGTGTGCGAGGATTCGCTATTGCCCGGTCCCAGCCAGCCACGCGGGGCTATTCCGGTCGCGGCCAGCAACGCCGCGCGGGAGGCTTCGATATAGGCCAGCTCATCGGCTTCGCTCATGGTCGAGTTGAGGCCGAGATTGGCCTTTTCGCCATGGCCTGCAATCTCCCAGCCGAGCTTCAGCACTTCCTCGGCCACGCGTGGCGAGCGGGTCAGCAGCGCATCGCTCAGCGGCACGGTCGCCCTGATGCCCAGCTCGTCGAGAATGCCCATCAACCGGAACAGGCCCACGCGCGGACCATAGTCGCGATGGGTGAAGCCGATCAGGTTGGTCGGATTGGACGCCACATCGCCAGCCGCGACGGTGATGACCACGGCGATGGCGACCTTGGCGCCGTTCGGCCAGGCCAGCGGGGGGCGGTCCGGATAGGCGGAGAACTTGAACAGGCCGTGATCCATGCGGGTCACCGGATCGACAACCACGTCATTATAGGTCGAGGGAAGCGCGCTCATGCTGCCTGCTCCCGGTCGAGGGCCGGCGCCGGCACGCGCTTGCCGTGATAGTTCGCATAGTACCAGTCGGCGATCTCGCCGGCCGTGGCCTGCCAGACGTGCGAATGGCCCAGAATATGTTCCAGCGCCCGCCGCAGATATTTGGCCCGCGACGGTGCAGTGACCGCGAAGGGATGCAGGCAGATCGCCATCACTTTGGGCGCGACCTTGCCCTCCTCGTAGAGCATGTCGAACTGGTCGGAGATCATCCGGCCGAAGGCCTCGCCGGTCTGTGCCTGTCCACCCAGCGCCACGCCCGAATTGATTTCAAAGCTGTACGGCAGGGAAATCAGCCTGCCCGCACGCACGGCGATGTCGGTGGGTTCGTCGTCATGGAACATATCGGCCCAGTATTTGACGCCCGCTTCGGCCAGCAGGTGCGGGGTATTGGGGGTGGTGGTCAGCGCCGGCCCGAGCCAGCCACTGATCATCTTGCCGGTATGCTTCTTGACCAACTCGATCACGGTCGCGATCTGTTCACGCTCCATGGCCTCATCCATGCCGAAGCTGAAGCGGGTATTGTAGAGGCCATGTGACTGGTAGTCCCAGTCGCGCTTGGTCATCGCCTCGGCGATATCAGGGAAATGCTCGAACACCGCAGCATTCATCGACGCCGTGGCCCTGATGCCCAGGTCGTCAAACATCTCGAACAGCCGCCACAGCGCGACGCGATTGCCGTAGTCGCGCGCCTGGTAGGCCTGGATGTCCGGCGCCGGCCGACCATAGGGATTGCGGAACGGATTGCCCGGCGGCAGGAATTCCAGATATTCCACATTGGGCACGATGAAGACGGCGATCCGCGCATCGCCCGGCATTTTCAGCGGCTGCCGGTCGGGTAGGGCGGAATAGCTGTAGTGCTTGGGGTCGGACAGCATTGGACTTCCTCGAAGAAGGGTTCGCGATGGCTCAGTCGGGCAGGGTCAATCGACCCAGCACCGCTTCGGCGGCCATGGCGGCCTTGATCACCAGCAGGTCGGTGCCGGGGGCGCCGGCAAACTGCAGCCCGAGCGGCAGGCCATTGCTCGCCAGGCCGCTGGCGATCGTCGTGGTGGGAAAGCCGGTGAGGCTCCACGCCACCTGGAATGACGCATCGCCGGTGGTTTCGAGGCCCAGTGGCGCGGTGTCCGGCGTCGTCGGCATGGCCAGCACATGCACGTCGGCAAACAGCGCCGCCATGGCTTGCTGCAGCAGGCGCTTGGCGCGCAGCGCCTGCAGGTAATAGCCGGCTGGCACCAGAGCGAAGGCTTCGGCCATGATGCGGTGGCGCTCAGTCATGGTGTCCCGGTGCTCGGCGATGCGCGGCGCGTGATAGACCGCCATTTCCGTGCTCATGATCAGGTGGTGGATCGACCGATGTGCCGCGAACAGGGCTGGCAGCGGCATTTCCACCAGCTCCATGCCAGACGCCGAGAGCTTACCCAGTGCCACCTCAAAGCTTGCCGCCATGTCCGGCGAACTCTTGTCGGTGAAAAACCCGCGCAACACGCCCACGCGCCAAGTACCGGGCGCGCTGACCGGCACTGGCTTGATCTTGGCCAGGGCGGTGAACACCAGCTCCAGGTCCTCGGCGGCGCGGGCGATCAGCCCGGGGTGATCGAGCGACCAGGCGACGGGCAGCATGCCCTTACGCGACAGCGCGCCATAGCTGGGCTTGAGGCCCGCCACGCCATTATAGGCTGCCGGGCGGATATTGGAGCCGCCCGTCTGCGTGCCGATCGCAACCGGGATCATGCGGGCGCCCACGGCCACGCCCGAGCCGGAGCTGGAGCCGCCACCGGTATGGGCGCTGTTCCACGGATTGGTCGAGGCCGGAGGCACGCCCATGCCGGCAAATTCCACAGTCGTGCACTTGCCCAGGATGATGGCACCCGCCTTGCGCAGGGCCGCGGCGACGCCGGAATCCGGATAGCGCAGACTGCCGTCCATGGTCTTTGAATTGGCCAGCGTCGGCATGTCCCTGGCATGGAAGACGTCTTTGATGCCCACCGGCACGCCATGCAGCGGACCGCGCAGCTTGCCCGCCATGCGCTCGGCCGACAGGACTTTGGCTTCCGCCAGCGCCGCGTCGCGGTCGAGATGGGCCCAGGCATGCACCTGGCTTTCGCGGGCATCGATGCGCGCGAACGCGCTCTCGACCGCCGTGACGGGATCCAGCGTGCCGTCCGCAATCGCCGTGGCCATTTGGGTGGTTGTCAGGTCGATCGGGTTCATGCCGCGTCCTCCGGATCGAGGGCATGGTCTTCCCCGAAGATCGGCTCGACCGCGTCTTCTATGTCCAGCGCGCTGACCTCAGCCATGGCCGCGGCGATGGAGTGCAGATGCCCATCCATTTTGGCGGCGTCACCAAGACCCCAGACCAGGGCCGCGTTGAGACTGAGATACTGGTAGGCGTGCTCTTCAGAAACTGGCGGCTTGAGACGCATTTGACGCTCCGCTGGCAATGGGGGACCTGTCCGCCCACTCTGGCGAGCCCGCCGTCCAGCGCCACTGACCTTTTCTCAGCCACGCGATGAACAGATTGGACACCCACTGTTTCAGGGCCTGTTCAAGGCAGTCCGAGCCGCCCGGCCTGCCTCGTGAGAAAAACTCACTGTCGCCACTGCAGATTTGTCGTTTGGAATTCGGGAACCGGCGGTCGACCATCGCCTGGCACAACCAGTTGTCTGTTCCCGACCGCGAGAGCCTGGCTCTCCCGGCTCCGGCAGAGCGGCCCTTGCAGGAGCGTTTCAGTGACCAAGATCGGTGTCTTCATTCCCATCGGCAGCCGCGGCTGGCTCATTTCAACCACGTCGCCAGCGACCTATCCGACCTTCGATCTCAACAAGACCGTGGTGCAGCGCGCCGAGCATTACGGGCTCGACTTCGCCCTCGCGATGATCAAGCTGCGCGGCTATAACGGCCCCAGCGAATACTGGCAGCACAATCTGGAAAGCTTCACCCTGATGGCTGGCCTCGCCGCCGTCACCAAGAAGATCCAGCTCTTCGCTTCTGTGGCCATGCTCACCATGCCGCCGGCTCTGGTCGCCCGCATGGTCTCGACCATCGACTCGATCGCCCCCGGCCGCATCGGCGTCAACATGGTCACCGGCTGGCAGCCCAAGGAATACCAGCAGATGGGGCTCGAGCTGACCCCGGAACATTTCGCCCGGCGCTATGACTACGCCACCGAATATGTCCAGGTGATGCAGGACCTGTGGACCACCGGGGTTTCCGATCTCAAGGGCGACTTCTTCCAGATGGACGACTGCAAGCTGTCGCCCCGACCCAGTGCACCAATCCAGATCGTCGGGGCAGGGCAGTCGCCAGCCGGCATGGAGTTCGTCGCCAAGCACGGCAATTACAACTTCGTCGTCGCCGGCGGTCTCAACCAGACTGACGGCTGCCGCGAGGTAGCCGGCCGTGTCGCCGAGGCTGCCCGCCTGCATGGCCGCGATACCGGCGCCTTCCAGCTGATCATGGTGATCGCCGATCGCACCGACGAAATGGCCTTCGCCAAGTGGGAGCACTACAAGACCGGTACTGACATCGAAGCGCTCGAATGGCAGGCCAGCCAGGCCGGCGCTGATACCAAGGCCAGCGCTAATTCGACGGCCGCCCTGCTCAAGAAGGGCATCGACAATCCCGAACCGACCGGCATGACCAAGATCATCGGCAGCTACGAAAATGTCGCGCGCATGCTCGATGAGATCGCCGCCGTGCCCGGCATCAAGGGCATCATGCTGACCTTTGACGACTTCGTCATCGGCATCGAGCAGTTCGGCGAGCACATCCAGCCGCTGATGAAATCCCGCAACGCCTCTCTCAAGAGCGATCAGGCCGCGGCCTGAATGCGCGCAGGCGCCGCCCAGGCGCCTGCCAAACCCCTCAATCGGCGGAGCACAAAGTCATGGTCAAGATCGGCGTTTTCATTCCCATCGGCAGTCGCGGCTGGATCATGTCCACCACGGCGCCGCGCACCTATCCGACCTTCGATCTCAACAAGACCATCTGCCAGCGCGCCGAGCATTACGGGCTCGATTTCGTGCTCTCCATGGTCAAGTTGCGCGGCTATGACGGCCCCAGCGAATTCTGGCAGCACAATCTTGAGCCCTTCACCATGATGGCGGGGATTGCTGCCGTTACCCAGCGCATCAAGATGTATGCCTCGATCGCACTACTCACCATGCCGCCCGCATTGACCGCCCGCATGGTGTCGACCATCGATTCCATCGCGCCGGGCCGCTTCGGCGTCAATATCGTCACTGGCTGGCAGCCCAAGGAGTACCAGCAGATGGGCCTCTGGCCCGGCGAGGCGCATTTCGCCCAGCGCTACGACTATGCCACCGAATATGTGACGGTGATGAAGGACCTCTGGGAGACCGGCGTCTCCAACTTCCAGGGCAAGTTCTTCCAGATGGATGACTGCAAGCTGAGCCCGCGTCCGTCCAGCCATATCGACATCGTTGCCGCCGGCACCTCGGACCGCGGCATGCAGTTCGTGGCCGAGCATTGCGACTACAATTTCGTCTCCTCGGGCGGCGGCATCAACGAGCCTGACAAGGCCGGCGCCAATGTGCTGCGTCTGGCCAAGGTCGCTGAAGGCACCGGCCGCAAGGTGCAGGCCTATACCGGCGCCATGATCATCGCCGATCGCACCGACGAATTGGCCTTCGCCAAGTGGGAACACTACAAGAAGGGCACCGATATGGAGGCCATTGCCTGGGCCCATTCACAGTCCTCCCAGGACACCAAGGCCCCGGCCAATTCCACCGCCGGCGGCATGGCGGCCAGCACCCTTGAACAGTTGCGCAATCCCGCCGCCGCCGAACCCAATCGCGGCCTGCGACTGATCGGCTCTTATGAAAATGTGGCGCGCATGCTCGACACTATGGCTCAGACGCCTGGCCTGGGTGGCATCATGCTGACCTTTGACGACTTCATCACCGGCATTGAGCAGTTCGGCCAGTACATCCAGCCGCGCATGCGCAGCCGCAGCACCCTTTCCGCCGCCAACCAGAACGCGGCCTGATCTAACCCTAGGAGCATCAGCCATGGTTAAAATTGGCGTCTTTATCCCGATCGGCAGCCGCGGCTGGCTGATTTCCACGACCGCACCGGAGACCTATCCCACCTTTGACCTGAACAAGACCATCGTGCAGCGCGCCGAGCATTACGGGCTCGATTTCGCCCTCGCCATGATCAAGCTGCGCGGCTTCAATGGCCCCTCCGAATACTGGCAGCACAACCTGGAAGCCTTCACCCTGATGGCCGGCATTGCAGCCGTCACCAGCAAGATCAAGCTCTATGCCTCGATCGCGCTGCTCACCCTGCCGCCGGCTTTGGCCGCCCGCATGGCCTCCACCATCGATTCCATTGCCCCCGGCCGTTTCGGCGTCAACATCGTCACCGGCTGGCAGCCCAAGGAATATCAGCAGATGGGCCTGTGGCCCGGCGACGCCCATTTCGAGCGCCGCTACGAATATGCCGGCGAATATGTGCAGGTGATGAAGGACCTCTGGGAGACCGGCACCTCCGACTCCAAGGGCGAATATTTCCAGATGGACGACTGCAAGCTGTCGCCCCGTCCCTCGAGCAAGATCGAGATCGTGGCGGCCGGCGCCAGCAATCGCGGCATGGAGTTTGTCGGCCAGCACTGCGACTACAACTTCATCGGCGCCGGTTCGGGCATCAACAATACCGCCAATGCCGGCGACAATGCCAAGCGGCTGCTCGAGGTCACCAAGCCCTATGGTCGCAAGGTGGGCGCCTTCACCCTGCTGATGGTCATTGCTGACCGCACCGATGAAATGGCCTTCGCCAAATGGGAACACTACAAGCAGGGAACAGACCTTGAAGCCATCGCCTGGTCGCGTGACCAGTCCTCGGCCGACAAGAATGCCGCTGCCAATTCCACCGCTGGCGGCATGGCCCGGCGTGCCCAGGAAATGCTCAACGACCCCTCCAAGGCCGAGCCGACCGGCATGCTCAAGCTCATCGGCAGCTATGCCAACGTCGCCCGCATGCTCGACGAGATCGCCGAACAGCCCGGCATTGAAGGCATCATGCTGACCTTTGACGATTTCATCATCGGCATGGAGCAGTTCGGCGAGCACATCCAGCCGCTGATGAAGTCCCGCAATGCCAAATTGGCGAAAGACCAGGCTGCGGCCTAGGGGCGCTCCGGCAGCTGCCGGAGCCCATTCCCAACCAGATCGAGTATAGCCATGTCTGAAGTCATGTCGCCCGAACGGGTCATCGATGTCCGCACTTTCTGGCAGGCGGTGGGCCTGCGCGCCGTCGGCACCGCCATCGTCACTGCCGAGGGCAGCGACGGCCCGCGCGGCTTTCTGGCACTCTCGGCCACCCACCTCTGTGCTGATCCCCCGATGATGATGATCTCGGTGGACAAGAAGACCTCGGCCGTCTCCGCCATCCTTGAAGGCAAGCATTTCGCCATCAATTACCTCGCCACTGACCAGGCCGATCTTGCTGGCCCGTTCGGCGGCAAGGGCGAACTCAAGGGGGCGGATCGCTTTACCCTGGGCACATGGTCAAGATTGGCGACGGGCGCCCCGGTGCTCGAAGGCGCCTCGGGGGTGATCGACTGCGAAGTCGAGGAGACCATCGAGCGCCACGGCACGCTGATCGTGCTGGGCCGGGTCAAGGACTTTGCCGCCACCGAGGGCAAGGCGCCAATGGTGTCCTACAAGGGCAAGACGCTGTGATGCCACGGCGGTCCGCTCTGCTCGTCATGGATTTCCAGGACGAGATCGTCGCCAGCCATGATGCCAGCGCCGCCATCGCGGCCACCCAGACCGTGCTGCATGCCGCTCGCGCGGCCGGCATGCCGGTGGCCTTCGTGGTTGTCGGCTTTCGACCGGGTTATCCGGAAGTGTCGGCCAACAACAAGGGCTTTGCCGCGGTCAAGGCGTCCGGTCGCCTGGTCAATCCGAGCGTCATCGATGTGCTGGCGCCGATCGAGGGGGAGCCGGTGGTCGTCAAGCACCGCGTCGGTGCGCTGCATGGCACTGATCTGCCGGTCATTCTCAGCGCCTTTGACGCCAATCACCTGGTGCTGACCGGCATTTCCACCAGCGGCGTCATCCTCTCGACCACCCGCACGGCGGCCGACATGGATTTCGCCATCACCATCCTGGCCGACTGCATCGGCGACAGCGATCCGGCCGTGCATGAATTCCTGCTGGCCAAGATCCTGCCGCGTCAGGCCGAGATCAGCGACAGCGCCAGTTTCATCGCCGGGCTTTAGCTCAGGCCGCCGCCGCGTCGCGCTGGTTGAACATGGCGCCGACCAGTTCAGCGATAGCCAGGGCCTTGCGGTCCTCATAGCGTCGGCCTACCAGCGACAGGCCGACCGGCAATCCGCCCGGACCGACCAGCCCCGGCACATTGACCACCGGCACCTGTAGCAGCGTCCACATCGAGTTGAACGACGCGTCGCCGGTAATGTCATGACCCTCGGGCGCTTCGCCGGTCGCGCTGGGCGTCAGCACGATATCGAACGCACTGGCGATGTCGTCATAAAGGCCGCGGCAGTGATCGGCATGGCGATAGGCGGCGCGCGCGTCACCTGGCGTGATGCCGCTGCGGTTTTCCACCGTCGCCTTGAAGTCGTCATGCAGGTCGTAGGTGTTGCGATATTCGTTGAGAAAGGCCGCGCGGCCCTCTGTGCGCGCCACGATGCGGTGCGATTCCCCGATCGTGTCGAATATGCCGGGCAGGTCGAGTTCGGTGACCTCGGCGCCGACCTGCCGCAGCAGTGCCACCGCCTGACTCATTGCGTGAACAGTTGCGGGCAAGGCCTTGCCCCAATGCGGTGTTCGACAAATGCCGACCTTGAGGCCCGCGAGGCTGGCTGGCGCCGGCATCTCCAGCGCGTCGATGGCAAAGACATCCGCCAATAGCATCAGGTCCCGCGCGCTGCGGGCATAGAGTCCCAGCGTATCGAGCGTGGTCGAGCTCATCTTGAGTCCTTCCCGGCTGATGCTGCTCCAGGTCGGCTTCCAGCCATAGATGCCGCAGAATGAGGCCGGCCTGATGGTCGAGCCCCCGGTCTGCGTGCCCAGTCCCAGGGTCGCCTGCCAGTCGGCGACCGCCGCAGCCGAGCCGCTGGACGAGCCCCCCGGCGTATGCGTCAGGGCATGCGGATTGCGGGTGGACCCGCCGCGCAATGTCGCGGCGAATTCGGTGGTCACCGTCTTGCCGGCAATCAGCGCGCCGGCTGCCCGCAACGTATCGACACAGGCGGCGTCAACCCCCGTGCGGCTATTGCGGTAGCGCGGCGTATTGTGCGCCGTAGGCATGTCATAGGTGGCGATCACATCCTTGACCGCGATTGGCACGCCATGCAGCGGCCCCTTGATGGGGACTTCATCGAGGAGGCTGGCGCGGTCGCGCAGCAGGTCGCGGTCGAACCAAGCCCAGGCGCGAACATCCGCGTCCCGTGCATCGACCCGTGCGATCAGCGACTCGGCCACATCGGCGACCGATAGCGTGCCCGCCGCGACGCGGGTGGCGATGGTGGCGGCGTCCAACTGGTGTGGCTCGGTCATGGCCTGCTCCTAATAGGTCTTGAACATGCGCATGATCTCGGCGCGGTCCTGTGTATGGCTCAGGGCCAGCGCCAGCAGGACGCGCGCCTTTTGCGGGTTGAGATTGTCCGACGGCACAAAGCCCAGCGCGCTCAGCCGGGCATTGTCATGCACCACGCCGCTGCCGGCCCGCGTCGCCTGTACGATTACCACGCCGGCTTTGGCGGCGCGCTCCAGCGCCGCTGCCTGGCCGGGCGGCGCCATGCCCGGAGCAAAGCCCGCCGCGACGATGCCGCGCGCCCCTGCAGCGACGAAGGCATCGACCTCGACGCCGTCAGCGCCGGCATAGGCGTAGGCAATGTCGACCCGGGGCAGCGCCTCCAGCATCGCCAGATCAAATTCGGTATCGGGCGCCGTTACCCTTTCGGTGCGCCGGTAATAGCTGACCACATCGCCGTCCACATAGCCGAGCATGCCGAAATCGGGCGCCCGGAAGGTCTGCAACCGGTAGGTGGCAGTCTTGGTCACCTCGCGCGCCGCGTGGATTTCGTCATTGAGCAGCACCAGCACGCCGCGGCCCGCCGATTGTGGATCTGACGCGACCCGCACGGCATTGACCAGGTTCATCGACGCGTCGCTGGCCAGCCCGCTCAGCGGCCGCTGCGAACCGACCACGACCACGGGAATGGCCACCTTGAGCGTCAGGCCAAGCGCGTAGGCCGTTTCCTCCAATGTCGCGGTGCCATGCCCGATGACGATGCCGGCAAGATCGGCATGCTCGGCGACCAGGCGTGAGCACAGCAGCGCCAGCGCCTTCCATTCGGCAAAGCCGATGCTGGGGCTGGGTATGTTGGCGAACGGTACGGCAATGACCTCGGCCACCTCCCGCACCTGCGGCACGGCGGCGAGGATGCCATCGGCGGGCAGCATGGTCTTGTTGTTACCATAATGGACGATGTCGAGCGGCCCGGTGCCGAGCGAGGCGATCGTGCCGCCGGTGCCGATGAATGCGATTTTGCTCACGCTGAAGATCCTTTGCGCCGGGACGAGACCATCAGGCTAGGGCGAGCCGCCGCACTTCGGCAGTCCAGAATTTCTCACCATGGTCCGTGAGAAATGGTCAGTTGGCTGAAAAATGGGCCGGCACGATAGTTTGCCTATGTTCGCCGCATATTCGGCTGGCGGCGCGGAAGGAAGCAGGCTGATGCACAACCAGGATTTCAAACTCGGCATGCGGCGTCTGGCGGCGGGCGTATCGCTGATCACCACCGTCAATCACGGCGTCCGCCACGGCCTCGTGGCCACGGCCGTCAGCTCGGTCACCGCCGATCCGCCGACCCTGCTGGTCTGCATCAACAAGACCGCCTCCGCCCATGCGCATGTGTCGGAGGCCGGCATTCTATGCGTCAATATCCTGGCCGACTCCCACGAAGATGTGGCCGGTCGCTTCTCCAGTCCCGTCGATCGCGAGAAGCGCTTTGACTACGACGCCTGGCAGACGCTGCAGACCGGCGCCCCGGCTCTGGTCAACGCCATGGTCAGCTTTGACTGCGAAGTGCGCCAAGCGGTCCCCTATCAGTCCCACACCATTTTCCTCGCCGAGATCGTCTCCGTCGAACTCTGGGCGGAGGCCAACCGGCCATTGGTCTATCTCGACGGGCGCTATCGTCTGCTGGCCGAGGCGCAGCAGATGTTTTCCGTCGCCAGCTGACCACTTCAAGCCTGATCATTCCTGACTCTGATTTGTCGACAAGGCCGGCGCCAACAGGCGCCGGCCTTGTCGTGTCTGCCCGGCCGAAGGGCTGAAACCCTAAGCAATTGCAGGGCTGCCCTGCGCCCGGCGCAGCCTCAATCTAGCTCTGCTCTACCTATGAATTAATCTCATTTGTTCCTGTGCCGGGTTCATTCAATCCTCACTCCAGACCAGAGCTGCCTCCAAGCAGCGTCATCCGGAGAGCACGACATGACTGAGATCAAGACCAAGGGAATTTCTCGCCGAACTGTGTTGAAGGGCGCCGCTGCAACAGTGGGCGCAGCGGTCGGCTCAGGCGCGATTACCGGCTTCCCCACCTATTGGGCCCAGGCCAGCAAGGACATCACGATCACCCATATCGGGTCGATCTACACCACCAATCCCACAGTAGCTGAGCAGGCCAACAAGGATCTCGGTTTCACCATCCAGATGCAGACGCTGGACAATACCACGCTCATCAACCGCCTGCTGACCCAGCCGGAAACCGTCGACGTGGCCGACTTCGGCAATACCTCGATGGGCTATTTCAAGAACAAGGGGATCCTGATGGCTATCCCCGTCAAGGAATACAAATACTGGGATCAGACGGTGCCGCTGTTCACCCAGGGCACCTATGCCGACGGCAAGCCCTATTCGATGGAGGGCTATGCCCCCATCAAGTCGCAGTTCTGGGCCGACGAAACCGCCCAGGAGTATTCGCTGACGCCCACCGATTATCTGGTCGGCATCCCGGTCATGTACAATGCTGACACCCTGGGCGTGCGGCCCGATCTGGTGTCGCACAAGGTCACCAGCTGGAAGGAGCTCGTCAGCTCCGATTTCGCCGGCAAGGTGGCGCTGCAGGATGGCGTCAATGTCGGCGTGCCCGACGCGGCCGTGGCGCTCCAGGCCGCCGGACTGATGACCTATGTCGACAAGGGCAACATGACCCGCGAGGAGATCGACAAGACCATCGATCTGCTCATCGAGCTCAAGCGCGCCGGCCAGTTCCGCTCCTTCTGGACCAATTTCGACCAGTCGGTGCAGCTGATGGCATCGGGCGAAGTGGTGTTGCAATCCATGTTCGCGCCGGCCGTGACCGAGGTGCGCACGCGCGGCATCGAATGCCAGTACCTGCCGCTCGAGGAGGGCTCGCGCGGCTGGTACATCTTCCAGTCCGCCATGGCCCATCTTGATGGCGGCGACAAGCTGCGCCGCGACTGCGTCATGGAATACATGAACTGGACCAATTCGGGCTTCAACGGCGTCTATTTCTCCCGTCAGGGCTTCTATTCCTCGGTCCCGGACCTGATGAAGGCCCAGATGGACCCCAACGACTATGGCTACTGGTACGAGGGCAAGGCGGCCACCGCCGACATCATCGATCCGTTCGGCAAGGTGATGGAAAAGGCCGGCGCCCTGCGCGATGGCGGCTCGCTCTGGGACCGGATGGGCAATGTGGGCATCTGGAACACCCTGATGGACGAGGATCGCTACCTGGTCCGCCGCTGGCAGGATTTCATCTCCGCCTGATCGCCGAATTAAGTCCGGGGAGCATGCGCTTCCCGGACCGCTCTGCTTTTGAGGATGCAAGGTCGATGAGCATTTCCCCCCGTACTGCCTCCTGGCTACAGGCTTCGCCCTTCGCGCTGATCATGGTCGCGCTGGTCATGATCCCGCTCGCCATCATCATCTTGGTGAGCTTCATGGATTACGGCTTCGCCGAGATCATTCCCGAGCTCTATTGGGGAAATTATCTCGACATCTTCAAGTCGCAGCTGACGCTCGATCTCTACCTGACGGTGTTCCGCCACATCGTCATTGTCTGGACCATCACGCTGCTGCTGGGCTTCACCATTGCCTACTATCTGATCTTCCACGTCCGCTCGAATTTCTGGCGCGCCATCTTCCTGATGGCCTGCGCCATTCCGTTCTGGACCTCGGGCTCCATCCGCATGATTTCCTGGGTGCCGCTGCTGGGCCGCGAAGGTCTGGTCAACCAGGCGCTGATGGCGCTCGGCATTGTCGACGAGCCCATTTCCTGGCTGCTCTATTCCGAATTCTCGGTGCTGCTGGTCTATGTCAACATGCTGACCCTGGCCATGCTGGGCCCCATCGCCAATTCCATGGCCAAGATCAGCCCGGCCATCATTCAGGCCGCCCGCGATCAGGGTGCCACGGAATGGCAGACCATCACCCAGATCATCATCCCGCTGATCAAACCGGGCATCGCCGTGGGCAGCATCTTCATCATCACCGCAGTGATGGGCGATGGTTTCATCGTCAAGGCGCTGAGCGGCAACCAGGTCAATACGCCCGCCGGCGCCATCATGAACGAGATCAACGCCTTCATGTATCCGCCGGCCGCCGCCAAGTCGGTGATCATGCTGATCATTGTCATGCTGATCGTCGGCACGCTGCTGCGTGTGGTCGATATCCGTAAAGAACTTGCGAGGAACTGAGCATGATACGCCGCCCGCTGTCCTTTTATGTGCTGTCCGCTATCTTCGCGCTGTTCATCGTGTTTCTCTACGGGCCGATGGCCTGTGTCTACATCCTGAGCTTTCAGGGCCCCGAAGGCGGCATGAGCTTTCCGATGCGCGGCTTCTCCACCGTCTGGTTTGAAACTCTGTTCACGGCCGGCGGGCGCGGTGTCGGTGACATCCACAATTCCTTCTGGCGCTCCATGCGCATGTGCCTGATCGTCTCCGCGCTGACCATGCTCATCGCCGTGGCCGCCGGGGTGTCGTTCCGCCGCAAATATGCCGGCGCCAATTTCGTGTTCTACTCGGCCATCGCCAGCATGGTGGTGCCCGGCATCTTTGTCGGTTTCGGCATTGCCCTGACGCTCAACCTGCTCGGCATGCGCTCGGAATGGTGGCATTCCGGCATCGGCGCCCAGCTGACCTGGTCGCTGCCCTTCGGCCTGCTGATCATGTTCATCATCCTGGGGCGCATGGATCCGGCCTTTGAAGAGGCCGCCACCGATCTCGGCGCCACGGCGCGGCAGCGCTTTCAATATGTCATCCTGCCCTTGATCCTGCCGGGCGTCATCGGCATCGCCATGGCCGGCTTCACCTCGTCCTATGAAGAATCCGCCCGCGCCGGCCTCAATATCGGCACCGGCAACACCATGCCCATGGAATTGACCGGTCTGCTCGGAGCGGCGACCACACCGGTCATGTTCGCCGTCGGCACGCTGACCACGCTGTTCATGTTCACCATCGTCATCGTCACCCTGCTCATCATTGGCAATATCGCCAAGCGCCGGCAGATGCGCCTCGCAGCGCAGCACGCCTGATCTGAAACCCCGAGGATATCGCCATGAAAATCGATGCCGATTTCAATGCCACCAACCTGGTCACCGACCTCGGCGCTGACGCCACCTCGTCCGATGTCAGCCTCAAATACGATGTCGAAATGGTCGCCGTCTCCAAGTCCTATGATGGTGGCGCCCTGGCCGTCGACAATGTCTCGCTGCGCATTCCCAAGGCCAGCTATTGTTGCCTGCTCGGCCCGTCCGGCTGCGGCAAGACCACGACGCTGCGCATGTTGGCCGGCCATGAATCGGTGACCGATGGCGACGTGCTGATCCACAACCGCAACATCACCGATGCCAATCAGGCCCAGCGCGGCACCTCGATGATGTTCCAGAGCTATGCGCTGTTTCCCCATCTCAGCGCCATCGACAATGTCGCCTTCAGCCTCAAGCTCAAGGGCGTCGGCAAGGCGGCCCGTCACGCCCAGGCCATGGAATATCTGAACCTGGTCCAGATGGAGAGCCTTGCCCATCGCTTGCCGGGCCAGTTGTCGGGCGGCCAGCAACAGCGCGTGGCACTGGCCCGGTCGCTGATCACGCGGCCCAAGGTGCTGCTGCTCGACGAGCCGCTTTCTGCGCTCGATCCGTTCCTGCGGGTGCTGATGCGCACCGAGCTCAAGCGTATCCAGACCGAGTTGGGCATAACCTTTGTCCATGTCACCCACAGTCAGGAAGAAGCCCTGGCCCTCAGTGACGTCATGGTGGTGATGAACGGCGGCAAGATCATGCAGGCGGGCTCGGCGCGGGAGGTTTTCGAAAAGCCTGCCAACGCCTTCGTTGCCCGCTTCATCGGGGGCCACAATGTCGTCGAGCGCGATGGCAAGCCGGTCGCGGTGCGGGCCGACAAATGCCGCATTGTCGATGGCGCCATCGGGCCCGGCATTGCCTCGACCGTCATCAGTGTTGAATATCAGGGGCCGGTGGTGCGCATCAATCTCAAGGGCGATGCCGGCCAGGATCTCTGCTCGCTGATTTCCGACAGCCGCTTCTTTGCCGATCCGCCGGCCGTGGGCGAGCGGGTTGTCCTGTCCTGGACCGCCGATGACGAATGCCCGCTGGACGTCGCCGCCTGACAGGAAAACGCCCCGGTCGGCCGGGGCGTTTTTACACCGGGTCGGCCAGTCATTTTCCAGAACCGCGGTCGCCTCGACCGCGGTTCTCCTGTTCAGGCCAGGACGACGGCCCGGCTTGCGATCTGGTCTTCCACTTGGTGATAGAGCCATTCCTTGAAGCGGTTCACGGTATTGGGCGCCGTGGGCGTCCACGGGGACACCAGGTAGTAGGGGCTGCGGATCGGATAGGCCTCGCCGATCTGGACCAGCGTGCCGGCCTTGAGAGCGTCAGAGATCAGCAGCGATCGGCCCAGAATGGCGCCGAGCCCTGCCTTGGCGGCCTCGATGCTGGGACTGGCCTGGTTGAAGCGCGGGCCCTTGCCAATGTCGCCGCGGCTCACGCCGAACTCACGCAGATAGCGTTCCCAATCGGGATAGGGTCCGTTCTGGTCGCTTCGCACCCGGTCGATATGGATGAGCGGCACGTCGCGCAGCAGATCGCCGGCATTGTTGCCGAACCGTTCCGCCAGGATTGGCGAGCAGACCGGGATGATCTCTTCTTCCATCAGGGGTTCGATGCGGCGATCAAGGCCGGTCTGCCAGTTGCAGATCCACAGGTCGGCGTCCTCGTTCTCGATTTCCTGGCGCTTGATGAACGTCGTGATGGTGACGTCGATCTCGGGCGATGCACCGACGAAATCGCCCATCAGCGGCATGAGCCAGAGTGACGCGACCGAGGCCGAGGCGCCTACCATCAGACGCTGGCGGGCGTCGACGGGATCGCGCAGCGACATCAGCGCCTCATCGATCAGGTCCAGCGCATTGGTCAGTTTGCCCAGACAGGCTCGGGAGTCGGTTGTCAGCTCCAGCCGGCTGTTCTTGCGCAAGAACAGCTTGGTCTGCAGGAAATCTTCCAGCAGGCGTATCTGGTGGCTGACAGCAGTAGGCGTAACGCAAAGTTCGTCCGCAGCACGGACCAGACTCTTGTATCGGGCAGCTGCCTCGAAGGCTCTGACCGCATTGAGAGGGACACGACGTCTCATTGGAAGCCTCGCTTGCCTCTCCTCCCCAAAACCCAGCAGATCACGGCTTGTTCGGGTCTACAAGCTTATTTCTTGCACAGATAACTGGCTTGATCAAAATTTGAGCTTATTAGCGCGTGCCGGTATCTGCGGCATCAACTTGCGCCGGTCCATTCGAGGGTTCATCACCTGTGTCTGGCGTCACATACTCAAAGTTGGTGCCGTTGCGCCGATGCCGCACCAGGTAGATATAGGCTAGGCCAATTCCGACACAGCAGAGCAGTCCATTGGCAAAAACCGCCCAGCCGACGCCCAGCAATGCAGCGGCCGCGCCGGTCAGCATCGGCCCGATTGGCGAGGGGATCAGCAGGTTGATCATGCTGACCAGCCGGCCACGCATCTCTGGCGGGGCACGCAATTGCAGCAGCGTGTTGACCGATGCCGAAAAGGTAACGGCCGAGGCGCCAACGGCAACGAACATGGCGCTCGAGGCAATCAGATTGCTCGAAAAGCTGATCAGCGTCAGCACGACACCAAAGGCCAAGCCGGCCAGCAGGATGCGGCGAGTTGAGGGGGCGCCCCGTGTGGTCATGACCAGCGCGGCCAGGAACGACCCACTGCCCAGGCAGGAATTGAGAATGCCGAATTCAGCGGCGCTGGCCTTGATCAGATAGGTCGATATCAACGGCACCATGGTGGTGAAGTTCTGGCCGAACATCCCGATAAAGGCCGTGGCGATCAGCAGGAACAGGATGGTGGGCGTGCGTCGCGCATAGGACAGGCCTTCGCGGATCTGCAGCAGGAGGTTCTGCTTGCGCGCCAGGCGGCGGGGCTGCAGCTCGCTGCTGCGCAGCAGGCCCAGCGCGATCAGGGCGGCAGCAAAGGTGAGCGCATTGATGAAATAGGCCACGCCGACGCCAAGCACGGCGATTACCACGCCCCCCAGCGCCGGCCCGATGATCCGGCCCAGATTTTGCGCCAACGAGCCCATGGCAATGGCATTGGGCAGGTGCGTCAGCGGCACCAGTTCGCTGATGAAGGACTGGCGCAGCGGCGCGTCGAGCGCATTGATGATGCCCAGCGTCACGGCCAGCACATAGATGTGCCAGATGTGGATGGTGCCGGTGAGGCACAGCGTGCCCAGTGCAGCCGCCTGCAGCGTCCCCATCGTCATGGTGAAATACATGAGTTTGCGGCGCGGAAACCGGTCGGCGATCGCCCCGCCGATCAGCGACAACAGGAAGACCGGCAGGAATTGCAGCGAGGTGACGATGGCCAGGGCGACCGGCGAATTGGTCAGGTCGAGCACCAGCCAGGCCTGGGCCGTCATCTGCATCCAGGTGCCAGGCACCGAAATCACCGAGCCGGTGAAGTAGATGCGGAAATTCCGGATCGACAGCGCCTTGTGTACTTTGGAGCGCCGTCTCGCCGCCCTGGCCGCGCCGGCTGGCGCCATCTGGTCCATGCGGTTCAGGTCGTTTCGTGCAGCACGTAGTCGGTCGGCCGGCGATTGCGGCTGAAGCCCCAGCGTTCCCGGATCTTGGCCTGGCGGTCCAGATCGATCTCGGCCGGCACCACTTCATCGTGATTGGTCTTGGCCCGGGCCAGGATCGAGCCGTCCGATCCGGCGACGAAGGAGCGCCCGATGAAGCGCACGCCGTTTTCCTTGCCCGCCTTGCCGGCGGCGATGATCGTGGTGCCGGTGTAATAGGCGCCCGCGGTGATCGCCAGTTCGGACGACTTGCGGGCCTGTCCAAGGGTTGAGCCGGGCATGACCGGCGTATTGTAGCCGACCGCGATGATGTCGGCGCCGTTTATCGACAGCGAGCGGTAGGCTTCGGGGAAGCGCCTGTCATAGCAGATGAGGCCACCGATCTTGACCGCGCCGACATCATAGACGCCGAAGCCCAGATTGCCGGGCTTGAAATAGCGCTTTTCCAGGATGGTGATCTTGGCATCGGGCTTGGGTTCGATCTCGCCGGGAATGTGCATCTTGCGGAAGGTGCCGGCATGGCTGCCCTGGCGATGGATGAAGCTCATGGAGTTGAACAGCCCGTCATCAGTCTGCTCGGCATAGGGCAGCACCAGCGCCATATCATGCAGCTGCGCCCGCGCCATGATCGCCGCCAGCGCTGCCTTGTTCTGGCTGATGCTGACATAGGGGTCGAGATCGGCATGGATCTCGGCGGCGAAATAGGGCGTCAGCGCCAGTTCCGGCAGCACGCCCAGGGTCACCCCAAGAGCGGCGGCCTTGTCGACCAGGGCGACAATGCGGTTTGCGGTTTCGGCTATCGAGGACCCGGCGGGTCCCATTTGCAGGGCGGCAACAAGCATGACGCAACTTTCAGGGTGTGAGGAATTGGGCCCGCGCCAGGGCGGGCGGCTTCGTCTTGCTGTGGGAGGCGATTACGCCGCCTGGGCCGAGGCCTTGGCCGGGCCGATGATGTCGAGCGCCTGCACCGTATCGATGACGTCGCAGATCTTGAAGGCCATGTCGAAAAGCGCTGCGGCATGCGAGAATTCGATACGGTCGAACACTGCTTCCTCGATGACACTCATCTTGTAGCCATGCGCCTCGCCATCCACGCAGGTGGCGCGAACGCAGCCGCTGGTGCTGTTGCCGCCGACCAGCAGGCCGTCGACGCCCAGATTGCGCAGGATGAGGGCCAGGTTGGTCATGACGAAGCAGCTTGGAGTCTGCTTTTCCACCAGATAGTCCCCATCCTGCATCGCCACCTCGACCGGAATGTCCGACTTGGCGTTGACGGCGCTGAAATTGTTGCCGGGGTCGGATGCAGGCAGGCCGGTATAGGCGTGGAAGACGTGTTTGGAATAGATCACCGGCACACCTGCCGCGCGGGCCGCCGCCAGCAGCTTCTGCTGATAGGGCACGGACGCCCAGGCATGCGGGCCGCAGGCGCCTGAATACGCATCGAGTTGCTCATATATGGGCTTGTCCAGACCCATTGCCGTGGTCTGCATGTCGATGAGCAGCAGCGCCACCTTCTGGCCGGGGCCATGGGGTTTGCGCGGCTTGCGTGCGGCCATGACCTTCTTGTCGTCTTCCGTCAGAAACGCGTCCCACACAGCCATTTCAGTTCCTCTTGATCTGAGTTCCGATACCAAAACGCTAGTCGGGCCGGGCAGGGGCAGCCAGTGGGGATTTCTCCCCGGGGCGATGAGAAATGTTCACCGCTCCCGCCTGCCGGGGCGTCTTGGTGGGTCATGAGGATTTCTTAGGCTTCCGCGACAGGAAACTAAATTGACCCTCAGGCACGGCGTCGGGAAGGTGGATCGCACCCAAGAGCGGGAACGGTCGGCTTGCCGGTCTCCGCCAAACTGCATGGATTTTCTGCAATGCCTGTTCCCGTCGGCGCGCCATTCACCGAGGGGCGGCGTATCCTCATCGCCTTCATCGTCGCCTGCGCCTTTCTCATGCAGGGTATCGACAGCACCCTGCTGACCATAGCCATCCCCACCATTGCTGAGGCCTTGCAGGTCGACCCTTTGCTGCTGCATCTGGCCATTACCGGCTATCTGCTCAGCCTGGCCGTCTTCATGCCGGTCAGCGGCTGGTTTGCCGATCGCTTCGGCGCGCGGCTGGTCTTCTGCGCCGCACTGGCCGCGTTCACTTTCGGCTCGCTGCTGGCCTCGGTGGCGCCGACCCTGACGACCCTGGTTGCTGCGCGCGTGCTGCAGGGCTTCGGGGGCGCCCTGATGACGCCGGTCGGCCGGCTGATCGTGCTCAAGGCCTTCGGTCCCGGCCGGACCCTGGACGCCATGACCTATCTCACGCTTCCCGTGCTGATCGGCCCGCTGCTCGGGCCTTTGCTGGGCGCCACCATCATTTCCTTCACCTCCTGGCGCTGGCTGTTTCTGGTCAATGTGCCGGTCTGTGCGGTGACCATCCTGCTGACGTTGCGCTTCGTCCCCGCACTGGCCAAGGGCATCCCGACCCGTTTTGATTTCCGGGGCTTCGTCCTGGTGGGCGTGTCGCTGGTTCTGTTCCAGCTCGGCGTTGAGCATCTGGCGCGACCGAGCTGGGGACCTTTGGGCAGCGCCACCATCTTTGCTGCGTCGATCGCCATCTTCATCTTCTACGCCCTGCGGGCCCGCGGCCGTACCGGCACGGCCCTTGATCTCTCGCTGTTCTCCAGCCGCTCCTTTTCGGTAGGGGTAATCGCTGGTGGCATCGGCCGGGTGGGCCTCAATTCCTCGGCCTTCCTGCTGCCGCTGCTGCTGCAGATCGGCTTCGGCATGGCGCCGATTGCCGCTGCCGGTCTGGCCTCCCTGTCGGCCTTCGGTGCCTTCGCCGCCAAGCCCCTGCTGCGCTGGTCGATCCGGTCTTTCGGCTACGCTGCCACGCTGGTAAGCGTCGCCGTGCTGGGCGCCCTGCTGATGGGCAGCTTTGCCACCATGGGGCCCAGCGTGCCGCTGCCGGTGCTGGTGGGCACGGTATTTGCGCTGGGCGCCGTGCGGACCATGCACTTCAATGCCGTCAATTCCCTGACCTATGCTGGCGTGCCGGAAGCCAAGCTGAGCAGCAGCGTCGCCTCGGCGGGCGTGTTCCAGCAATTGTCGATGGGCCTGGGCGTATCGATCAGTGCTGCCATGCTGTCGATGCTCGTGCCGGAAGGCAGCCTGCCAGGCGTCGCCGATTTCCAGGTCGTCTTCCTGGCGATGGCTGCTATCCCGATGCTATCGGTGCCCATCCTGTTGCTGCTGGGCGATTATCCTGGCCAGTTGCGCGCCGAACGCCCGGCCTGAAACTCAGGCTCGTCGCTGCCAGAGCGCCCATAGCCGCCCATCCATCACCAGCAGTCCCACCAGCACCACCCCCATGCCGACGGCCTGGATCGGCAGCAGCACTTCCCCCAGCAGACTGGCCCCCAGGATCAGCGCGACGATAGGCGAGATATACGTATTGGTGGCAAAGTTTGTCGCGCCCACCCGCGGCAGCATCCAGTACATGATCTGGAAATTGAGCGCTGTCGGAAACAGCCCCAGCGCCAGCCAGGCCCACCAGGTACCCAGGCTCACCACCGCAGGCGCGCCTTCAATCAGCAGGGCGGCGGGAACGGCGCCAAGCGCCGCGCCTGTCATGGCAAAGGTCATGATCGTCTGCGGGTCGGTCCCGGCAAAGCTGCGCGTGATGTTGAACGACACCGCAAAGATCAGCGTGCCCGAAAGGCACAGCAGCGTGCCCCAGATCTGGCCGCTATCCATGCCGGCAAAGGTGGGCGCCGTGAGAATGCAGGCGCCGAGCAGGCCGATCGCTGCGCCCACCGCCCGCACCAGCGTTGCCCGTTCGCCGCCCGGCCAGAAGTGCGAAACTGTCAGGGTGGCGATGGGCAGCATCAGATTGATGATCGCCACCAGGCCCGTCGAGATGTGGCGTTGGCTGATCGGCATCAGCACGAAGGGTAGGGCATAGCTGAACAGCCCGAGCAGGCAAAGCTTGACGATGAGACCGCGGTCCCGCGTCACCTGCTTGCGCGACAGCAGCAGAAACAGCCAGCACGCGGCGGCGGCCACGAGAGAGCGGCCCGCCGCGATGGTGAGCGGTCCCAATTCTTGCAACACGATGGTGATCAGCAGGAAAGAGCTGCCGAATAGACAGCCAACGAAGACGACCAGCGCCCAGTCGCGCAAACTCATGAGAAGACACCCGGATAGCGGACAATGGCCGCCCCCGGCGGCCCCGCTAGGCTAGCGGTCGCGACACCGGGTCAAAAACGAGTATTCCTCCGGCGGCCACTGAGCTGGGCTCATCAGGGCCCGCCCTTCACCGTGCAGATCGGCCCTTGGTCACCGCCTGTTCGCCTCAGTGGTGGGTTGCTCGGCCGAGGCCCAGCGCCAGTTCAGTATTTCCGGCATGTCCTCGCCGTGCTGGCGGATATAGGCCGTGTGTTCGGCCAAACGCGCGGCGACGAAATCGGCAAAGCCCTGGCGCCGGTCCTGCAGTCTCTCGACCCGGTCCACCACGCCCTTGGCAATGTGGAAGCGATCGAGCTCGTTGAGCACCGCCATGTCGAAGGGTGTCGTTGTCGTGCCTTCCTCCTGGTAGCCATGCACGTGGAAATTGTCGTGGTTGCGGCGGCGATAGGTCAACCGGTGGATCAGCGCCGGATAGCCGTGATAGGCAAAGATCACCGGCTTGTCGGTGGTGAACAGGGCATCGAAATCCATATCGTCCATGCCATGCGGATGCTGGCTGGGTGCCTGCAGCGCCATCAGGTCGACCACATTGACGAAGCGCATCTTGAGGTCGGGGAACTGCTCGCGCAGGATCATGACGGCGGCCAGCGCCTCCATTGTCGGGACGTCACCGGCGCTGGCGATCACCACGTCGGGTTCCTCGTTGCCGCAGGTCGAGGCCCAGTCCCAGCTCCCCAGGCCAATGGTGCAATGGGCAACCGCCGCATCGAGACCCAGATATTGCGGCGCGGGCTGCTTGCCGGCGACGATAACATTGATGTAGTCGCGGCTGCGCAGGCAGTGGTCGACAACTGACAACAGGGTATTGGCATCAGCCGGCAGATAGACCCGCACCACGCTGGCCTTCTTGTTCATCACATGGTCGATAAAGCCCGGATCCTGATGGCTGAAGCCATTGTGGTCCTGCCGCCAGACATGGGAGGTCAGCAGATAGGTCAGCGAGGCAATCGGCTTGCGCCAGGGCACGTCCTTGGCAACGTTCAGCCATTTGGCATGCTGGTTGAACATGGAATCCACGATGTGGATGAAGGCTTCGTAGCAGGAAAAAAATCCATGCCGGC
Source organism: Devosia beringensis (assembly GCF_014926585.1). Lineage (NCBI taxonomy): Bacteria > Pseudomonadati > Pseudomonadota > Alphaproteobacteria > Hyphomicrobiales > Devosiaceae > Devosia > Devosia beringensis. Next base: position 3,999,714 of record NZ_CP045422.1, on the reverse strand, counting down.
CGGTCAGCAGATAGCCCTCGAGCCAGCCCTGGCAGAGATGCTCGCTGAGCACTTCCATCACCCGCCCATCGGCAGCGAGCTGCCGGTCCGTCTCGAGCTGGTCGCCGATGAACACCCGGTTGGTGGCCTCGAATACCGCGCCCAGCCGGTTCGATTCCGTCTCATCGGGGCCGAACACCCGGAAATTGCTGGCATCGGCATTGAGCCGCAGCACATCGCGCAGATATTGCCCCGCCGCCCGCGTTGCCTCGCCGTCCACCCCGCCGGGCACCGGCACGTCGATGGCATAGTCGCGGAAATCGGGCAGCTTGAGATCGGCCAGCAGCAGGCCGCCATTGGCATGCGGATTGGCGCTCATGCGGCGGTTGCCGACCGGCGCCAGGGCCGCCAGTTCGGGCATCAGCCGCCCGCTGGCGTCGAATAGTTCGGCCGGCCGGTAGCTGGCCAGCCAGTCTGCAAGGATCTGCAGATGTCCCGGCACCTCGGCGAGCTTGGCCAACGGCACCTGGTGCGAGCGCCACGTGCCTTCGGTGGGGTTGCCATCCACCTCCTTGGGCCCGGTCCAGCCCTTGGGCGAGCGCAGCACGATCATCGGCCAGGCAGGCCGATCGGTAACGCCGCCGTTACGGGCGCCGTCCTGAATCGCCTTGATATCGGCCAGCACTGTGTCGAGCGTGGCGGCCATAAGCTGGTGCATGCTGGCCGGATCGTCGCCCTCCACGAAATGCGGCGCATAGCCATAGCCGCGGAACAGCGCCTCCAGCTCGTCATGACTGATGCGCGACAGCACGGTGGGGCTGGCGATCTTGTAGCCATTGAGGTGCAGGATCGGCAGCACCGCGCCATCGCGCGCCGGGTTGAGGAACTTGTTGGAATGCCAGCTGGTCGCCAGCGCCCCGGTTTCCGCCTCGCCGTCGCCGACCACGCAGGCCACCACCAGATCCGGATTGTCGAAGGCCGCGCCATAGGCATGCATCAGCGAGTAGCCGAGTTCGCCGCCTTCGTTGATCGAGCCGGGCACTTCGGCGGCCACATGGCTGGGAATGCCGCCCGGCCAGGAAAACTGCGTCACCAGCCGCTTGAGACCGTCGAGGTCCTGGCTCACCGCGGGATAGAGCTCGCTATAGGTGCCTTCGAGATAGGTATTGGCGACCAGGCCCGGCCCGCCATGGCCCGGTCCGGTGACATAGATCATGTCCAGATCGAGCGCCTTGATCACCCGGTTGAGGTGCACATAGATGAAGTTGAGCCCCGGCGTGGTGCCCCAGTGGCCCAGCAGGCGCGGTTTGACATGGTCCAGGGTCAGCGCCTCGGTCAGCAGCGGATTGTCGCGCAGGTAGATCTGGCCGACCGAGAGGTAGTTGGCCGCGCGCCAATAGGCATTCATGCTGGCGAGCAGGTCGGGGGAGAGGGGCGTGTTCATGATGGGCGATCCTTGTGCTGCAGCAGGCTGGCAACGGCAGCGGCGATAACCGCTTCCTCGTCGGTGGCTATGACGCGAACTGATACCCGCGACGTTGAACTTGATATGACAGCGGCCCCGGACTGGTTGAGCGCGCCGTCGATGTCGATGCCGAGAAAACCCAGATTGGCGCAGATGCGCGCGCGGATCACCGCCGCGTTTTCGCCAATGCCGCCGGTAAACACCAATGTATCGAGGCCGCCCAGCGTGGCAGCAAGGCCCCCGATGGTCTGCCGGATGCGATAGCAGAACACGGCCAGCGCCTCGGCGGCTCGCGGATCACTTGCTTCGATCGCCAGCAATTCGCGCACATCGGCACCACTGCCCGAGATGCCCAGCAGGCCCGATTCATGGTTGACCATGCGGTCGAAGGCCCGGGCATCCATGCCATGCGCCTGCGCCAGATAGCGGACCAGCCCGGGATCAAGATCGCCGCTGCGCGTGCCCATGGGTACTCCCGCCGCCGGGGTGAAGCCCATGGACGTATCCATGCTGCGGCCCTGGTGCACGGCTGTCAGGCTGGCGCCATTGCCCAGATGCGCCAGCACCAGCCGGCCCTGCGCGACCTCTTCCCCGGCACTTCGGCGCAGGGCCTCCAGCAGATAGGTATAGGACAGGCCGTGAAAGCCGTAGCGTTGCACACCCTGCTCGAAAAACCGCCGCGGAATGGCCAGCATCCGCGCCACCGCCGGCATGTCCCGGTGAAAGGCGGTGTCAAAGCAGGCCAGCTGGGGCAGCGCGCCGAAATGCGTCCGGCAGGCCCGGATCATCGCGATCTCGGCCGGCAGGTGCTCCGGCGCATAATCGGCGATCGCCTCGAGTGCGCTGATCAGGGCATCGTCGATGACGCCATGGCTCCGGTATTGCGCTCCGCCATGCACGATGCGGTGCCCGATCGCCGCGATCGCCTTGGGCCCGATCTCCCGGGACAGCCAGGCGAACAGCGTTTCGAGAGCCTCTGCATGCGTGGCAGCGGCGACCTTCTCTTCATGGTGCGGACGGTCCTTGCCCTCGACCACGAGCCTGGCCTCGGACTGCCCGATCCGGTCGAACTTGCCCGCCAGATGCCGCGTCTGGCCGTCGCTTTCGAACAGGGCAAACTTGAGGCTTGAGGAACCGCCATTCAGCGTCAGGGTGAAGCCTTCGGTCTGCTGCGGCGCGCTTGGCCCGACTCCCGACTTGTTTCCCCTGGCGCTCATGGTCTGGCCGGCCCCGTATCGGTCATCGACGCTGCCCGCTGCCGTCCGGGGCGCGCCACTGTGGCTCTGGCTCGGCCAGCGTCTGCAGGTCTCTGGGATCAGCACCCTCGATGCGTTGCAGCAGCAGCCGCGTCAGTTCGGCACCGGCCGCGAAGACATCCTCGCGAATGCTGTCCATCGTGGGAAACAGCGTGGGCAGGATGCCGGAGGTCTGCTTGTAGATCACATGCACGTCCACGCCCGGTTTCAGCCCACCTTCCTGCAGCCCGCCCACCAGCGCGATGGTCCGCATCTCGCTGTCGCAGACAATGCCATCCGGTCGGTCCTCAGTCTGCGCCAGGGCCAGCGCCATGCGCCGCATTTCCTCGGGCGGCATGCCCTGCCTGCCCCCCACAATGCGCGACGTCAGGCCCAGCCGCGTCGCGGCCTGCTGAAAGGCTGTGACGATATTGTGGTGATTGGTGGTGCTGTCATCGCCAGCCACCAGCATGATGTTGCGGCAGCCTTTTTGTGCCAGCCGCTCGACGGCCTGGCGGGCAAACATCTCAGAATGGAAATCGTGAAAGGCATGCGGCGTGGCAAAGTCGGTCCGCCCGTGGGTAACGAAGGGAAAGTCGGTATCGGCCAGCATCTGCACGCGGCTGTCGCGTGGTGTGGTATGGGTGATGATGACCCCATCGGCCGTGCGGTTGTCCAGAATGTAGCCGATCGTATCGGTGCTGGCGCCGCGCACGAATTCGGGCACCACCGTCAGGTGATAGCGGGTCCCCTTGATGGCCTGGCCGATGCCCTGGATCATCTGGCGGGCAAAATCGATGGAATCCTCGGCCCCGTCGAGCACCAAGGCGATGACATTGGTTTTGCCGGTGCGCAGGCGGACCCCGGCACGATCGGGCACATAGCCCAGTCTTTGCGCGGCCTCTGCGACCTTGTCGCGGGTTTCCTGCTTGAGCGTGGTGCCGCCGCGCAGCGACAGCGAGACCGTCGACAGGCTCAGCCCGGTGGCCTGGGCAATCGTGCGCAGCGTGACCCGCTGCGGCCTGCTGCCGCGCTCAGAGCTGCTCAATGTGACGTCCTTGGCCAAGAGGGGTATCCGCCATCCGTTTTACACGGGTCCGGCCCAAATCCAAACGGTCCTGACCGCGATGCGGGCGGCGACCCCCGATGGCGTGGAAGTCTGCGCCGCGGTCAGGTCGGCTCGGTGCCGTGCACGATGGCCCCGCCGCGTTGCAGCCGCGCCGCCACGGCGCTGCAGAACAAGGCCCAGGCGGCCCCCAGGCACCAGCCGGCCAGCACGTCGCTGGGATAATGCACCCCCATATAGATCCGGCTCAGGCCGATGAGCAGCGTCAGCAGCAGGGCCATGCTGATGCTGAAGATGCGCAGCGAACGCGTTGGTGCGAGCCGCGCCAGCAATGCCCCCAGCGTCAGGAAGGTGACGGCAGACAGCATGGCATGGCCACTGGGAAAGCTGGCCGTGAACTGGTGCGACATGGCCACCAGGTCCGGTCGCGGCCGGTCATAGCCCATTTTCAGCACCGTACTGAGGATCGTGCCGCCCAGCACCGAGGTGATGATCAGCAGCGCTTCCGCCCGCATGCGGGCCAGTAGTAGATAGGCGCAGACGGCAGCGACGATCAGGCCGAGCAGGGCAAAGCTGCCCAGCGCCGTGACGTCGCGGACCATTTCATGCACCCAGGGGGGACCGATGGTGCTGTCCAGGTTGGCCGGATCGCGGAACAGCATCAGGATGGCATTGTCAAATGCCTCCATCTCCCCCTCGATCATCTCGTCGGCAATCTGCAGAAAGGCCAGGATCAGCCCGCTGACCAGGGCGATGGACGCCAATAGCCAGGCTTCGCCGGTGATCAGCCCGTGCAGGCGACGATAGGGGGTGGACTGGACCAGTCGATTGAACATTTGACGCTTTCCTCGTGCTGATCACGCAACGTCTCGTCCTCGCACACGTTCCCTAGTCGAACAATGCCCGTTACCGGATCGATTTGTCATGAGCCTGAGTCCCCCCAGCCCCGTCTCGCACTACGTGCTGCTCAACACCAATGCCGGGACAGCCAATGCCACCGGGGTCACGGCGGAGTCGCTGGGCGACCTGTTCGCGGCCAATGGGCTGACGGCCACTATCGACGCCGATGGCGATCGTCCCCTGGTCGACCGCATCGCGGCAGCCATGGCCAGCGGCGCGCCCACCATCGTGGCGGCAGGCGGCGATGGCACTATCACCGCCTTGGCAGCGACCCTGGTAGGCACCGACCGGAACCTGGCCATTCTGCCGCTGGGCACGGTCAATGCCCTCGCCAAGGACCTGCACGTGCCGCTCGATCTGCCCGCCGCCGTCGCCGCCTTGGCCACCGGTGTTGCCCATCGCATCGATGTCGGCGAGGTCAACGGCCGGGTCTTCCTGCACAAGGTCGTGGTCGGGCTGATCCCGGGCCTGGCGGCCGGGCGTGAACACATTCGCGGGCGCTATGACGCGTCCGCCAAGATCGGCTTTCTGCGCTACATGTTTCGTCGCCTGGCGCGTGCGCGGCGGATTGCCGTGGTCATCCAGCCCAGCGAGGGCGAGCGGCGCGTCGAGCGGGTACAGGCCATAGCGGTATCCAGCAATGCCTATGATGAGGGGTTGGGACAGTTCTTTTCCCGTCACGTGCTGGACGGCGGCACGCTCACGCTCTACGTGTTGCGCCACCTTAACCCGGGTGATTTTTTGCGCCTGACGGCCAGCATGCTGCTGGGCCACTGGCAAAATGACGAGGCGCTGACCATGGAGAGCGTGCAGGCTGTCACGATCGACTCACGCAAGTCGCTGATCAAGGTGATGTTCGACGGCGAGGTCGAAAATCTGCAGCCGCCGCTCCAATTCTCCATCCGGCCGCGCTCGCTATCCGTCATCGTACCCGCCGAATATGCGACACCGGCGGAGGCGGCATGAAGATCCTGCACATTTCCGACCTGCATTTTGGCCACCACGATCCCGCTTTGGCCGAAGGCTTTGCCGACGACATCAATGCGCAACAGCCTGACCTCATCGTGGCCAGCGGCGATTTCACCCAGATCGGCACTAAGGAGGAGTTCGAGCAGGCGCGTGAGTTTCTCGATACGCTGACGGCGCCGGTTTTTGCAGTCCCCGGCAACCATGACGTGCCGGCGGTCAACATCTTCAAGCGCTTCCTCAACCCCTATGGCTTTTACAAACGCTATATCTCGCCCGATCTCGAACCCTTCCTCGAAATGGACGGCGTGGCCCTGGTCGGCATGCGCACCTCGCGCCGCGCGCGCCTTGAATGGAACTGGGGGCACGGCACCATTTCGCGCGGCCAGCTCGAAGACCTAGAACAGCGCTTTGCCAAGGCATCCCCTGATGCGGTGCGCGTCATCGTGGCGCATCACCCGTTGCTGTTTCCCACCCAGCCCATGGTGCAGAAGACCAAGCGCGTCAAACGTGCCGACGATGCTCTCGAAACCTTCGCCGGCTTGGGCGTGCGGCTCGTACTGTCGGGGCATTTTCACCTGTCCTATGTACGCAAGCACGAGACAAAGCCCGTTGTCCGCGAGGGTGAACCGCTGGGCGTGAGCAAATCCATCGTGGCGCCGATCCTGATCGCCCAGGCGTCGTCGGCGATCTCGACCCGGCTGCGCGGCGAGTCGAACGCCTACAATCTCATCGACATCGGCGATGAAAAGATTGTCGTTACGGTCCGCGAATGGCAGGACGGGGCCTGGCACACGCGTGACAAGGCCACCGAGCCCGTCTAAAGCCGAGCCGACGCCCGATAGTCTGGGGACAGAAGGGTCGATGGACTAGAAATAGCCGCCTTTGTGCGGCATCAGCGCGGCCCTGACTGATCCCGCGCGTGGCGGAACGCAAAGGTAGAAGTGATGACTGAAGCGCCGGTACGTTCGCCATTGCTGGCCGCCGGCGCCATTCTGCTCAGCGTCGCCCTGCTGATCATGGGCAATGGCCTGCAGGTCATGCTGCTGCCCATCCGCGGCGGCATTGAAGGCTTTTCGGCCTTTGAGGTCGGCATGCTCGGCTCGGGCTATTTCTTCGGCTTCGTGCTCGGCTGTGCCTTTTCGCCCCTGTTCATCATCCGGGCCGGCCATATCCGCACCTTTGCCGCCCTGGTGTCGATCGCCTCGGCGGCGGCCTTGGGCTATCCCTTGGCGGTCGACCCACTGGTCTGGGTGCTGTTGCGCATGATCACCGGCTTTTGTCTGGCGGGTCTGTATCTGGTGGTCGAGAGCTGGCTCAATGACCAGGCGACCAATGAAACGCGCGGCACCCTGATCTCCACCTATGTGACAGTCAACTTCACCGTCATCACGATAGGCCAGATGATGGTCACCCTGGTGCAGCCGAGTTCCTTCGTCCTGTTCTCGATCGCCTCGGTGCTGGTGTCCCTGGCCGCTGTGCCCATCGTCATGACGCGATCCAGCCAACCGCCGCCGATCACCATGGTTCGTTTCCGGCCGCGGCACATGTTTCGCCTGTCGCCCACCGGAACGGTGTCGATATTTCTGATCGGCATTGCCACGGGGTCGTTCTGGTCGCTGGGGCCCAGCTATGCCAATGCGGTCAGTGGCAGTGTCACCGATGCCGCCCTGTTCATGAGCGCGGCCGTGGTGGGCGGCGCTCTCGTGCAATGGCCCGCCGGCAAGCTGTCCGATCATATGGACCGGCGCCTGGTCATCATCGGCCTGGCGCTCGTTGCGGCTCTGGTGGGCCTGGTCATTCTGGTGCTGCCGCACCTGACTTGGCTGTGGCTGGCTTTGGGCCTTGTCTTCGGCGCGGGTCTGCTGCCCGCCTATGCCATTGCCGCGTCCCACGTGTTCGACTTTGCTGAGCGTTCGGAATATGTGGAGATTTCTGCCGGCCTGCTGCTCTTGAACGGCCTGGGATCGACGGTGGGCCCCTTGCTCACCTCGCTCAGCATCGAGCTGTTCGGGCCGGCCGGCATGTTCATCACCAATGGTGTGGTGATGCTGATCCTGATCGGCTTTGTCGCTGTCCGCCTCAGCCGTCGCGAAGGTCTGCCTGAGGCCGAAAAGGAGAATTTCGATCTGGGAACCGCCGGCGCGGTCTCGGTGGTCGGCGACGAGGAAGCGGTACAGTTGAGCGACCTTGTGGTGCAGGAGCCCGCTGCCTGAATCTGGCCCCGGCGCCGGTTTGGCAATCCCCGTGAGCGGCATCGATCTCTCTGTGGCGATGACCACGGCGCCCCTTGGTTTGCTCGCTCATCGGACGTTCGGAAACACGAGACTTATCCCCGGCGGCGCCGGCTCGGTTAAACTCATGCCCATCACCCCGCATGGGCGGCCTGCAGGCGAACAGTGGTGGAGTGAGCCGGGTGGGGGCTTTGCCTCTCCCACAGGTTCCGAGACGGCCGTGCGAGGACGAGCGATCCCGCGCCGCCGAACAGTTCCAAAAACCGGCGCCCCGAGGCGGTTTCCGTCTCATTTTTAAGTTTACCAGAGGCGAAAGCCGCCTCGGGGTTCGTCCATCTATTCGTCCCCGGAGGCCGCCGGCCGTCCGGCGCTCCCGCTTGGTCGCTGCACGGATCGAGAGGACAGCCATCGACAGATGGCTTGCTCAACATCACTTGCCCGCGCAAGCTGGCATTGTCGATGCCGCTGCCAGATTCTGCCGGCGCCACTGCTGAGGACCACATGACCAATTCCATCCTGCTGGGCGCCATTACCGATGATCTGGCCGGGGCGACCGAGTTGGCATTGGCGTTGGCGCGCCAAGGGATGAAGACCGTTCAGGTTATGGGCGTACCGCCCGAAGATATCAGTTTTGACGGCGCCCAGGCCGTGGTCATCGGGCTCACCTCGCGCGCTATTCCTGCCGACGAAGCAGTGGCCATGGCGCTGGCTTCGGTCATGGCCTTGCGCCAGGCCGGCGCCGAGCAGTTCCTTTTCACCTATGGCGCTACGTTTGACTCCACGTCCGCTGGCAATATCGGCCCGGTTGCCGAAGCCCTGCTGGATTTCCTCGAGGTTCCGATCGCCATTGCCTGCCCGGCGTCTCCAGCCACGGGATTGACCGTCTATCAGGGGCATCTCTTCCTGGGCTCCGCCCTGCTGTCGGACACTGCGATGCGAAAGCATCCGCTCACACCCATGGCTGATGCCAATCTGGTCCGCGTACTGCAGGCGCAGACCACAGCACGGGTGGGGCTGATCCCCCTCGATATTATCTCCGCCGGACCCGAGGCGGTCAGGGCGGTCTTGTTCCGCGCCCAGCAGGCCGGCTTCCGGCTGATGATTGCCGACGCGGTGCGCGATGCCGATCTGCGCGTGCTGGGCGACGCTATGGCCGGCATCCGTTTGGTCACCGGCGGTTCGGAGATCGCCATGGGGCTGCTGGAGAATTTCCGGCGCCAGGGTCGGATCGGCATCACGATCGAGTCGGAACGCATGGCCGCGCCGAAGGGAAAGGCGATTGTCCTGGCCGGCTTGGGTTCACCTGCCTTGCGCGAGCAGGTGCAGGCCGCCATTGACGCCGGCATGCCCGCCCTGCAGATCATGCCGGCCGAAGTGGCCTCCGGGGCACAGGCGGCGGCCGATGTGGCCAACTGGGTGCTGCGGCACGCCAGCAAGGGGCCGGTGCTGGTCTATTCCGGCGATGGACCGGAGGCCGTGCCAGACAAGCGGGGCGCCGAGACAGCCGGAGTGCTGATCGGCCAACTGCTGGCCAATCTGGCGGTCATCCTACGCGACAACGGCTTCTCCCGCTTCATCATTGCCGATGGTGAGGCGTCCAGCGCCATCGTGGCAGCACTTGGGGTGCATGCCTTCACGATTGGACCGGAAATCGCCCCGGGACTGGCCTGGACGCGCAGCCTGGTCGGCCCCGACCTGGCCCTGGCACTCTTGCCCGGCGACATTGTCGCGCCAGACCTTTTGCTCAAGGCTTGGGACATTCTCGATGGTCCCGATCTGAGCGCAGCACAGCATTCAACCGGTGACACAGGCCTGCTGCGCGAAAGGACAGCCTGATGTCCGAAACACTACACCACCACAGGCCATCGGCCTTGTCGGGCTCGGCCGGTGCACGCAATTGCCAGCCATTTGCGCGAGATCAAGAAGTTTGAGTGGTAGATCTGATCTGTAGGAGTAGGGAACGGGCAAGATCGACTGGCGCAGCTAGGCGGTCACCGATTGTTCAGTGCATTGCCTTCAAGGAGATTTGCCATGCCTTTCGATTTCAAGAACAAGGTTGCCATCGTCACCGGCGGCGCCTCCGGCATTGGTGCAGCGGTCGCCCACTTGCTCGCAGCGTCGGGCGCCAAGGTGCTGGTCGCCGATCTGAACGAGGATGGAGCGCGGGATATCGCTGCCGCCATCACTGCGCAGGGCGGGGTCGCCAAGGGTTTTGCCGTTGACGTCAGCGATGCGCTCGAAGTCGAGGCCATGGTCGCCGCCGCCCAGCGCGAATTCGGCGGGCTGCACCTGGCGGTCAACAATGCCGGGATTGCCGGCGCCGCCGCCACCACAGGCGACTACCCACTCGACAGCTGGCACAAGGTGATCGCCACCAACCTGAACAGCGTCTTCTACGGCCTGCGCTACCAGATCCCCGCCATGCTTGCTTCGGGCGGCGGCTCGATCGTCAACATGGCATCGATCCTGGGTTCGGTTGGCTTTGCCACGGCGCCCGCCTATGTCGCCGCCAAGCACGGCGTTATCGGCCTCACCAAGACGGCGGCCATCGAATATGCCAAGCACGGCATTCGCATCAATTCCATCGGGCCGGCCTTTATCGACACGCCGTTGCTGAGCAACCACCTCGATGCCGCTACCCTCTCCGCCATTGCCGGCATGCACCCGGTCGGCCGCCTCGGCACCCCCGCCGAAGTGGCGGCACTGACGGCCTTCCTGCTCTCGGACGACGCCTCCTTCATCACCGGCAGCTACCATCTGGTGGATGGCGGCTATACCGCCCAATAGGCACAGGGACACTTATGACCAAGGCAGTGCTCTATCGCATCGAACTTGAACTGGCGCGCGAGCCAGGGCACCCGGAAGGGGACCCGGCCCACAGTTATCGCCTGTATTTCCCGCTGAACGCGGAGGGCCACATTGACCCTTCGGCCTATCGCGACATGCCCGACTGGTGCCGCGTGGTGCGCCGTCGGCCGGGGGAGGAGGAGGCGCGTGGCCGTATCCTGCACGGCCCGGACAATGGCTGGATCTTCGACTATGACGTCAAGACCAGCACCGACGACGAGGCGGGATTCCGCCTGTCCGAGGAGCGCTTCGTGGTCGGCGAATATGTATCGATCCGCGAAGACGACGGCAAAATGCACGTGTTCCGGGTGATCTCGGTCCGGCCGGACTGAGCCCTGGCCGCAGCGATTGCCGGTTCATATCACCGTGATGGACTGATCTGCCGTAACCAGTTGGCCCTATGATGCGAACTGACGTGCAGATAGCTCCAACCGAGGATCGCTTATGTCCAGCACCCGTGCCCTTCACCTTGCCCCCACCAACAGCCGGCGTGCGACACTCGCCTTGCTGCTGGTCATGCCCGTCTTTGCGATGGGCCTGTTCAATAAACCGGCTGATGCGCAGGAAGCCCCGGTGACAATCCCTGCACCCGCCGCCGATCTTGCCGAGACGGGCAGCACGGCGACCGCCGTTTTTGCCGGCGGCTGCTTCTGGGGGGTGCAAGGCGTCTTCCAGCACGTGGTCGGCGTCACCAATGCTGTGTCGGGCTATTCCGGCGGCGCGGCCGATACGGCCACTTACGAGCAGACCGGCAGCGGAACCACGGGACATGCCGAGGCCGTGCAGATCACCTACGACCCCTCGGTGGTAAGCTATGGCGACCTGCTGCAGATCTATTTCTCGGTGGCCCACAATCCGACACAGCTGAATTATCAGGGCCCCGATCACGGCACCCAGTATCGGTCGACCATCTTCGCGCTCAACGAGCAGCAGGCGGCCACAGCCGAAGCCTATATCGCTCAGCTCGATGAAACCGGCCTGTTTGAAGGGCCTGTCGTCACCACCATCGAACCGCTGCAGGCATTCTATCCCGCCGAACAATATCACCAGGACTTCCTGACGCTCAATCCGACCTGGCCCTATATCGTGATGCACGACCTGCCTAAAATTGCCGCGCTCAAGGCAATCTTTCCCGATATGTACCGCGCAGATCCCGTGCTGGTAGGAACGCTCTAGGCCATCCCGAATGGACCGGCGCAATCCGTGCCGGTCTATTCTGACCGGTGCCAGAGTCGCCGGTCGGAAGTCTCCGTCCCGGTGCAGACGTCGCACCTGAGACTACTGTCAGAGTGGCAAGGGGATGCAGTCTGGTTCGTCGGCCGAGCCGCCGACAAGACGAATCAGGGCGCGAATGCGAAAAAATATGTCGCCGCCCGATCTAAATTCAGCCAGACCGAACCGGCCCGCTTACACGCGCTGATCCCCAGGCATTGCACCGCCCATTCCCTGCAAAGCCTGCAATTGCGGGGCTTTTTGAGCCCCATACCAGCATCGAACCCGACGCCATTGCGGATATGAGACCACAAAATCCGGCGCCGGGGTGGCCCAATTATGGCGATGGTGTGGCTTGACGGCACGACTCAGTCGTGAATACATCTGCCGCACGGTCGTCTAGGCGGCTGTTGCAAGATGGGATTTGTATCAAATTGAGCCAAATGCGCGACATTGGCGCAACACCCCATCCCAAATGCTCATGGAATGTTATCCGCACCGCCAAAATTCGAATGGCGAAGGCTTGTCACACGCGTGGTGCTGATGCATCTAACGGTGGACTACGGTTAACTCTATGGGAGTGCAAGATATGTTTGTACGTTCACTTTCTCTCGGTGTGGCAGCTGCCGCGCTTCTCGTCGGCGGCGCTCAGGCTGCCGATCTGATCATCCCAACGACCCCACAGCCAATCTATGAAGCTGCTGGCTTCGATTGGGAAGGTCTCTATGCAGGCGTTAACGTCGGTGGCGTGTTCACCAACACCAACGGCCTGACCAACCTTCAGACCAACGCATCGCAGTTTTCGGTTGGTGGCGCTGTTGGCGTCAACTTCATCGCTTACGACCCGATCCTGCTCGGCCTTGAAGTCCAGGGTGACTACGTGTTCCAGGACGGCGACGACGCCGGCATGTTCCTGGCACTGGCTCGCGTTGGCGCAGTCGTGACCGACCAGGTCGTCGTGTACGCAGCTGGCGGCGTTGGCCTGACCAGCCGTTCGGGCACCACTGACAACGGCATCTACGCCCTCGGCGGCGGTGTTGAAGTTGCTGTGACCGACGCTGTGTCGGTTCGTGGCGAAGTGCTCGGCCTCGGCGATTTCTCGAACACCGCTGGCGACCAGTTCTTCGACGGTGCCAAGGCAACCGTCGGCGTATTCTACCACTTCTAAGATATGCAATCGGGCAGGGCGGCTTGCCGCCCTCCCGACCTAGCGTCTTGCAAACCCAATTCGGCGAATCGCGAAAGCGATTCGCCGTTTTGCTTTTCGGCCACGGCTTTGGTCGCGACTCAGAACCCCCGGCACCGTCACCTGGCCATGACCGCTGCGAACGGTGTTCGTTCAGTCGCATGGATGCGTGGTCATGTGCCTGTTTTGGCAGATGGATTGGTCATTTGTGGATCAATGCGTCCGCCGCGGGGCGCGTACGTTCGGTGGCGCCGTGGAATGTGTTGCCGATAAGCCCGGCTCGCTGGTAAAATCCGCTCAAGGTCGCAGTTGTTATTGCCTGATCAATAACTTTCGCGATATTTTGTGTGGACTTAAACTTTGAATCTGGAGTTCTCCATGAGCGTACGTTCCCTTTATCTCGGTGTGGCAGCTGCCGCGCTTCTCGTCAGCGGCGCTCAGGCTGCCGATCTGATCATCCCAACGACCCCACAGCCAATGTATGAAGCTGCTGGCTTCGATTGGGAAGGTCTGTATGCAGGCGTTAACGTCGGTGGCGTGTTCACCAACACCAACGGCCTGACCAACCTTCAGACCAACGCATCGCAGTTTTCGGTTGGTGGCGCTGTTGGCGTCAACTTCATCGCTTACGACCCGATCCTGCTCGGCCTTGAAGTCCAGGGTGACTACGTGTTCCAGGACGGCGACGACGCCGGCATGTTCCTGGCACTGGCTCGCGTTGGCGCAGTCGTGACCGACCAGGTCGTCGTGTACGCAGCTGGCGGCGTTGGCCTGACCAGCCGTTCGGGCACCACTGACAACGGCATCTACGCCCTCGGCGGCGGTGTTGAAGTTGCTGTGACCGACGCTGTGTCGGTTCGTGGCGAAGTGCTCGGCCTCGGCGATTTCTCGAACACCGCTGGCGACCAGTTCTTCGACGGTGCCAAGGCAACCGTCGGCGTATTCTACCACTTCTAAGATATGCAATCGGGCAGGGCGGCTTGCCGCCCTCCCGACAAATCTTGCAAACCCAATTCGGCGAACCGCTCTGCGGTTCGCCGTTTTTGCTTTTTGGGCGCCGCATCTCGGGCCCATTGTCCGTTATGGGACGAATCTGCGGGAACGGTTATGTGGCTGTGCGTCTCGGCAGGGCGAAATCGGTGCCCCTCGAATGACCTTGGCTTCGCCAAAAGCGTACCAAGCCCTGGCACATCCCGCATTGAGCGGCTTCTATATATATGAACATTATAGTCATAATTTCTTTCCCTTGAAACCGGATAGCCAAAGGTCTAAGCCCAAGCCATCATTTGTCGCGTCGGCTCGTTGGCCCCAATTGCCTCCGATTCTCACGCGATGCCGGTCGCCCGACCGGACTAGTAACAGGCTGCCGCATGACTGATTTGCTCAGCGATTATCTGCCCATCATCATCTTCCTTGGCCTGTCCGCCGTGATCGGCCTGGCCTTGTTGGTGGTTCCCTTCCTTGTTGCCGTCAGAAATCCGGATCCTGAAAAGGTCTCGGCCTTCGAGGCCGGTTTCGATGCATTTGACGATGCGCGCATGAAGTTCGACGTGCGGTTTTACCTCGTGTCGATTCTGTTCATCATTTTCGATCTTGAAGTGGCGTTTCTGTTCCCTTGGGCAGTGGCGTTCCGCGATGTCGGCTGGTTCGGCTTCTGGTCCATGATGATCTTCCTGGGCGTGCTGACGGTTGGCTTTATCTACGAATGGCGCAAAGGGGCACTGGAATGGGATTGAGCGATAACGAAACGCTTGTCGCGCCACGCCCGACCGGCCTGATCGATCCGCGTACCCAGCAGGTTGCCGGCGCCAAGGATCCGTTTTTCACCGATGTGACGGATGAGCTGGCCGACAAGGGCTTTCTGGTCTCGACCGTTTCCCAACTGGTGACCTGGGCGCGCACCGGTTCGCTGATGTGGATGCAGACAGGCCTGGCCTGCTGCGCCGTCGAGATGATGCAGATGTCGATGCCGCGCTACGATATCGAGCGCTTTGGCACTGCGCCGCGTGCCTCGCCGCGCCAGTCGGACGTCCTGATCGTCGCCGGCACACTGACCAACAAGATGGCCCCCGCGCTGCGCAAGGTCTACGACCAGATGCCCGAGCCGCGCTACGTCATCTCGATGGGCAGTTGCGCCAATGGTGGCGGTTACTACCACTATTCCTATTCGGTGGTTCGCGGTTGCGATCGTGTTCTGCCGGTCGACGTCTATGTCCCTGGCTGCCCCCCGACCGCTGAAGCGCTTCTCTATGGCATCTTGCTGCTGCAGAAGAAGATCCGCCGCACCGGCACCATCGAACGATAGGATCGCTGATAATGGATGACGTCATCCAGCTTGATCCGCTTGTGGACCTGGGCCAGCACATTGCTGGTGCTTTGGGCGCTGCGGTCATTTTGCAGGAAATCGCCTTTGGCGAACTGACCCTGACGGTGCAACGCGATTCGATCGTTTCCGTGGCGACTTTTCTGCGCGACGATCCCAAGTGCCGCTGCATCAGTTTCACCGATGTCTGTGGCGCTGACTATCCTGAGCGTGATGAGCGCTTCGAGGTGGTCTACCACTTCATGAGCCCTCATTTGAATCATCGGGTCCGGGTGAAGCTGTCGGCAGACGACGTGACCCCAGTGCCCAGCATTACCGGTGTGTTCCGGGGCGCCGACTGGTTCGAGCGCGAAACCTATGACCTCTATGGCGTGCTGTTCTCGGGCCATCCGGACCTGCGCCGCATCCTGACCGACTACGGCTTTGACGGCCATCCTTTGCGCAAGGACTTCCCGGTCTCGGGCTTTGTCCAGGTTCGCTATGACGAGGAGCGCAAGCGCGTCGTTTACGAGCCCGTGCAGCTGATGCAGGAATTCCGCACCTTTGACTATTTGTCGCCTTGGGAGGGTACCGACTATGTGCTGCCCGGTGACGAGAAGGCCAAACAATGACCGTTGAAGCCAATGTCCGCAATTTCACCATCAACTTTGGTCCGGTCCACCCGTCGGCTCATGGTGTGCTCCGCCTTATCCTGGAGCTCGATGGCGAGGTCGTCGAGCGCGTCGATCCGCATATCGGCCTGCTGCATCGCGGCACCGAAAAGCTGATCGAGTCCAAGACCTATCTGCAGGCCGTTCCCTATTTCGATCGCCTCGACTACGTGGCGCCGATGAACCAGGAGCACGCCTTTGCACTCGCCGTCGAGAAGCTGCTGGGTCTGGAAGTGCCGCGCCGCGGCCAGCTGATCCGCGTGCTTTACTCGGAAATCGGCCGCCTGTTGGCGCATCTGATGAACGTCACCACACAGGCCATGGACGTGGGCGCCTTGACGCCGCCGGTCTGGGGCTTTGAGTGGCGCGAAAAGCTGATGATTTTCTATGAGCGCGCTTCCGGCGCGCGCATGCACGCTGCCTATTTCCGCCCGGGCGGGGTGCATCAGGATCTGCCGCAGGCGCTGATCGATGACATCGATACCTTCTGCACCGATTTCCCCAAGTTCATTGTCGATCTCGACACGCTTCTGACCGAGAACCGCATCTTCAAGCAACGCAATGTCGATATCGGCGTGGTGCAGCTGGATGACGCGTGGAACTGGGGCTTTTCGGGCGTGATGGTGCGCGGCTCCGGCGCGGCCTGGGATCTGCGCAAGAGCCAGCCCTACGAATGCTATGACGAGATGGAATTCGACATTCCGATCGGCAAGAACGGCGATTGCTTTGATCGCTATCTGATCCGCATGGAAGAGATGCGCCAGTCAACCCGGATCATGAAGCAGTGCGTGGACAAGCTGAACGCGCCCGACGGCAAGGGCCCCGTGTCCTCGCTCGATGGCAAGGTCGTGCCGCCCAAGCGCAGTGAGATGAAGCAGTCAATGGAAGCGCTGATCCATCACTTCAAGCTCTATACCGAGGGCTACAAGGTTCCTGCGGGCGAAGTTTATGCCTGCGTGGAAGCCCCCAAGGGTGAGTTTGGCGTCTATCTGGTCAGCGATGGCACCAACAAACCATACCGCTGCAAGATCCGCGCGCCGGGTTTTGCGCATTTGTCGGCCATGGATTTCCTGTGTCGCGGCCACATGCTGGCTGACGTCTCGGCCATTCTTGGCTCGCTCGATATCGTGTTCGGAGAGGTTGATCGCTGATGGTTGCGCGTCGCCTAGCAGACGAGTCGGTTCAACCGACGTCGTTCGCATTCAGTGCTGAAAACGCCAAATGGGCGGAATGGAAGATCGGGTTGTACCCGACCGGCCGGCAGCAATCGGCCGTCATCCCGCTGCTGATGCGGGCCCAGGATCAGGACGGCTGGGTCAGCCGCGCCACGATCGAAACGATCGCGGACATGCTGGGCATGGCCTATATCCGCGTGTTGGAAGTGGCGACCTTCTATACCCAGTTCCAGCTGCAGCCGGTCGGCCGCAATGCCCATATCCAGGTCTGTGGCACCACGCCCTGCATGCTGCGCGGCGCCGGCGACCTGATCGCCATCTGCAAGAGCAAGATCCATCACGATCCCCAGCACCTCAATGCCGATGGCACAATGAGCTGGGAAGAAGTGGAATGTGCGGGCGCGTGCGTCAACGCGCCCATGGTCACCATCTATCACGACACCTACGAAGACCTGACGCCGGAGCGGTTTGAAGAAATCGTCGACGCCTTTGCCGCTGGCAAGGGTGACACGATCAAGCCAGGCCCCCAGATCGGTCGCCTTCATTCGGCTGCCGAGGGTGGCCAGACCACGCTGCTGGTCAAGCCTACGGCTCAGCGCGAGAAGTTCATTCCGCCAGCACCACCGCCGGAAGCCGGGGCCCCTGCGGCGCCTGCCGCTGCCCCAGCGCCCGCTGCTCCGCAGGCACCAACCACGGCCGGCAAGCCCAAGGACGTGAGCGCAGAGTCCGCCCCCGCTCTCAAGGGGACTCCGGCGTCGGCCAAGGTGTCGGAAGCCAAGGCCGAAGGCGAACGCAAGGCGGCCGATGTTGCGGCAGGCGCCGACGGAGAGCCGAACAAGGCGATGCGCCCCGGCGCGACGGGTTCGGAAGCCGAAGGCGGCATGCTGGACGGCGGCAAGGCGGTGCGCAAGTCGCCCAAGCCCGCATCGGCTGGTGGCCCGGCCAGCAAGACCCGGACGATCATCAAGCCGAAGGCCAAGCCTGGCGGGGAAAAGCCATGATGGCCGGAACATGCACGGCTGTGCGTTCGCCGGAAACGGCGAGACTGAATATGTCCGCGCCTCAGGCAGGAAGCGGCGATAGGAGTGTGAAGCGTGCTCGCTGACAAGGATCGCATTTTCACCAATCTCTACGGTCAACACGACTGGACGCTGGCTGGCGCGCGGGAACGCGGCGCCTGGGTCGGCACCAAGGAGTTCATCGACTCCGGCCGCGACTGGATCACCAATGAAGTCAAGGCTTCCGGTCTGCGCGGCCGTGGCGGCGCGGGTTTCCCGACGGCGCTGAAATGGACCTTCATGCCCAAGGTCAATGACGGGCGCCCGCATTATCTGCTGGTGAACGCCGACGAGTCCGAGCCCGGCACCTGCAAGGACCGCGACATCCTGCGCCACGATCCGCACCATCTGGTCGAGGGTTGCCTCTTGGCAGCCCGCGCCATGGACGCGCATCTGGCCTTCATCTATGTGCGCGGCGAATTTATCCGCGAGCGCCAGCATCTCGAGCGTGCCGTCGAGGAAGCTTATGAGGCCAAGCTGATCGGCAAGGACAATATCCACGGCTGGGACCTGGACATCATCGTCCATCACGGCGCCGGTGCCTATATCTGCGGCGAAGAAACCGCCCTGATGGAATCGCTGGAAGGCAAGAAGGGTCAGCCGCGCCTCAAGCCGCCATTCCCTGCCGGCATGGGCGTCTATGGCAACCCGACGACCGTCAATAATGTCGAATCGATCGCCGTGGTGCCGGAAATCCTGCGCCGGTCCGGTGCCTGGTTTGCCTCGATCGGCCGCGCCAACAATACCGGCACCAAGCTGATGTGCGTCTCTGGCCATGTGAACCGGCCGGCGACCTTCGAAGAGGCCATGGGCGAGAGCTTCAAGGACATTATCGAAAAGCATTGCGGCGGTATCCGCGGCGGCTGGGACAATCTGCTCGCCGTCATTCCGGGCGGCGCCTCGGTGCCCTGCGTGCCGGGTGAGAAGATCCAGAACGCCATCGTCGATTTCGACGGCCTGCGTGAAGCCGGCTCGTCACTGGGTACCGCTGCGATCATTGTGATGGACAAGCAGACCGACATCATAAAGGCCATCTGGCGCCTGTCGGCCTTTTACAAGCATGAGAGCTGCGGGCAGTGCACGCCCTGCCGCGAAGGCACCGGCTGGATGATGCGCGTCATGGAGCGCATGGTCGAAGGCCGCGCCCAGAAGCGCGAGATCGACATGCTGTTCGAGGTCACCAAGCAGATCGAAGGGCACACCATCTGTGCCCTCGGCGATGCGGCAGCGTGGCCGATCCAGGGTCTAATCCGCAACTTCCGTCACGTGATCGAAGAGCGGATCGACCAGTACACGTATTCATCCACCAGCGACGGCGCTGTGCCGTCGATCGCGGCGGAGTAGGGCCGATGGCAAGTATCAAGGTTGACGGCGTTCTCGTCGAAGTTCCCGATTACTTTACCCTGATGCAGGCAGCCGAGGCTGCCGGCGCCGAAATTCCGCGCTTTTGTTACCATGAGCGCCTGTCGGTTGCCGGCAATTGCCGCATGTGCCTGGTTGAGGTGAAGGGTGGCCCGCCAAAGCCACAGGCCAGCTGCGCCATGGCGGTCAAGGACATGCGTCCGGGCCCCAATGGCGAGCCGCCAGAGATGTTCACCAATACGCCCATGGTCAAGAAGGCCCGCGAAGGCGTGATGGAATTCCTGCTGATCAACCATCCGCTCGATTGCCCGATCTGCGATCAGGGCGGCGAGTGCGATCTGCAGGACCAGGCCATGGCCTATGGCGTGGACAAGAACCGCTTCGCGGAGAACAAACGCGCCGTCGAGGACAAGTACATTGGCCCCTTGGTCAAGACCTCGATGAACCGCTGCATCCACTGCACGCGCTGCGTCCGTTTCACCACGGAAGTGGCTGGCATTGCCGAGATGGGCCTGCTGGGTCGCGGCGAGGACGCCGAGATCACCACCTATCTCGAAAAGGCGCTGAGCAGCGAGCTGCAGGGCAATGTCATCGACCTGTGCCCAGTGGGCGCGCTGACCTCCAAGCCCTATGCGTTCAATGCCCGTCCCTGGGAATTGACCAAGACGGAATCCATCGACGTCATGGATGCCGTCGGCTCCAATATCCGCGTCGATAGCCGCGGCCGCGAAGTGATGCGCATTCTGCCGCGCGTCAACGAGGCGATCAACGAAGAGTGGATTTCCGACAAGACCCGCTTTGTCTGGGATGGCCTAAAGAGCCAGCGCCTCGACCGTCCTTATGTCCGCAAGGGTGGCAAGCTGCAGGCGACCAGCTGGGATGAGGCTCTCGCGGCCGTTGCTGCGCGCCTCAAGAAGGCCGGCAGCAAGGTCGGCGCCATTGCCGGTGACCTCGCCGCTGTCGAAGAGATGTATGCGCTCAAGGCCCTGCTGGCTTCGGTCGGCTCGGGCATGACCGATGTGCGTCCGGCCATGTCGGGCATCGACCCGTCCATGCCGCGCTCCGCCTACATCTTCAACCCGACCATTGCCGGGATCGAACAGGCTGACGCGATCGTCATCATCGGCACCAATCCGCGCCGTGAAGCGGCGCTGATCAATGCCCGCATCCGCAAGACCTGGCGCGCCAAGGGCCTGCCGATCGCTGTGATCGGCGAGCGGGCCGATCTCACCTATGACTATAGCTATCTTGGCGAAGGCTTTGAATCGTTGGCCGAACTGGCTGCCGGTCGTGGCGCTTTCGCCGACATTCTGGCCAAGGCTGAGCGTCCACTGATCATTGTCGGCGAGGGTGCGGTGTCGCATGCCACCTTGGGCAAGCAGGTCGGCCGCGACACCATCGCGCTGGCCGCCAAACTGGCAAGCGCCGGTGCCTCGGTTGCCGAGGGCTGGAACGGCTTTGCACTGCTGCACAATGCGGCCAGTCGCGTGGGTGGCCTCGATATCGGCTTCGTGCCGCACGATGGTGGCGTCTGCTCGGCTGACCAGATTGCTCTGGCCGGCAAGGGCGAGCTCGATGTCATGTTCATGCTCGGTGCTGACGAATACGACCTGTCCGCCATGGGCAAGGCCTTCGTGGTCTATATCGGCTCGCATGGCGATGCCGGTGCACACCGCGCCGACGTGATCCTGCCGGCGGCGACCTACACCGAAAAGTCGGGCACCTATGTCAATACCGAGGGACGCGTCCAGGTGACCAACCGCGCCGTATTCCCGCCCGGTGATGCCAAGGAAGACTGGGCCATCATCCGCGCGCTGTCTGGCGCCCTGGGCAAGCCCTTGCCGTTCAACTCGCTGACCCAGCTGCGCGCCGCGATCTATGCCGAATTCCCGCATCTGGCGCGGATCGACCAGATCGCCCCTGGCGGTGCGGCCGACATCGGCAAGCTGGCCAAGGCGGCAATCAAGACCAAGTCGGCGCCTTTTGGCTCGGCTGTTGCTGACTTCTATCTCAGCAATCCAATCGCCCGCGCCTCTGCCGTGATGGGTGAATGCGCAGCTACCGCAGCCGGTCTCCGGCAGGCCGCGGAGTAGGGGAGCACAATGGACTTTATTCAAGCTGCTCTCGATTACCTGCTGGGCATCCCGCCGTTGGGCTGGGGTGTGCATGTAGGCCTGGTCTACAAGGCGCTGCTGCTGCTTGTGTCGCTGCTGGTCTTCACCGCGTTTATCCTGCTGGCAGACCGCAAGATCTGGGCGGCGGTGCAGATGCGCCGCGGTCCTAACGTGGTCGGCCCCTTCGGCCTGCTGCAGAGCTTCGCCGATCTGCTCAAGTTCGCGCTCAAGGAGCCCGTCATTCCCGGCGGCGCTGACAAGATCCTGTTCCTGCTGGCGCCCCTGTTGACGGCGACCCTGGCCCTGACGGGCTGGGTGGTCGTACCGCTCGGGCCGGGCCTGGTGATTGCCGACATCAATCTGGGAATTCTCTACCTGCTGGCGATTTCGTCGCTGGGTGTCTATGGCGTGATCATCGGCGGCTGGGCCTCGAACTCGAAATATCCGTTCCTCGGTTCGCTCCGTGCAGCAGCGCAGATGGTGTCCTACGAAGTGTCGATCGGCCTGGTGATCATCACCGTGCTGCTCTGCGTTGGCTCGCTCAATCTGAGCGACATCGTCATAGCGCAGCAGGAAATGGGCCTAGCCCATATGATTGGCTTGCCACAGTTGACCTTCCTCAACTGGTTCTGGCTGCCGCTGTTTCCGATGTTCGTGATCTTCTACATCTCGGCGCTGGCGGAAACCAACCGCCCGCCATTCGATCTGGCCGAAGGCGAATCCGAGCTGGTGGCCGGTTTCATGACCGAATATTCGGCGACGCCCTACATGCTGTTCATGCTGGGCGAATACATCTCCATCCTGCTGATGTGCGCCATGACCACGGTGCTCTTCCTCGGTGGCTGGACATCGCCCATCGACCTGCCGCCCTTCACCTGGATTCCGGGCGTGGTGTGGTTTGTCATCAAGCTGAGCATGGTGTTCTTCATGTTCGCCATGGCCAAGGCCATCGTGCCGCGCTACCGCTACGATCAGTTGATGCGCATTGGCTGGAAGCTCTTCCTGCCGCTGTCGCTGGGCATGGTCGTTATTGTTGCTTTTGTGCTTCAGCTTACGGGCTGGGGCTGGCATGGAGGGATGGCCTGATGCGCGCCGCCCAGTTCGTCAACACGCTGCTGCTCACCGAGCTGGTCAAGGCCTTCTTCCTGACCATGCGCTATTTCTTCTCGCCCAAGCCAACGATCAACTACCCCTTCGAGAAGGGCCATGTCAGCCCGCGCTTCCGTGGTGAGCACGCACTGCGTCGCTATCCCAATGGCGAAGAACGCTGCATTGCCTGCAAGCTGTGCGAGGCGATCTGCCCGGCCCAGGCCATCACCATCGAAGCCGGCCCGCGCCAGAATGACGGCACCCGCCGTACGGTGCGCTACGACATCGACATGGTGAAGTGCATCTATTGCGGCTTCTGCCAGGAAGCCTGCCCGGTCGACGCGATCGTGGAAGGCCCCAATTTCGAGTTTGCGACCGAAACGCGCGAAGAGCTCTACTTCTCCAAGGAGAAGCTGCTCGCCAATGGCGATCGCTGGGAGCGTGAAATCGCTGCCAATCTGTCCGCCGACGCACCGTATCGCTGAGAGGGAAGACTATGACGCTTCCACTATTCTTCTTCTACATGTTCGCGGCCATCGCCGTGGGCTCGGCCTTCATGGTCATCTCGGCCAGGAACCCGGTGCATGCTGTGCTGTTCCTGATCCTCACCTTCTTCAATGCGTCCGGCCTGTTCATGCTGGCGGGTGCCGAGTTCCTCGCGCTCATCCTGATCGTGGTCTATGTCGGCGCCGTGGCCGTGCTGTTCCTGTTCGTGGTGATGATGCTCGACGTCGATTTCGCGTCGCTGCGACAGGGCTTCCTGCAATACGCGCCGGTGGGCGTGGTGGTGGGCGTGGTGCTCCTGCTCGAACTGCTGATGGTCGCCGGGAGCTTCGTGGTCTCGCCCGAGGTCACGAGTGCAGCCGTGCTGCCGATCAATGGTGGAGACAATATCCGGCTGATCGGCCAGGTGCTGTACACACGCTACGTGTTCCTGTTCCAGGGAGCGGCGCTGATCCTGCTGGTGGCCATGATTGGCGCCATCGTGCTGACGCTGCGCCACAAGAGCAACGTGAAGCGCCAGGATCCGGTCAAGCAGGTCGGGCGTCGTCCGTCCGAAACGCTGGAAGTCGTCAAAGTCAAAAGCGGTCAAGGGCTGTAGGAGGCAATTATGGGCTTGGGTATCGGGCTCGGTCACTACCTGACCGTTGGAGCCATTCTGTTCACGCTGGGCGTGTTCGGCATTTTCATAAACCGCAAGAATATCATCGTCATCCTGATGTCGGTGGAGCTTATCCTGCTCGCGGTGAACCTAAATTTTGTAGCGTTCAGCGCGCAGCTCAATGACCTTCAGGGTCAGATCTTTGCGCTGCTGATCCTGACGGTGGCGGCTGCTGAAGCGGCCATCGGGCTGGCCATCCTGGTCATTTTCTATCGCAACCGCGGTTCCATCGCGGTTGAAGACGTCAACATGATGAAGGGCTAAGAACCTCCGCTATGATTCAAGCGATTGTTTTCCTGCCCCTCATCGGCGCGCTCATAGCCGGTCTGCTGGGGCGCACCATCGGCCACCGGAACAGTGAGTTCATCACCACCGGTCTGCTGCTCGTTGCCGCCGTGCTGAGCTGGGTCGTCTTCCTGCCGGTCGCTTTTGGCGGCGGTTTGATGGGCGCAGCGGTCGATGGCCACACCACCGTGCTCAAGATCGAGCTGATGCGCTGGATCCAGGTCGGCGACATGGATCTGCGCTGGGTGCTGCGCGTCGACACATTGACCGCCATCATGCTGGTGGTGGTCAACACCGTGTCGGCCCTCGTCCATGTCTATTCCATTGGCTACATGGCCGATGACCCGCATCGCAGCCGGTTTTTCGCCTATCTGTCGCTGTTCACCTTCGCCATGCTGATGCTGGTGACGGCTGACAACTTCCTGCAGATGTTCTTTGGCTGGGAAGGCGTGGGTCTCGCGTCCTATCTGCTGATCGGCTTCTGGTACACCAAGCCCTCGGCGACCGCCGCCGCGATGAAGGCCTTCGTGGTCAACCGTGTTGGCGATTTCGGTTTCGCCCTTGGCATCTTCGGCGCCTTCATGGTGCTCGGTCATATCGACTTCGATGGTGCGTTCCTTGCCGCCGAAGGTTTTGCGACGACTGGCCTGCCAGTGATGAACTTCCTGGGCTTCCAGCTCGATGCCATGACTGTGGTCTGCCTGCTGCTGTTCATGGGCGCCATGGGCAAGTCGGCCCAGTTCCTGCTGCACACCTGGCTGCCCGACGCCATGGAAGGCCCGACGCCCGTGTCGGCACTGATCCATGCGGCCACCATGGTGACCGCAGGCGTGTTCATGGTGGCCCGCCTGTCGCCGCTGTTCGAGACCTCGCCGGCCGCCATGACCTTCGTCCTTGTTATCGGCGCCATTACGGCTTTCTTCGCGGCCACGGTTGGCCTGGTCCAGAACGATATCAAGCGCGTCATAGCCTACTCGACCTGTTCGCAGCTCGGCTACATGTTCGTGGCTTTGGGGGCAGGGGCCTATTCCGCCGGCGTCTTCCACCTCTTCACACATGCCTTCTTCAAGGCCCTGCTGTTCCTCGGTGCCGGCGCGGTGATCCACGCCATGCATCACGAGCAGGACATGCGCAACATGGGCGGCCTGCGCAAGAAGATCCCGGTCACCTATGCCATGATGATCATCGGCACCCTGGCGCTGACCGGCGTCGGCATTCCGGGCAGCGAGTGGCTTGGCTTTGCCGGCTTCTTCTCCAAGGATTCCATCATCGAGGCGGCCTATGCGGTCGGCGGCAATACGGGCATGTTCGCCTTCTGGATGCTGGTGATCGCGGCGCTGTTCACGAGCTTCTACTCGTGGCGCCTGATCCATCTGACGTTCCACGGTTCGCCGCGCGACGCACAGCATGCCGGCGAAGGCCCGCATCCCGACCCGGCGCATGCCGCGCTGGAAAGCCATGACGAGCCGATCGCCGACAGCCATGACCATGCCCATGATGCTCATGGCCACCACGGCTCGGCTTACGACAACGCGCATGAGGCACCCAATGTGATGCTGGTGCCGCTCTATGTGCTCGCTGCCGGTGCGGTGCTGGCCGGCGCGGTGTTTTACTCGATGTTCTTCCACGATGTGGCCCATATCGAGCACTTCTTCGCCGGCTCCCTGGTTGTCGACCATGAAATCATCGAGGCGGCCCATCATGTGCCGCTCTGGGTTAAATGGAGCGCGACCATTGCCATGCTGATCGGCGCTGCGACCGCCTATATGATGTATATCCGCCGGCCGGAAATGCCGGGTCGCCTGGCGGCCACCAATCCGGGTCTCTACAAGTTCCTGCTCAACAAGTGGTACTTTGACGAGCTGTACGATCTGATCTTCGTCAGGCCGGCCCTGTGGATCGGCCGGGCCTTCTGGAAGGGCTTCGATGACTGGCTCATCGATGACAAGATCACCGAAGGGCTGGGCCGTCGGGTGCAGAACGTGACCGGCTGGGTCACCAAGCTCCAGTCGGGCTATCTCTACCACTATGCATTCGCCATGCTGATCGGCATTGCGGCTCTATTGACCTGGGCCATTCTGGCCGGGGGACTGATCTGATGACCTTCGACAATACCATCCTCTCAGTCCTCACCTGGTTGCCGATGCTCGGCGCCGCGCTGATCCTGTTCCTGCCCAAGGCGGCGCTCGAAACCATCCGCTGGGTAACCTTTGCCATCACGGTTGTCGTGCTGGTGCTGTCCCTGGTGATGTGGTCAGCGTTCGACCCGTCCAATGCCGGCTTCCAGTTCGTGGTGAACTACGCCTGGATCGGCGACACCATCGGTTATCGCGTTGGCGTTGACGGCATTTCGGTGCTGTTTGTCGTGCTGACCGCCTTGCTGATGCCCTTCGCCATTCTGGCGAGCTGGCCCGTCGAGTCGCGCGTCAAGGAATACATGGTCATCTTCCTGATCCTGGAAACCCTGATGATCGGCGTCTTCACCACGCTCGATCTGGCCATGTTCTACGTGTTCTTCGAGGGCACGCTGCTGCCGATGTTCCTGATCATCGGCATCTGGGGCGGCACGGCCCGCATCCAGGCCAGCTACAAGTTCTTCTTTTACACCTTCACCGGCTCGGTGCTGATGCTGCTGGCCATCATGGCCATGTACTGGAATGCCGGCACCACCGACATTACCCGTCTGCTGACCCATGATTTCCCGCTGTCCTGGCAGCCTTGGCTGTGGTGGGCGTTCTTTGCCTCGCTGGCTGTCAAGATGCCGATGTGGCCGTTCCATCGCTGGCTGCCCGAGGCCCACGTTCAGGCGCCGACCGCCGGCTCGGTGATCCTGGCCGCCATCCTGCTCAAGCTGGGCGGCTACGGCTTCCTGCGCTTCAGCCTGCCCATGTTCCCCGATGCCTCGGCACAGTTCGCCAATTTCATCTTCTTCCTGTCCGTGGCCGCGATCATCGTGACCTCGCTGGTTGCCCTGGTGCAGACTGACATGAAGAAGCTGATCGCCTATTCGTCGGTGGCGCATATGGGCTTTGTCACCATGGGCATCTTCGCCGGCAATGCCCTGGGCATCCAGGGCGCCATGTTCCAGATGATCTCGCACGGCATCGTGTCCGGTGCGCTGTTCCTCTGCGTCGGCGTCATCTACGACCGCATGCATACCCGCGAGATTGCCGCCTATGGCGGTCTGGTCGAGCGCATGCCGCGCTATGCCTTTGCCTTCATGGTTTTCACCATGGCCAATGTGGGCCTGCCGGGCACGTCGGGCTTCGTGGGCGAGTTCCTCACCATGATGGGCGTATTCCAGGTCAATACCTGGGTGGCATTCGGTGCCGCCTTCGGCGTCATCTTCTCGGCCTGCTACGCCCTCTGGCTCTATCGCCGGGTGATCTTTGGCGGGCTGACCAAGGAGAGCCTCAAGGGCATCCTCGATCTCGATCTGCGTGAAAAGGTCATGCTTTACCCGCTGATCGTGCTGACCATCATCTTCGGCTTCTACCCCGCGCCGATCCTCGACACGACCGCTGCCGCCGTCGACAATCTGGTATCGCATTATGCGATTGCGGTTGGGCTGGATCCGGCCGTATCGCTGGCCGACGCGCCTGCGCCGCTTGTTTATACCGAACCGGTTGTGGGCGCCGAAGCGCCCGCGGCCGAGCCTGCTGCTCACTAGGAGAGTCCCGTGAACTCAGACGTTACCGATTTCGCGAGCCTGGCTCCCGCATATCCCGAAATGCTGCTGGCCGTTGGCGCCGTGGTGCTGCTGCTGGTGGGCGTGACCATCAACAAGGAGCGCTCGCTGCTGGTGTCCTATGGCGCCGTGCTGCTGTTGCTGGCCGTTGGCGCCCTGGTGATGTTCGCACCGGTGGACGGCGTGCTGTTCAACGGCGTGTTCATTGCCGACAGCTTTGCCCGCTACATGAAGGTGCTCGTCCTGGGCGGTTCGGCCTTCTCGCTGCTGCTCGCCCTGCCGCGTGCCGAAGAGAACGGCACCCACAAGTTCGAATATGCCGTGCTCGTCCTGCTGGCGACGCTGGGCATGATGATGATGGTCTCGGCCAATGACCTGATGAGCCTTTATATCGGCCTCGAGTTGCAGTCGCTGTCACTCTATGTGCTGGCGGCGATCAAGCGCGATGACAGCCGGGCGACCGAAGCGGGGCTGAAGTATTTCGTCCTCGGTGCCCTGTCCTCTGGCATGCTGCTCTATGGCGCCTCGCTGATCTATGGCTTTACCGGCCATACCAATCTGCAGGAAATCGTGCTGGTCATTGCCGGGGAAGGGCGCTCCATCGGGCTGATCTTTGGCCTGGTCTTCCTGCTGGCCGGCGTGGCCTTCAAGATCTCTGCCGTCCCGTTCCACATGTGGACGCCTGACGTCTACGAGGGCGCGCCGACCCCGGTCACCGCCTTCTTTGCCACGGCACCCAAGGTGGCGGCGATGACGCTGATGGTCCGCCTGGTGATCGATACCTTCCAGGGCATTACCGCGGACTGGCAGCAGATCGTGGTGTTCCTGTCGATTGCCTCCATGGTCTTGGCCGCCTTTGCCGCCATTGGCCAGAAGTCGATCAAGCGCCTCATCGCCTATTCCTCGATCGGCCATGTGGGCTTTGCTCTGGTCGGCCTGTCGTCCGGCACCCAGGTGGGTGTTGAGGGCGTGGCGATCTACATGGCGATCTATGTGATCATGACGGTTGGCCTGTTCGCCTGCGTCCTGTCACTGCGCACCAGTGCGGGCTATGTCGAGACCATTGGCGATATGGCCGGTGCCGCACAGAAGCGACCCTTCGTGGCCGCCGTGATGGCGATCAGCATGTTCTCGCTGATCGGCATGCCGCCACTGGCCGGCTTCTTTGCCAAATGGCACGTGTTCC
Organism: Devosia beringensis; assembly: GCF_014926585.1. Lineage (NCBI taxonomy): Bacteria > Pseudomonadati > Pseudomonadota > Alphaproteobacteria > Hyphomicrobiales > Devosiaceae > Devosia > Devosia beringensis. Next base: position 3,970,532 of record NZ_CP045422.1, on the reverse strand, counting down.
TAGCCGCCATCGACGCCCAGCTCTATGTGCTGGCAGTGATCGGCGTGCTCGCTTCGGCAGTCAGCGCCTTCTATTATCTGCGTATCGTCAAGGTCATGTACTTTGATGAGCCGGTGAATGAGTTCGAAGCCGTGCCGATGGAGCTCAACCTCATCATGGGCGTCAGCGCCGTACTGGTGGCAAGCTATTACTTCACCATTGGCGCGCCTCTGGCCAATCTTGCCCATATCGCGGCCGGAAGCCTGTTCTAGGTGAACGATTTTTCGCTCGGGCCCAAGGCACGCGCGGCCGGATATCGGCTGCGCGGCTATGACACGATCGGCTCGACCAATGCCGAAGCCCTGGAGGCCGCAACCGCGGGCGAGCCGGGCGGGATCTGGTTTGCCGCGCGGCAGCAGAGCGCGGGCAGGGGGCGACGCGGCCGTATCTGGGAAAGCCCCCACGGCAATCTCGCGGCCACGCTGTTGATTGTTCCGGACTGCGACCCCACATTGTCTGCGACACTGGGCTTTGTGGCCGGTGTGTCGCTGAGCCGGGCACTCGCAGTGGTACTGCCAAAGGGCCTGGTTCGTATCGGTCTCGATGGTGGCGATTCCCGCGACGGGCAGTCCCGCATTGCGCTGAAATGGCCCAATGACGTGTTGGCAGACGGCGCCAAGCTGGCCGGCATCCTGCTCGAAGCCCATAAATTGCCGGACGGCCGCCAGGCCATTGCCATCGGCATCGGCGTCAATGTTGTTGCTGCGCCGCAGGGTTTGCCGTATCCAGCCACCAGTTTGCTCGAACTTGGCGTGCCACGCGGTGCTGAAGACGTCTTTGCTGCGCTGAGTGACGCCTGGACCGAAACTTTCGGCGTCTGGAATGACGGAAGCGGGATTGCCGAGGTTCTCACGCAATGGCGTGCATCGGCCGCCGGCATCGGAGCACCTGTGGCCGTCAATCAGGACGGCGCAGTGCTGCGGGGCATATTTGAATCTATCGACGACGTCGGGCGATTGATCGTTCGCGTCGAGGATGATCGTCGGATCGCGATTACCGCGGGTGACGTGCATTTTGGGGCAACGGCCAGCGCCCGAAGCTGACCATCAATTACGCAGGCGACCGGCGACCAAAGTTCGCTCCGGCGTTGCGTTCGAAAGGACTGAACTGACCCATGGCTAAAACCCAAAGGGATGAACTCGTCTTTGTGGCGCTTGGCGGCGTCGGCGAGATCGGCATGAATATGGGCGCGTACGGCTTCGGGCCAGAAAAGTCGCGCAAATGGATCGTGGTGGACTGTGGCGTGACCTTCGGCGGGCCAGACCTGCCGGGGATCGAGCTGATCATGGCCAATCCCGAATTTCTCGAGGAACGCGCCGACGACGTGCTGGGCCTGATCCTGACCCACAGCCACGAAGATCACTATGGTGCCGTGCTCGATCTCTGGCCCGGCTTTGAAAAGCCGGTCTTCGCCACCCGCTTCACCGGCGCCATGCTGGCAGCCAAGCGCGCCGGCGACGGCATTGTCGAAAATGTCGACCTGACCATCATGGTCCCCGGCAAGCCCTTCAATCTGGGGCCGTTCACCATCGAGGCCATCAATGTCGCCCACTCCATCCCTGAATCCAACGCCCTGCTCATCACCACGCCCATCGGCCGCGTGCTGCATACCGGCGACTGGAAGCTTGATCCGACCCCGGTCGGCAATGCGCCCACCGACGTGGCGCGGCTCAAGAAGATCGGCGAGGACACGTCCACGCCACTCGCACTGATCTGCGACTCGACCAATGCGCTCAAGGATGGCGAAAGCCCCAGCGAGGCCGAAGTCGCCGGCAATCTGGCGGCAATGATCGCCGAGGCCCCCAATCGCGTCGCCGTGACGACCTTTGCCTCCAATGTCGGCCGGGTCATCTCCATCGTGCGGGCCGCCGAAAAGGCCGGCCGCCAGGTGGTCATGTCGGGCCGCTCGCTGCACCGGATCATGGGCATTGCCCGCGAACTGGGCATGCTCGAAGGTCTGCCGCCCCTGCTCGATCAGGATGCCTACCGGTCGATTCCGCGCAACAAGATCGTGCTGATCTGCACCGGCAGCCAGGGTGAGGCCCGGGCGGCGATTGCGCGCATTGCGCGCGGCGATCATCCGGTGATTGCGCTGGCCGCCGGCGATCGCATGATTTTCTCGTCCTGGGCCATTCCGGGCAATGAGCGCGAAGTCATCGACATCCAGAACCAGCTGATCGACCAGGGCGTCGAGGTCATCACCGCCAATGACGGTCTGGTGCATGTGACGGGCCATCCCCGTCGTGGCGAAATCCGCCAGCTCTATGAATGGGTCAAGCCGGCCGTGCTGATCCCGGTGCATGGTGAAGCTGTGCACCTGAAGGCACATGCCAAGCTGGGCCGCGAATGCGGCATCCCGACTGTGTGCGAAGCGCGCAATGGTGACATGGTGCGCCTGTTCCCCGAGACCCAGATGTTCCCCGGCGAAGTGCGCACGGGCGAACTGTATCTCGACGGGCTGGTGCTTTGCACGCCCGACGAGTCGGGTGTCAAAGGGCGCCGGCGGTTGTCGTTTGGCGGCCATGTCGTGGTCAGCCTCTGCGTCAATGCTGGCGGGCAGGTGGTGTCAGGCCCCGATCTGGTGATCGATGGCCTGCCCGAAACCGAGGATGAATCGCTGACCGAACTGGTGCAGGACACCATTGCCGGCGTGCTCAAGTCGATGCCGCCCAAGCGCCGCAGCGATACCGAAGTGCTCAATTCCGCGCTGTTCAAGGGCATTCGCAACGAGGTCAACGCCTATTGGGGTCGCAAGCCCAACGTCTCGGTGTTCGTCCACCGCGTCTGATCATGCCGGTGTCGCGGCTCTGCAACGGGCCGCGACACTGTCGCAACTTCCGTGCCCCAGCGCGATGGGATAGAGTGGTGACACCATTTCGTCGCTATTTGGTCACCAGTCTGAACGGGTAATGACTATGCAGGTCGCTTCACTCATCGCCGTGTTCTTCGTGCTGTGGTGGATCAGCTTTGTCGCCGTGCTGCCGATCGGCAACCAGAGCGTCCATGAGGCCGGCGCGCCCGTGGTCGCCGGTAGTGATCCGGGTGCCCCGGTAGCGCCGCGACTGTTGCGCAAGGCGCTGATGGCGACGGGCCTGGCCATTGTGCTGACCTTGCTGCTGCTCTGGGCCATGTCCAACGAGACGCTGCACCACTACTGGAACCGCTGAGCGCGGGACGGATTCGCGTCCGCCCTTGTTTGGCGGTAGCCCACGATCCCCGCCTAGCCTTCCCTGACGGGGGAGGGATCGGGCCGGTGGCTGGGCAACCCGTTTTCGTAAAACGCGTGCCGGCCGGGCTAGCGCTTGCGGGTCGGTTTGGTGATGGCATGGGCGTGCGCCATGGCGAGGGCGGCGGCGAGATCGGCTTCCGTGGCGGCGGCCAGGGTGAGCGTGGTCCAGCCCTGGCGGCCCCAGGCATTGTCGAGCGCGGCAAACAGGTCAGGCGCCACCATGCATTTGAGGGCCTGCTCGTCCGGCGTGAACTTGAGGTTGGCGCTGTCGCCATCGGCCGCCAGGGTGGCATAGATGCGATTGACCTTGAAGGCCCGGCGATCGACATGGGGTGCTTCGACGGTGCCAGCCAGCGCCATGGCCAGTCGGCGCAGGTCCGCTTGCGTGGCCATCAAAAAGCCTCCTGAACCCGACAAACTCCTACACCACATAAAAAAAGCGGGGCACTGGGCCCCGCTGAATAAGTTTGTTCGACAATACGCTGGTCTTAGGTGCGCTACTTAAGCGCGCAGCCAACGCTCCTCCCTTGACGTTGTCGACGTCCGGCGGTTTGTAACCACCTGTGCTTTATTGCTGGCGACCCTAACAAGGGTTCAACAGTCTGTCACGCAGATTCTGCATGCCTTCCATGCTTGCATCGGATGGACGAGTAGGATTTGAGTGGGCATCAACAAAAGCCACGAGTCGACTGATTTTTCGGGAGTTACCATGCGCCTGTCTCGCTACTTCTTGCCGGTGCTGCGTGACGTCCCCAAGGACGCCGAAATCGTCTCGCATCGGCTGATGCTGCGGGCAGGCATGATCCGCCAGCAGGCCTCGGGCCTCTATTCCTGGCTGCCGCTGGGCTACAAGGTGCTGATGAAGGTGCAAAAGATCATCGAGGAGGAGCAGGATCGTTCCGGCGCGGTGCAATTGCTGATGCCCACCATCCAGTCGGCCGATCTGTGGCGCGAAAGCGGGCGCTACGACGCCTATGGCAAGGAAATGCTGCGCATCCAGGATCGGCACGAGCGCGATTTTCTCTATGGCCCGACCAATGAGGAGATGATCACCGACATCTTCCGGACCTATGTGAAATCCTACAAGGACCTGCCGCTCAACCTGTACCACATCCAGTGGAAGTTCCGCGACGAGGTGCGGCCGCGCTTCGGCACCATGCGCAGCCGCGAATTCCTGATGAAGGACGCCTATTCCTTCGACCTGACCAAGGAAGATGCGGTCAAGGCCTATGAGCGCATGTTCGTGGCCTATCTGCGCACCTATGCCCGCATGGGCCTGACGGCGATTCCGATGCGCGCCGATACCGGCCCGATCGGCGGCGACCTCAGCCATGAATGGATCGTGCTGGCCGAGACCGGCGAAAGCGCCGTGTTCTGCGACCAGCGCCTGCTCGACAAACCAATTCCCGGCCCCGACACCGATTTCCGCGGCGATCTCAACCCGATCTTCGCTGACTGGACCTCACGCTATGCCGCCACCGAAGACATGGTGGACATGGCCGAGTTCGAGGCCGCCGTTCCCGAGGAATTCCGGGTTTCCGCCCGGGGCATCGAGGTTGGCCATATTTTCTACTTCGGCACCAAGTATTCCGAGCCGATGAAGGCCAGCGTCACCGGGCCCGAGGGCAAGGAAATCACCGTCCATATGGGCTCTTATGGCATCGGGCCGTCCCGCCTGGTGCCGGCACTGATCGAGGCTTTCCATGACGATAACGGCATTGTCTGGCCGGTCTCGGTGGCGCCGTTCGAAGCGGTGCTAATCAACCTCAAGGCCGGCGATGCCGAATGCGATGCTGCCTGCGATGCGCTCTATGCTGAGCTCAACGCGGCTGGCCTCGACATGCTCTATGATGACCGCGACCAGGGCGCCGGCGCCAAGTTCACCACGGCCGACCTGATTGGCATTCCCTATCAGATCATCATCGGGCCCCGCGGGCTCAAGGCCGGCGAAGCCGAGATCAAGCACCGCAAGTCCGGCGAACGCGAGACCCTGCCGATCGCTGCGGCCGTGGCGCGGCTCAAGGGCCTGATCGAACCCCAGAGAAAGACCGACATTTGACCGACCTGGCGCCGGCTGCACTGAACAAGGGCACGCGCGCCTTTTCGCGCTTTGAGTGGCTCATTGCCGGCCGCTATCTGCGGGCCCGGCGCAAGGAGGCGTTCATTTCGGTGATCGCCAGCCTGACCATGGTGGGCGTCGCCATCGGCGTCGCCACCCTGATCGTCGTCATGTCGGTCATGAACGGGTTCCGAGCCGAGCTGCTGACCAAGATCCTGGGCCTCAACGGCCATTTCACGGCCTATCCGATCGAGCGCGAATTCACCGACTACAAGGAAACCATCGCCGCGCTGCAGCAGATCGAAGGCGTGGACTTCGCCGTCTATTTCGTCGAGGGCCAGGTGCTCGCCTCCGGCCGGGGCAATTCGACCGGCGTGACCGTTCGCGGCATGGACGCGGAAAACATCGAGAAGCTCGACCTGCTCTACAACGCGGCCACGCAGGGCGGCTGGGACCAGTGGGACAGCTCCAAGGGCGTGGCAATCGGCTACCGGCTGGCGCAGACGCTGGGCGTGTCCCTGGGCGACCAGGTGCAGATCATCAATCCCGATGGGGCGATGACGCCGTTTGGCTCGACGCCGCAGATCCGCTCCTATCCCGTCGACGTGATCTTTGACCTGGGCATGGTCGAGTTCGACAGCTTCTTCATGTACATGCCGCTCGAGGCGGCCCAGACCTATTTCAAGCAGTTCGAAGAAGTGCTCAAGCCCGGCATGGGTCCGCTGGACCCGCTGGCCAGCGATGCCGAGATCGATGCCGCCTATGAGCGCATCAACCGCGTCTCGGCCGCCGAAGTCTTCATCCATGATCCCGATGATGTCATGGTGATGCGGCAACGGCTGCAGACCGACCCGGCGACACGGCCGCTGGTGCTGACCGATTGGCAGCAGCGCAACGAAACCTTCTTTTCGGCGCTGCAGGTGGAGCGGGTGGTGATGTTCACCATCCTCTCGATGATCATCCTCGTCGCCGCCTTCAACATCATCTCAAGCCTGATCATGCTGGTGAAGGACAAGAGCTCCGATATCGCCGTGCTGCGCACCATGGGCGCCACGCGCGGCGCCATCATGCGGATATTCTCGATCACCGGGACCACGATTGGCGTCATCGGCACGGTGTCAGGCGTAATCCTGGGCCTGGTGGTGGCGGCCAATGCCGAAACCCTGCGCGCCTTTATCTCCAACACGCTGGGCGTGGCGATTTTCCCGCCCGAAGTGTTCCTGCTGTCCTCGCTGCCCTCCAAGACCGATCCGCTGGAAGTGACCGTGGTGGTCTGCCTGTCGCTCGGCCTGAGTTTTCTCGCGACGCTGTATCCGGCCTGGCGTGCTGCGCAATATGATCCGGTAGAGGCCCTGCGTTATGAGTAAGCCGCATCTGGTACTGACCGACGTCCATCGCCATTACGGCCAGGGCGACAAGATCGTGCATGTGCTGGAGGCCGCCAACCTTACCGTCAACAGCGGTGAACTGGTGGCGCTGGTAGCGCCCTCCGGCGCCGGCAAATCGACGCTGCTGCACCTCTCAGGCCTGCTGGAGAGCCCGCAGGGCGGCGAGGTCGAGCTGATGGGGATCAAGACCAGCCATCTCGGCGACCGGGGCCGTACGCAGCTGCGCCGCTCCACCGTGGGTTATGTCTACCAGTTCCACCATCTGCTGCCCGAATTCACCGCGCTCGAGAACGTGTCGATGCCGCAGCTGATCGCCGGCAAGTCGCAGGCGGAGGCCGACAAGCGTTCGATGGAACTGCTGGACCTGCTGGGGATCGGCGCCCGCGCCAGCCATCGGCCGGCCGAACTGTCGGGCGGCGAGCAGCAGCGCGTGGCCATTGCCCGGGCCGCGGCCAACCATCCCAAGGTCATCCTGGCGGACGAGCCCACGGGCAATCTCGATCCCGAGACCAGCGACATCGTCTTCGGTGCGCTGGCCGACCTGATCAAGAATGAAGGCGCGGCGGCCCTGATTGCCACCCACAATCACGACCTGGCGCGGCGCGCCGATCGTATCGTTACGCTCAAGGGCGGTCTGGTCGTCGCCCACACGCTCTAGGGTAGGGGCCGGCGTCGCCGCTAGAGAGCGGCGGCAATCGCCTGGGCGAGGGTCGCGAGTTCTGCATTGTCCGCCTGGCCGCCGCCATGGGTACCCAGCGCGACGCCATCGAATACCGGGATGACGTGGAAATGCAGGTGGAACACCGTCTGCCCGGCCGGCGCCTCGTTGAACTGCGCCACGCGGACGCCATCGGCCCCGGTGGCCGCCTTGGCCGCCCTGGCGACCCGCTGCACCAGCGGCATCACCGCTGACAGCACCGCCGGGTCGGCATCCAGCAGGTTGCGCGACGCCGCCTTGGGGATGACCAGGGTGTGACCGCGCGACTGCGGAAAAATATCCATCATGACGAGGGCGCTGTCGTCCTCGAACACCTTGTGTGCCGGGATGTCGCCGGCCAGAATCTTGGCAAAGATATTGGAGGGGTCATAGGTCATGGTTCACTCCGCCGGCTGGGTCAGGTCCGGCTGGCCCTTCTGGAAGAAACGGAAGCGGAAAAAGTTCAGTACCGCCAGGCCGGTAAAGGTAACCGGCACGTAGCGGAAGCCGCGACGGATGAAGAACAGGGCAATAGCGGCGGCCGTGTCGGCGCTCATGGCGCCCTTGCCCATCGCGGATGTGAAGGAGGAGGGGACGATGTGCCGGTAGATCAGCGCATCTGAATGGTAGAACTCGAGCGCCTTGACCGCGAAGGCGCGCTTGGAGGCAGAATAGGTCTTGAGCTCATCCATGCCCATGTCGCCATGGAACTCGACCTCGGAGCCAACGGCCCAGACTTCCGGCGGGGCGAGCCGACTGGCACCGATCTCGGTGAACAGCGCGGTGAGATCGCGGAAGGTGACGAAATTGGCGTTCCAGCAATCTTCGCTCTTGGCGCCGTGCGCCAGGATCAGCACATCGGCGGCTTCGAGCTTGGCGCGCATGGCCGCGTAGTCGCCGGCGGCAAAGTCCACGCCGGATTTGGCGGTTTCGACAATGCCGCCCAAGCGTTGTAGCCGCGCCACCATGGCCGAGCCCAGGGCGCCGCTGGCGCCGGTGACGAGGAACCTGCGCCCCTTGATCTGGCAGGCCGTGCCGGCGAACAGATCAAAGACATTGCTGAAGGATGAGAAAAAGCTGTGCGGATAGACGTGGTGCATGGCGTGGTAATTGTTGTCTACCCAGAGCAGGCCCTGCTGACCACCAACCCGCTCCATCGACATGTGATTGTAGTCGAGCCCTTCCTCGCGCAGCGTCGCGCCCAGCATCACGGTGCGCAGAACGGCAACCAGGGCAATGGGCGGCCAGGGAAAGACCAGCAGGAAAGCCGCCGTGCCGGCCATGGCCGTCAGATATTCAGGCAGGATGTGAAACCAGATATTGGCCCGGGCATAGGCCGGGTTGACCTGCATGTCGCGGCCAAGGAACTTGTGGTGCACCCAGTGCCAGGACGACAGGCGCCGCAGCAGGGGACTGGATGACGTCTCCCACTGGTGCAGCGTCCAGTGCAGTACGTCAAACAGGGCGGTTGAGACTACAAACGCCAGAGCGGCCTGCAGCACGAATACAAAAATATCCCAGATCATGGCTACCTACATAGGGCCCAAGGGCAATCGGGGAAAGCACAGATTGCCGCCTGGCCGTCACCGATCGGTGCGCTCGCCCTTGCGAAACGGCGTGAACTGGTCGAGCACATCCTGATTGTGCTCCACCGAGCGTCGCTCCTGTTCGAGATAGTCGGCTACCGCGGCCCGCAGGCCGGGATGGGCCAGCCAGTGCACCGAATAGGTCGTCGAGGGGGCATAGCCGCGCGCCAGCTTGTGCTCGCCCTGCGCGCCGGCCTCCACCACGGCCAGCTTGTGCTCGATGGCATAGTCGATGGCCTGATAGTAGCAGAGCTCGAAATGCAGGAATGGCACGTCGCGGGTACAGCCCCAGTTGCGGCCGAAAATGCGGTCCTGGCCAACAAAGTTGATGGCCCCGGCAATGGGCGTGTCGCCGTCATAGGCCAGCATCAGCACAATCGCATCGGCCATGTTCTGGTTCAGCCGCGAGAAGAATTCCCGGTTGAGATAGGGCCGCCCCCATTTGCGGGCGCCGGTATCCTCGTAGAAATCGTAAAAGGCATCCCAGTGATGCTCTTTGAGGTCGGCGCCTGACAGCCACTTGACCGTCAGCCCATCGCTGAGCGCATCGCGCCGCTCGCGCCGGATCATCTTGCGCTTGCGTGAAGACAGGGTCTCGAGGAAGTCGTCGAAACTGGCATAGCCGTCATTGTGCCAGTGGAACTGGGTATCGACCCGCTTGAGCCAGCCTTCGGTCTCTATCTCGTTGGCCTCGGCCTCCGGCACGAAGGTGGCGTGCACCGACGAGGCATCGCGCTGGCTCGCCAACTGGCGCGCCGTGGACAGCAGGGCCGAGCGGACCAGGGGATCGCCCGAGGGCACCAGCAGTTTGGGCGCTGTGGCCGGGGTGAAGGGCACCGAGCATTGCAGCTTGGGATAATAGCTGCCGCCGGCGCGCTCCAGGGCGTCGGCCCAGCCATGGTCGAAGACATATTCGCCCATGGAATGGGATTTGAGAAACAGCGGCATCAGGCCAACGGGCCGGTCCTGGGCGTCGCTGAGCAGGATGTGCTGTGGCTGCCAGCCGGTGCGCGCCGTAGCGCAGCCGGATTCTTCGAGCGCCAGGAAAAAGGCGTGATCGAGGAATGGGTTATCGACTCGACCGGCAGTCGAGGGGGCAAGCGCGTTCCAGACGTCAGCTGGAATGCTGGCCGTGCTGGGATGAATGGTGGCGCGAAATGTGGACTGGTCGGCCAAGGCATATCCCGGCGGGCTTCAACAGGTTTGATAGAAATAGGCCGGTTCGCCGGGAATTGTAAGGTTCCTGTCGCGTCGGATCACGGAGATGTGGGCGCCGCGCGCCGCACAGGCCGCCGTGAAGTGCTTTTTCGGGGTATCCGTGTACTCAATCTCCAGCACATGGGCGCCGAACACCTCGGTATAGCCCGCGCATTCGTCATAGACCTGGCACGATTCGACGATGGCAAAATCGAGACCGGCAGCCTTGCCGCGACCGGCCAGTTCACCGGCATTCTTCTGCCCGAACGCCAGGCCAAGGCCATGCGCGGTCTCGACCAGAGCCGCGACATAGGCAAGGTTGTCAGCCATGCTGATCGCGCCGGCGGAGCGGGAATAGGTGTCCAGATTGTCTGCCTCGATGGCGTCATACCCATCCCGGGCGCATTGCGCGATCCAGTCGCCAACAATGGCCACCAGACCGGCGCGCCTTTCTGCTGTGCTGGTATCGAGCAGGATCTCACCGGGCCAGTTGGGGTCCTCGACCAGCTCGCCATCGCGGCGCAGCAGCAGGTCGGCATGCTGGGCCAGCCACCAGTCGGTTTCCTGCGGCTGCGTCTGGAAGGCGTTGACGTAACAGATGTTATAGAGCCCCGACGCTATCGGGTCGGCGCGGTCGCGGCTGACGATCAGCGTGCCCGGCGGCGGCGGATAGGCGCCACCGAGCTGGGAATCATACTGTCCGCCTGCAGGCGGCAGCCTGACCGGCTGTGCGAGGGCCGGACTGGCAAGCAGAACAAGGGCGAGAGCGGCCAACAGATTACGCAGGATCAAAACCCTCGAAGACGATCTGGTCGGCATGCGGTCGGGCGGTATCGGCCTGGCTCTGCGTGCGGATGGTCCAAGCGGTCACCGGCTTACCGAGCGCGCGCCAGAACCTGATCGCGGGCAGTTCCAGCGCTTCGTCGTGGCAGGAAATGAAATCGAACTGCGTCTGCGGCCAGTGCAGCAGATGGCGCAGGGCAAAGCGCTGGGCCGCGGTGAGCTTGCCGTTCCATTCCGGCTTGTCATAGCCATAGGTGATGATGCCGCGCGGGCCGGTAAAGCCATGCGCGCGGATGGCCGTCAGCAGGGTCGGATCAAACGACTCGACGGTAACCGGGCCGGCATAGGTGGCCAGGCCTTCTGCCACCGTGCGGGCGAGGGTCTGGGTGCCAGCGGGATCGCGCTGCTGCTTGAGTTCGATCTGCAGCAGGGTGCGGCCGGCGATCTGGGCAAGGAAGGCGGCAAAGGTCTGCGGGCATTCGCCGGCACTGCTGCCAAGCAGGGCGGTCGTGGTGACCTGGGCGCTGTCGGCATCGGCAACAGCCCCAGGCAGGCCGATCAGCCGCTCCATGCTGTCGTCATGGAACACCACCGGGACGCCGTCGGCGGTCAGCTGGACGTCGCATTCGATGGCGAAATTGCCGGCAATCGCGGCCTCGAAGGCGGCGGCGCTGTTTTCAATGACGCCCGCGGCCTGGTCATGCAGGCCGCGATGCGCGATCGGGCGGGGGAACAGTGGGTCGGTCATGCTGGATCTCGTCGTGGCGTGAGCGTCTCCAGTGACACCGGACTGTGACGGCGATGTAACGGTCAGATCTCGACGATGGCTTCGATCTCGACGGCGGCGCCGAAGGGCAGGGAGGCCACGCCGAAGGCGGCGCGTGCATGCTTGCCCTTGTCGCCCAGAATCGCCACCAGCATGTTCGAGCAGCCATTGGCGACCAGATGCTGTTCGGTGAAGTCGGGTGTGGAGGCGACTAGCACGGTGATCTTGACGATGCGCTTGATCTCCTCGAGCGGCACGCCGGCCGTGTGCACGATATGCGACAGCACGTTGAGCGCGGCCAGTTCGGCAGCATTGCCGCCCTGCACGACGTTCATGTTGTCGCCCAAAAGGCCCGTGACCACGCCCTGATCATTGGACGAGATTTGGCCCGAGACATAGAGCAGGTTGCCGCTGCGATTGACTGGCACATAGCTGGCGACAGGCGCCTTGGGGGCGGGGAGTTCGTAGCCAAACTCGCGGAGTTTTTCGATCGGGCTGGTCATCTGGTCTTGCCTTCGCTTTGGTCGTCGTCGGGCCCGGCCGGCGGCGCCGGCGGGTGTTTGTAGAGCTTGCCGCGGATCACCGCTTCCCGGCCGAAGCGGGTACGCACGCGATCCATGGCGCGTTCCGCCGCGGCCTTGCGGGCCACGGCCGGTTCCAGCAGGTCTGCCGGATCACTGCCGCTGGCGGTGTCGATACCGGAAACGCCGATTCCAATCAGCCGGAATGCGGTGCCATCGGCCTCGGGGCCCAGCAGCGACAGGCCGGTTTCATAAATGACATTGGCCAATTGGGTCGGGATCATCAAGTGCCGGGCGCGGGTGCGCAAGCGGAAACCGGCCGATTTCAGCTTCAGTGTCACTGTGTCACCCACAATATTCTTGGCCTTGAGCCGTTCGGACAGCCGTTCGGTGACCTTGAGCAGTTCGGTGGAGAGCTCCTCGAGGCTGGCAATGTCGCTGTTGAAGGTGGTTTCCGACGAGACGGTCTTCATCTCGCCCTGCGTGGTGATCTTGCGGCTATCCTCGCCGCGGGCCAGCCGGGCCAGGCGGGCGCCGGTCTCGCCATAGCGGCGCATCAGCCGGTCCGGCGATTCGTTCTGCAGCTGACCGATGGTGAGCAGGCCATCCTTGCGCAGCGTTTCCGCCAGCACCTTGCCCACGCCATAGATCAGGCTGATCGGCCGGGGCGCCAGAAATTCCACAGTTTCCGCCGCGCCGATGACGGCAAAGCCGCGCGGCTTGTCGAGATCGGAGGCGACCTTGGCCAGGAACTTGTTGTGGCTGAGCCCGACCGAGATCGAGACGCCGATCTCGCTCTCGACGGCACGGGCGAAGCGGGCCAGCACCACGGCGGGCGGCGCCTTGTGCAGGATCTGCGTGCCGGCGAGATCGAGAAAGGCCTCATCGATCGAGATGGGTTCGACCAGCGGGGTGAGCGCATCCATCTTGGCGCGGATCTGCCGGCTGACCTCGACATATTTGGCCATGTTGGGCTTGATGATCACCGCATCGGGGCAGAGGTCTCGCGCCTTGAACATGGGCATGGCCGAGCGGACGCCGGATTGGCGGGCAATATAGCAGCAGGTCGAGACCACGCCGCGCACGCCGCCGCCGATGATCACCGGCTTGTCGCGCAGGCTCGGGTCATCGCGCTTCTCGACTGAGGCATAGAAGGCGTCGCAATCGACATGGGCCGTGGTAAGGGCGAACAGTTCCGCATGGCTGCGCAGGCGCGGCGACCCGCAGGCGGGACAGCGCTCCGGAATGGCGGCTGCCGTCCCGTATTGCAGGCAATCCCGGCACAGCCAGTCATGCGCCAATCAATACTCCGTCCGGTTGATCGTGTGGAACACCCGCATGAAGGCCTCGGGCGCTATGTTCGCATTCGCACAGAGCGCGAGCAGAATCGGTTCATTTGAGGCAACATAGTCGACAAGGCCGCGCTGCAGAGCAGGCGTGCCGACGGCGCCCCGCAGGGCGGCCGGATCAAGGCCGGCATGCTGCATGAAGGCCAGCAATTCCTCGGGGTTCTCCGCGAGATAGCCCAGGCACATGTCGGCATAGCTGGCCAGGGCTGCGGTTGCGGGATCGGGACGGGGCACGGCTGGGCTCTTTTGATGATTTGTAAGCGTTTTGATGCTAGCTGAAATGGGCAGCAAAGCGAAGTGCTGCCAGCGCCTTAGCGGCGCGAGGATGGATCAATGCCCAAGACAGTGATGATCGTTGAAGACAATGAGCTCAATATGAAGCTCTTCAACGACCTGCTCGAATCGCGCGGCTATGCCGTCATCCAGACCCGCAACGGGATGGAGGCGCTCGATCTGGCACGTGCGCACCACCCTGACCTGATCCTGATGGATATCCAGCTGCCCGAGGTTTCCGGGCTCGTGGTGACCAAATGGCTCAAGGATGATGACGAGATGGCGCACATCCCGGTTATCGCCGTCACGGCCTTTGCCATGAAGGGCGACGAGGAACGTATCCTGCAGGGAGGCTGCGAGGGCTACATCAGCAAGCCCATCTCGGTACCTCACTTTCTGGAAACTATTGCCCGCTACATTGGCCCTGCCTGATCGTTGCAGCGCGCTGCTGCCTGCTGCCTGATCGGCCCGCCTGATGCCGGATATCCCCGGCAGGCGAACTGCTATTTCGGGGCCGATAGTGACCGCACGCGTGCTGATCGTTGACGATATTCCCACCAATGTCCGCCTGCTCGAGGCGCGGCTCAGTGCCGAATATTATGCTGTAGTGACAGCGTCGTCGGGTCCGCAGGCCCTGGCCATCTGCGAGAGCCAGGACATCGACATCGTCCTGCTCGACGTGATGATGCCCGACATGGACGGCTTTGAAGTCTGCCAGCGGCTCAAGAGCAATCCCCGCACCCAGCACATCCCCGTGCTGATGGTCACCGCCCTGGACCAGACCTCGGACCGCGTACGCGGCCTCGAAGTGGGCGCGGACGATTTTCTCACCAAGCCGGTGGACGACGTGCAGCTGCTGGCGCGGGTCAAAAGCCTGGTGCGCCTCAAGTCGCTGACCGACGAATTGCGGGCCCGGGCCATGACCGGCCAGCAGATCGCCATCGAAGACGCGATCCGGGCCATGGACACGATCAACACGGCCGGCGGCTCGGTGCTGATCATCGACACCGATGCGCGCCATGCCGAGCGCATCAAGAGTTATATCACGCCCGAACATGACGTGGATATCTTGCTCACCCCGGCCGACGCGGTGTTCCAGGTCACTGGCAAACAATATGAATTGGCTTTGGTCTCGATGGCGCTCAACGAGTTCGACCCGCTGCGGGTCTGCTCACAGATGCGCACGCTCGAGCATACCCGCAACCTGCCCATCATCCTGATGGCCGAGGAAGCCGACAAGCCCAAGGTGGTGCGGGCGCTCGACCTGGGGGTGAATGACTTCATCTCCCGCCCCGTCGAACGCCATGAGCTGGCAGCCCGCGTCCGGACCCAGATCCGGCGGCATCGCTACGCCATGGAACTGCGCCAAAGTGTCAACAATACCATGGCCCTGGCCGTGACCGATGACATGACGGGCCTTTACAACCGGCGCTATTTCGACCGGCATCTCGGGGTCATGCTGGGCAAGGCGCAGGCGCTCAAGCGGGACATGGCGCTGATGATTCTCGACATCGATCACTTCAAGGCGGTCAATGACGGCCATGGGCACGATATCGGCGACGCGGTCATCCGCGAGTTCGCAGCCCGCTTGAAGCGAAACATCCGAGGCATTGATCTGGCTTGCCGATTCGGCGGCGAGGAATTCGTCGTGCTGATGCCCGATACCGATTTCCGCCAGGCCGAGGCCGTGGCTGAACGGGTGCGGCAGTCCATCTCTGATCGCGGCTTTGACGTTGGCTCACCGCGACCGCTGTCGGTGACCGTTTCGGCCGGCGTCACGCTGAACGAAAGCCTGACCGACACGCCCGAGTCGCTGATCAAGCGGGCCGACGTGGCGCTCTATCGTGCCAAGCGCGAAGGCCGCAATCGGGTGGTGTTCGACGCCGCCTGACATATCAGTGCAATTGTCGCCATTAGGGTTATTTGTTATAATTAACAAAAGGTTGCCAGCCGCAAAGGCCCGGTTTGCCTTGTCTTTTTGCGGCCGCAGGGTAGGTTGCCCTCAACACCGGCCGGCGCTCCAGACGAGTTGCAGCCGATGGTTCCCTACGGCTCGTCTCAGGTCCGCCGCAACTCCTGAGCCCCGTAGGGCGGTTGGTCCGGACGCGGACAGAGTGGCCTCTTCGACATGCCGCTCCGGACCAGCCACTCCTCATTCGATGCGTCGTCACCTTTGCCCCCATCTGGTCAGCAGACTGCTCACCTTGAGCGTCACGCTTTGGCGCTTTGGTGACAAACGACCGACAGCAAAAAGCCCCGCATCGATGATGCGGGGCTTTTTTGGGTCGTCGAACAGGCGCCAGATTACTTGATCTTGGCTTCCTTGAACTCGACATGCTTGCGCACTACGGGATCGTACTTGTTGTACGAGAGCTTCTCGGTCTGGGTGCGGGCGTTCTTTTTGGTCACGTAGAAAAAGCCAGTATCAGCTGTCGACACGAGCTTGATCTTGACGGAAGCAGCTTTGGCCATGTTGTAGTCCTTCACAAAGCAAATGGCGCCGCGGATTCCCCGGCGCCGGAATTTGGCCGCAACCTACGGATTTACCGCAGATTGTCAAGGCAGCTTTCAGTCACGCTGGCCGGTGCCGAAGCCATACATGCCATTGGCCCACTGCAGGCCGACAATGGCGCCCTTGATGGAGGGCAGCATGGCCATGGGCAGGATAACCGCCAGCGGCACCATGGTGTAGAGATAGACCAGCGGGTTTACGTGCCAGACCATCTCCATGTGCAGCATGGCCAGGATCAGGATGTGCCCGACAATAGTGATGGCGATATAGGGCGGGAAGTCATCGGCGCGGTGCAGGTCAAGCTGCTCGCCGCAGCTGTCGCAATGCTCTGCCACCTTGAGATAGGCGCGGAACATCTTGCCCTGGCCGCAATGCGGGCACTTGCACAGCGTGCCGCGCCACATTGCCTGCCCAACATCGCGCTGGTCGATTGCCTTTGCCTTGCCTGCCATCACATCACCTCTTCTTGCGGCCCTTGGGCCCGAATGACTTAGGTGGGCGCTTGTTGCCCCGTCGAACAGATGACGGATTGACGCGCTCCCCCTCCGACAGCAGCTCGAAGCGCAGCGCCCCGGCCACCGGCGCGGCTTCCAGCAGCCGGACGGTGACGCGATCGCCCAGGGTGAACTTCTCGCCGCCACGATCGCCGATCATCGATTGGCGCTCCTCGACATAGCGATAGAAGTCCTGGCCCAGGCTCGACGCCGGGATGAAACCATCGGCCCCGGTCTCGAGCAGGCGCACGAAGAGGCCCGAGCGGGTGACGCCGGATATGCGGCCCTCGAAACGGGCGCCGATCTTTGTCGCGAGGAATTGGGCCAGCAGGCGGTCGGCGGTTTCGCGCTCGGCCCGCATGGCCCGGCGCTCGGTGGCCGAAATGTGCTGGGCGATGCCGGGCAGGTGCAGCAGCTCGGTTTCGCTGAGGCCATCATCGCCCAGGCCGAGCGCCTTGATCAGCGCGCGATGCACGATCAGATCGGCATAGCGGCGGATGGGCGAGGTGAAATGGGCATAGCGGTCGAGATTGAGACCGAAATGGCCGTAATTGTCGGCATTGTACTCGGCCTGGGCCTGGCTGCGCAGCACCATCTCGCTGACCTGCTCGACATTGCCCGCCTTGCGCGACTGCGCCAGGATGCCGTTGAAATCGCTGGCGCGGACGCTGTCGGATTTCTTGATGGCAATATCCAGCGAGCCCAGGAAATCGCGCAAAGCCTGCAGCTTTTCCGAGCTCGGCTCGTCATGCACCCGATAGAGCAGGGCAGATTTCTTCTGCTCGAGCGTTTCCGCGGCCGCCACATTGGCGGCGATCATCATTTCCTCGATGAGGCGATGGGCTTCGAGCCGGTCGGGAATGTGGATGTCGCGCACCATGCCCTTGTCGTCGAGCAGGATCTTGCGCTCGGGCAGATCGAGCGCCAGCGGGCCACGATGGTCGCGCGCATGCGCCATGGCATCATAGGCGGCGTAGAGCGGGCGCAGGATGGGGTCGAGCAGCGGGCCGGTCTGCTCGTCCGCCTTGCCGTCAATGGCCGCCTGGGCCTGCTGGTAAGAGAGTTTGGCGGCAGAGCGCATCAGGATGCGATGGAAGCTGTGGCTGCGCTTCTTGCCATCGGCGCCGATGATCATGCGCACGGCCAAGGCGGCGCGCGGCACGCCTTCTTTCAGCGAGCACAGCTCGTTGGAAATGCGCTCGGGCAGCATGGGCACGACGCGATCAGGGAAATAGACCGAATTGCCGCGGGTATAGGCTTCGCGATCGAGCGCCGTGCCGGGGCGGACATAGGCGGCAACGTCAGCAATGGCGACGATGACAATATGGCCACCCTTGTTGGCGGGGTCGGTATCGGGCCGGGCATAGACGGCGTCGTCATGATCCTTGGCATCGGCCGGATCGATGGTGATCAGCGGCACGTCGCGCCAGTCCTCGCGACCCTTGAGACCGATCTCGCTGGCCTCGTCGGCCTCGCGGATCACCGAGGCGGGGAAGCGATAGGGGATTTCGAGGTTGTGGATGGCGATCAGACTGACCGCGCCCTCGGACATGGGGTTGCCGATGACGGCCACCACCTTGGCGCGGGGGATCATCAACCGGCCGGAAAGTTTGACCTCGACTTCGACGAGGTCGCCATCGCCGGCCGTCAACAGGTCGCCCAGCGGGATCCGCATTTCTTTCTGCTTGCGATCGACCGGGATGAGGCGGGCGCCGTCATCGTCCATGCGGACAATGCCGATCTGGCCGCGGCGCGGCTTGTCGAGGATCTTCATCGCCTTGGCGGTATAGACCGGAATCTCGGCATCGCCGGCATCGATGCGCGCCAGGATGCGATCGCCCGGCGCCGGAGCGACGCGGGCATCGCGGCCGCTCAGCACGGTGACACGGGGCTTTTCGCCTTCCTCGTCATTCCACTGGGCGGGAAAGGCATGCATGTCTTCGGGATCGGCATCGGCGGGGATGTCGAGCACGGTGACATGGGGCAGGGCGGCGGTGCGGCGCAGCGCCTTGCGGGTGCGGGTGATGACACCCTCGCCCTCGAGCTCGGCCAGCATGGCCTTGAACGGGCGGCGCATATCGCCGCGAATGCCGAACACCTTGGCCAGATCGCGCTTGCCCTTGATGTCGGTCTGCTCGGCCAGGGCCGCCAGCAATTGCTCGCGACTGGGCAGGGCATCGGCGCGCGGCGCCGTTGGGCGGCGGGGGCCGGAGAGGTTTTTTGGTTTTGTGGGTTTTTTGACTGTCATGTTGCAAGACATGTAGGTGATGCCGGCCAGTTTGCCAAATACAGACGGCTTCACTTTGCCAGGATGGCGATCCGAGGGCCAAAGCCGGTCGCAACCGCGCGTGCTTCGTGCTGGTATCAGGCCAACAGAAAGCGATTCCTTGCCATGACCATTCCCTTCTTCGACGGCCACAACGATACCCTGCTCAAGCTGCTGGAGGCCGAGGGGGACAAGGAAAGGCTGTTCATCGAGGGCATGCCAGCGGCCGATATCGACCTGCCGCGGGCCAAGGCCGCGGGCATGGCGGGCGGGTTCTTTGCGATGTTTCCGCCGCCGCTCAAGGGCAATCTGGGTTCGGTCGTGGCCGGTGCCGGCAATGCCAAGGGCGAACTGCCACCCGAACTGGGGCTGGCCGACGCCCAGGCCTCGACGCTGGCGATGACGGCGATTGCGCTGCAGATCGAGCGGGCCGGCGGCATGGCTATCTGCCGCAGCGCGGCGGAGATCCGCGCGGCGGTCGCCGGCGGCACGCTGGCGGCGGTGCTGCATATCGAGGGGGCCGAGGCCATCGATACTCGCTTCGACGCGCTGGAGGTGCTCTATGCCGCCGGGCTGCGATCTATTGGCCTCGTCTGGAGCCGGGCCAATGCCTATGCCAGCGGCGTGCCGTTCCGCTTTCCCTCCGATGCCGAAATCGGCCCGGGGCTCAGTGACGCCGGCAAGGCGCTGGTCAAAGAATGCAATAGCCGCGGCATCATGATCGACCTCAGCCATCTCAACGCTGCCGGCTTCCGCGACGTCTCGGCGCTCAGCGACAGGCCGCTGGTGGCGACCCATTCCAATGTGCATGCCATCTGCGCCAATTCGCGCAACCTGGTGGACTGGCAGCTGGCGGCCATCGCCGAGAGCGGCGGGATCGTCGGGGTCAACTATGCCGCCGGCTTCCTGCGGCCGGACGGGCAGTGGCTCAAGGATACGCCGATGGAAGTGGTGGTGCGCCATGTGGATGCGCTGGTCGCGGCGCTGGGCGAGGATGGCGTGGCTTTGGGAAGCGATTTCGACGGGGCCATGCTGCCGGCCGAGATCGGCGACGTCACCGGCGTGCCCAAACTGCTGCAGGCACTGCTCGACAAGGGTTATGGCGAGGAACTGGTCGGCAAGATCGCCTATGGCAACTGGCTCAAGATGATCGAGCGCACGATCGGGTAGGACTTCCCCACCTAGTCCCTGGCCCCCACCTAACCTCCCCCTGAAGGGGGAGGGACCGATCGGGGATGGGGCAACATTACGGCCTACCCACAGCACGACTCCTCCCCCTTCAGGGGGAGGCTGGGTGGGGGTGCTTGCTAGAACGGCACGTCTTCGTCGGCGACCACATTCTTCTTGGCGGCAGGCTTTTTCGCTGCCGGTTTCTTGGCAGCGGTCGCCTTGGTCGCTGTCGCCTTGGCGGCAGCAGGCTTCTTGGCCGCCGGCTTTTTCGCCGCGGCCTTCTTCGCCGGCGCCTTCTTGATCTTGGCGCCGGTGACCTCGGCGCGTGCAGCGATCCAGCCCAGGGCCTGTTCCACCGTCACCGTCTCTGGCTGCACATCCTTGGGGATGGTGGCGTTTATCTTGCCCTGGTTGACATAGGGGCCGTATTTGCCGGCGCGCACGGTGATCGGGCCATTGTCATGCTCGAAAGTGGCGATGGCGGCGACGCTGCCGGCACGCTTGAAGCCGCCCTTGGCCTTTTCGGCCAAGAGATCGACGGCGCGGTTGAGGCCGACGGTAAAGACCTCTTCGACGTCCGGCAGATTGGCATATTTGCCATCGCTGAGGATGAAGGGGCCATAGCGACCCAGGCCCGCGGTGATCGGCAGGCCGGTTTCGGGATGCAGGCCGACATCGCGCGGCAGCGACAGCAGCTTGAGCGCACCTTCCAGATTGATCGTGGCGGCGTCCCAGCCCTTGGGAATCGAGCTGCGCTTGGCCTCCTTGCCGCCGGCATCGCCGAGCTGGACATAGGGGCCGAAGCGGCCGGTCTTGAGGAAGACCTCGTCGCCCGATTCCGGATCGGTGCCGAGCACGCCATCACCCGGCGCCGCCTCGGAGGACTGGCCGGTGGCGGCGTCCGAGAGCTGCATGGTGTGCTTGCATTCGGGATAGTTCGAGCAACCGATAAAGGCGCCGAACTTGCCCAGCTTGAGCGACAGCTGACCGGTGCCGCAGGTGGGGCAGCGGCGCGGGTCGGACCCATCTTCCTTTTCCGGGAAGATGCGGCTGGCCAGGGCGTCATTGAGTACGTCGAGGACTTCGGAGACGCGCAGATCCTTGATCTCGGTGGTGGCGGCGAAGAAATCCTTCCAGAAATCGCGCAGCACCTGCTTGTAGTCGAGCGTGCCGGCCGAGATCTCGTCGAGCTGCTCTTCGAGACCGGCGGTGAAGCCATATTCGACATAGCGGCTGAAGAAGTTTTCGAGGAAGGCCGTGACGATGCGGCCGCGATCTTCGGGATGCAGCGCCTTGCCCTCAAGGCGGACATAGTCTCGGTCCTTGAGCGTGGTCAGGGTCGCGGCATAGGTGGAGGGCCGGCCGATGCCGAGCTCTTCCATCTTCTTGATCAGGCTGGCTTCGGTGTAGCGACTGGGCGGCTGGGTGAAGTGCTGCTCGATGTCGACGGCCTGGAGCGCCGGCTTGTCGCCGACAGCAATGGGCGGCAATTCGCGGCTTTCCTCGTCCTCGTCATCGGGCTCATCGGACTTGACCTCGACGCCATAGAGCTTGAGGAAGCCAGAGAACGTCACGACCGAGCCGACGGCGCGCAGCTCGACATGGCGGCCGGGGACATTGACGGCAATGTCCACTGTGGTCCGGTCGATCTCGGCCGAGCGCATCTGGCTGGCCAGGGTCCGACGCCAGATCAGGCCGTAGAGCTTGGCTTGGTCGGCATCCAGAGAGAGGCTTTCAGGGCGCTTGAACATATCGGTGGGACGGATGGCCTCGTGCGCCTCCTGGGCATTCTTGGCCTTGGTCTGGTAGATGCGCGGCTTGTCGGGGAGGTACTCCTCGCCGAAATACTTGCCGATCACCGAACGGGCCATGGCAATGCCTTCGGGCGCCATCTGCACGGCGTCGGTACGCATATAGGTGATGAGGCCGTCTTCGTAGAGCCGCTGGGCGATCTGCATGGTGCGATTGGGCGACAGGCCCAGGCGCGAGGATGCGTCCTGCTGCAGGCTCGAGGTGGTGAAGGGCGCATAGGGATTGCGCTTGGTCGGCTTCTTGTCGACGGCCGAGACATTAAACTGGCCGGCTTCGATGAGCTTTTTGAGCTCGGCGGCGTTTTCGCCATCCTTGATCGCCAGCTTGTCGGTTTTCTTGCCATCCACCGACAGCAGGCGGGCGAGGAAGCTTTTGCCGGCCTGGGCCAGCTTGGCCTCGACTGACCAATATTCGTCGGGCTTGAACTTTTCGATCTCGCTCTCGCGATCCGAGACCAGGCGCAAGGCCACCGACTGGACGCGACCGGCCGAGCGCGAGCCGGGCAGCTTGCGCCACAGGATGGGCGAAAGGGTGAAGCCGACGAGGTAATCGAGCGCGCGGCGGGCCAGATAGGCATCGACGAGCGGCATGTCGATCTCGCGCGGCACCTGCATGGCCGCCAGGATCGCGTCCTTGGTGATGGCGTTGAACAGCACGCGGCGGACGATCATGTCCTTCTTGATGACTTTTTTCTGCCGGAGCACATCCAGCACGTGCCAGGAAATGGCCTCGCCTTCGCGGTCAGGGTCAGTCGCCAGGATCAGTTCATCGGCGCCCTTGAGGGCTGCGGCAATGTCGGCAATGCGCTTCTTGGAGGCCGTATCGACCTCCCAGGACATGGCAAAATCTTCGTCGGGACGGACCGAGCCATCCTTGGCGGGCAAATCGCGGACATGGCCGAAACTGGCCAGGACATGGTAGTCCGAGCCCAGATATTTGTTGATTGTCTTGGCTTTAGCCGGACTTTCAACGACAACGACCTTCATGGAATACCTGTCCGCAACCGCTTTTATGGAAGAGCGCGCAACATGGTGAAGCCGGAACAAAGTGTCAACGGGCACATTGTGACCGGACCTGCCCTCCCCAAAGGGGAGAGAAATCTTGCATACAAGATGGGGCCGGTGCAGACTCGGCACGTGCGCTGTTCTGCGCCGGACCCAATCATA
This sequence comes from Devosia beringensis, assembly GCF_014926585.1. NCBI lineage: Bacteria > Pseudomonadati > Pseudomonadota > Alphaproteobacteria > Hyphomicrobiales > Devosiaceae > Devosia > Devosia beringensis. The sequence continues at coordinate 3,947,225 of NZ_CP045422.1, read as the reverse complement.
TTGCGGCTGACTTGTGCCTGCGCTCCTGCGCGGAAGTCGGTAGCCCATCGGGTCGATCATGAGGAGATTGAATAATGCAGTATCGCAAGCTCGGTAATAGCGGCACCGTCGTTTCGGCCTACGCCCTGGGGACGATGACCTTCGGCGCGGAATCGGACGAGGCCACGTCATTCCAGCTGATGGATGATTATGTCGCGGCCGGCGGCAATTTCATCGACACCGCCAATGTCTATAGCGCCGGCGTGTCCGAGGAGATCGTCGGCCGCTGGCTCAAGCGCAAGCCCGGAGTGCTGCGCGACCTGGTGATCACCACCAAGGGCCGCTTTCCCATGGGGCAGGGGCCCAACCATCTCGGCCTCTCGGCCAAGAACCTGCGCGAGGCCCTGGACGCGTCGCTCAAACGCCTGGGCGTCGAGCATATCGACCTCTACCAGATGCATGCCTGGGACGCGCTGACGCCGATCGAGGAGACGCTGCGCTTTCTCGATGACGCGATCGGTAATGGCAAGATTGCCTATTACGGCTTTTCCAACTTCCTCGGCTGGCAGCTGACCAAGGCGGTCTGGACGGCCAAGGCCAAGGGCTTTGCCCCGCCGGTGACGCTGCAGCCACAATATAACCTCTTGGTCCGCGACATCGAGCACGAGATCATGCCGGCGGCGCTCGATGCCGAGATCGGCCTGCTCCCCTGGTCGCCTCTGGGTGGCGGCTGGCTGAGCGGCAAATACAAGCGCGACCAGATGCCAACCGGGGCGACGCGCCTGGGCGAAGACCCCAAGCGCGGCATGGAGGCCTTCGACAAGCGCAATGCCAAGTCGATCACCTGGGACGTCATCGGCGCCGTGGAAGACCTGGCCAAGGCGCGCGGCGCCAGTATGGCGCAGGTAGCCCTGGCCTGGGTGGCGGCGCAGCCGGCGGTGACCTCGGTGATCCTGGGCGCACGGACGACGGCGCAACTCAAGGATAATCTGGGCGCCGCCGACTTGGTGCTGAGCGCCGAGGAGATCGCCACGCTGACCGATGTCAGCAAGCCGGACATGAGCGACTATCCCTATGGCCCCGGCGGCATCGGCCAGCGCAACCGCAAGATCGAAGGCGGGCGGTAGGACCCCCACCTAACCTCCCCCTGAGGGGGAGGGATCACATCCGGTTTTTGGCACGATCGTGCCGTAGACACCGCGCTGGTCCTCCCCCTCCAGGGGGAGGCTGGGTGGGGGCTGGAATCGCTACAGATATTTCAGCGCCACCAGCTGCCCGCTCGACCACTCGATCTGGCCGGCGAGATCCAGTTCAAGCAGCAGCATCTGCATGGCGCTGGCGGAAAGGCCCGATTGTCGGATCAGTTCGTCGACATCCATCGGCGTGGCGCTGAGCGCCGACAGGAGCCGGGACTTGTCGCTGTCGCTGGGCGGCGCCGCTTCGGCGGCGAGGTCGGGCTGCCAATCGCCTTCAAAAAGGCTGGTGCGGGCCGGGTCGGCGCTGCCCAGGGTGTCGATGATGTCGGCGGCACTGATGACCAGCCTGGCGCCTTGCTGGATCAGCAGGTTACCACCCTCTGCCCGCGGATCGAGCGGCGAGCCGGGGACGGCAAAGACGTCGCGGTCCTGCTCCAGCGCCAGCCGGGCGGTAATCAGCGAGCCACTGCGCTGCGCGGCTTCCACTACCACGACACCCAGGGAAAGTCCCGAAACCAAACGGTTGCGGCGCGGAAAGTCGCGGGCGCGGGGTTCCCAGCCCAGCGGCATTTCGGTGAGTAAGGCCCCGCCAGCGTCGAGAATATCATGTGCCAGGCCAATATTCTGCTCGGGATAGATCTTGTCGAAGCCACCGGCCAGCACGGCAATGGTGCCGGTGGTCAGACTGGCGGCGTGGGCGGCGGCGTCGATGCCGCGGGCGAGACCCGAGACCACGGTATAGCCGGCAGCCCCCAGATCGGTGGCCAGCAGGCGCGTCATCTTGATGCCGGCCGACGAGGCATTGCGCGCGCCGACAATGGCCACTGTGCGCTGCCAGTCAAGCGCCGCGCCGCCGGCCAGGGTCAGCAGCGGCGGGGCGCCGGCGATGAAGCGCAGCAGCGGCGGGTAATCGGCATCGCTGCGGGCGACGAGGCGGGCGCCATAGCGGGCAAGGCCGGCCATTTCGTCCTCGGCTTCGGCCTTTGTGGTGATGCGGACGGGCTTGCCAGCGCGGCGCGTCAGGTCGGGCAGGGCCTCGAGCGCGGCCTCGGCCGAGCCGAAGCGACTCAAAAGCTGGTTGAACGTGGCCGGACCGACATTGTCGGTGCGGATCAGGCGCAGCCAGGACAGACGCTGCGCCGGGGTCAGTATTGTGGCACCCGGGTCAGGCGCCATCGATCAGATGGTTTTCTTGCCGCCGCCGATCGTCGGTTCGGTGCCGGCGATCAGGCGGACAATGTTTTCGCGGTGCTGGAAGAACAGCAGCAGCGCCATGAGAGCGGCCGTTGCGGCGAGGCGTTCATCGACCACGACATAGGCAAAGATCGGCGCCGTGGCGCCGGCGGTAAGGGCGGCCAGCGAGGAGAACTTGCGGGCAAAGGCAATGAACAGCCAGACCGCGCAGAAGATCAGCCCGACCGGCCAGCTCAGCGCCAGCAGCGAGCCGATAAAGACGGCGACGCCCTTGCCGCCCTTGAAGCCGAGCCAGACCGGAAAGCAATGGCCGACAAAGGCGCCCAGGCCCGCCAGCATGGCGGCTTCCTCGCCCCAGAGCCCGCGCGCCAGCAGCACCGGCATGGCGGCCTTGGCGGCGTCGAGCACGAGGGTCGCGGCAGCCAGCCAGCGATTGCCGGTGCGCAGCACATTGGTGGCGCCGATATTGCCCGAGCCGATGGCGCGGATATCGCCCAGCCCGGCAGCCCGGGTCAGCAGCAGGCCGAAGGGGACCGAGCCGCACAGATAGCCCAGGACGGCGGCGTAGAGCAGCGGGAGAATGTCGAAGGGCATGGGGGCGATATCCTTTTGGCGTGGATGAGAAATACCCCGGCGGCCGGTTGCACCGCAAGAGGGGAGTGGGTGCCGCCGTCTATCCTCCACCGCTTGCGGGGGAGGGGCTTCGAGCCGGCCGAAGGCAAAATCGCTCCGGTGGAGCGATTTTAGGTGAGGAGGCCTTGAGAGCTAAGCTCGAAAGGCCCGCCGTCAGGCGGTGTAGGGGGGTGCCGCGCCCCCGATGATGATGCCCGAGAGCGTGAACGGGCCATGGATCTGCGCGTGGGCTCCCCTCTCCACCACGCTATGCGTGGTCCCCCTCTCCCGTGAACGGGAGAGGATGAGATCGAGCCTCAGTCTTCGTGCAAATACACCGTCTCGCCGCCGACGATCGTCCGCATGACCTTGCCCGCAAGGCGGGCGCCCTCAAAGCTGGTGTTGCGGGAGCGGGAGCGCAGCGCGGTTTCGTCGACCTGCCAGGGATAGTCGAGATCGACCAGGATCAGGTCGGCCGGCGCACCCACGGCAATGCGGCCGGAGGACAGGCCGAGAATTTCGGCGGGGCGGCTGGTCATGGCGCGCAGGACCGTGAGGATTTCGACATCGCCAGAATGGACCAGGCGCAACGCGGCGGCGAGCAGGGTTTCAAGGCCGATGGCACCGTCCGAGGCTTCGGCAAAGGGCTGGCGCTTGACCTCGGTATCCTGCGGATCGTGATCGGAATGGATGGTGTCCACGGCGCCGCTGCGCAGGCCCTCGATGATGGCCTGGCGATCGTCTTCCGAGCGCAAGGGCGTCGACAGCTTGAAGAAGGTGCGGTAGCGGCCGATGTCGTTCTCGTTAAGCGCGAGGTTATTGATGGAAACCCCTGCCGTAACTGACTTGTTACGCTTCTTGGCGGCGGCGACCAGCTCCACCGAGGCGGCGCAGGAGATCTGGGCGGCGTGGTATTTGACGCCGGTCAGGGCGGCCAGCTGCAGGTCGCGCGCCAGCGGAATGGTCTCTGCTTCGCGCGGAATGCCCTTGAGGCCCAGAATGGTGGCGAACAGGCCTTCATTCATCACGCCGGGGCCGGTGAGATCGGTATCGCTGACATGGTGCACGAAGGTCAGGCCGAAATTGGCGGCATAGCTCATAGCCGTGCGCAGCATGGAGGTGCACTGGATGGAGTGGCGGCCATCGGTGAGGCAGACGGCGCCGGCCTCCTGCAGCAGGCCATACTCGGTCATCTCGGTGCCGTTGAGGCCCTTGGTAATGGCGCCAGCGGGCAGCACATTGACCTTGGAAGTGGCCTTGGCGCGGCGGATGAGGAAATCCACCAGCGCGCCATCATCCACCACCGGGGTGGTATCGGGCATCATGACAAAGCTGGTGACGCCGCCGGCAGCAGCAGCCTCGCCGGCCGAGGCCAGGGTTTCGCGATATTCCTTGCCCGGCTCGCCGGTAAAGACGCGCATGTCGATCAGGCCCGGTGACAGCATCAGGCCATGCGCATTGATCACTTCGGCGCCGTCGGGCACGCCAATGGGCCTGCCGATGGCGATCTCGGCGATGAGGCCATTCTCGACCAGCACAGCGCCGACGGCATCGGTGCCGGAGGCCGGATCAAGGATGCGGGCATTTTCAATCAGCAGGGGGGCGGTCATGCCTCGTTCCTCGTCGGCAGCAGGGCATCGAGCACGGCCATGCGCACGGCAACGCCCATTTCCACCTGCTCGTTGATCACCGACTGCACGCCATCGGCAATGGCCGGATCGATCTCGACGCCGCGGTTCATCGGCCCGGGATGCATGACAATGGCGTCCGGCTTGGCAAAGGCCAGCTTTTCCGCGTCGAGGCCGTAGAAGCGGTAATATTCGCGCACCGAGGGGATCATGCGGCCCTGGGCGCGCTCATGCTGCAGGCGCAGCGTCATCACCACATCGGCGCCCCTCAGGCCCTCGCGCATGTCGGTGAAGACCTCGGTGGCGAGGTTTTCGATGCCCGCCGGCAGCAGGTTGCGCGGGGCGATGACCCGGGTGCGCACATTGAGGGCGCCCAGCAGCAGCAGATTGGAGCGGACCACGCGGGAATTGGCGATGTCGCCGCAGATGGCGACGGTCAGCCCGGAAATGCGGCCCTTGTGGCGGCGGATGGTGAGGGCGTCTAGCAAGGCCTGGGTCGGGTGCTCATGCGCGCCATCGCCGGCATTGATGACGGCGCAGCCGACCTTCTGGCTCAGCAGCTCCACGGCGCCAGCCGCCGAATGGCGCACCACGATGACGTCGGGGCGCATGGCATTGAGCGTCGCGGCGGTGTCGATCAGGGTTTCGCCCTTGCTGACCGAACTGGTCTTGACCGACATGTTCATCACCAGGGCGCCCAGGCGCTTGCCGGCGATCTCGAACGAGCCCTGGGTGCGGGTGGAGGGCTCGAAGAACAGGTTGATCTGCGTCTTGCCGCTAAGGGTGGGGTGGCTTTTGCGCTCCTGCCGGCTGACCGGCACCATGGCTTCGGCGCGGTCGAGCAGATCCACGATCTCGTGTTGCTGCAGATCGGCGATCGAGAGCAGATGGCGCTGATTGAACGGGGGATAATCGCCGGAGGAGCCGGCGGACGACGTCGAGGCTGTGCTGGCGCGAGCTTGGGCCATGCGCTCCCATTCCCTAAGTTTGCAGCGGTGTAGCGGAGGGGGGGCCGCCGTTCAACAGCTTGTTGAATTTTCCACGCCGCAGTTGCGGCTGCAGGTCAGGCGTGGCGCAGCCGGTCCAGCGCGCCCTGCAGGATATAGCTGGCGGCCAGCTTGTCGACGACCTCGGCGCGGCGGTCGCGGCGCATGTCGGCCTGGATCATCATGCGGGTGACGGCGCTGGTGGAAAGGCGCTCGTCCCAGAAGGCGATGGGCAGGGTGATGCGCTGCGCGAGGCTGCGCGCAAAGGCGCGGGTCGACTGCACGCGCGGGCCTTCCGAGCCATCCATGTTGAGCGGCAGCCCCAGGATGACGGCGACAATGGCGTTCTGCGCGATCAGTTCGTCGAGGCGAATGGCGTCGGCGGTGAATTTGGTGCGCTTGATGGTTTCGAGCGGGGTGGCCGAATAGCGCATGCCGTCGGAAATCGCCACGCCAATGGTCTTGGTGCCCAGGTCGAGCCCCATGATGCGGCCGGTCGCGGGAATGCCGGCCAGCGGATTGGCGAAGTCTTGCGTTTCTTCAGTCATGCCGTGCTCGCTTGCCACAATGGAGCCGTCCTATAGGCTGCGGCAGGATTTGGCGACTGGAAAGCTTGGCATGAAACTGACCTGGTTCGGCGGCACGACGCTGCGCATCTATATTGGCGGGATGATCGTGGTGCTCGACCCGGCCGGCGCACCGGCGGGAATCGATGCGGCCGAGCTGGTCGCCGGCGCCGACAGCGTTGTCGCTGATTTTGGCGCCGGGCTGCCGGCTGTCGAGACGGCGAGCTGGAAGCCGCAAAAGCCGGCGCGGCCCCTCGACGACGACAGTGATGCCCCGGTGGTCAACTGCTGGTCGGCGGGAGCCGATGCCGTGCTGGTGGATGCCATGGGCGAGGCGCCGCTGCTGCTGGTGCGCGGCGCCGTGCCGGCACTGGGGCGCTGGGCCGACGGGGCCGTGGTGGTGCTGTTCGGCGATGGCGCCGGGCTGGCGGCGATCGGCCTGGCGGTGCTGGCGCAGCGCGCGCCGCGGCTGCTGGCACTGGCCGGGGACGAGGCTGCGGTCGATATGGCCATCGCCATCCTGCGCGAGGGGCTGGACGGCAGCAGTCTCGTGGCGCTCGAGGCCGGGCTGGCGCTGGAAATCTGATCGGGCGCATCAGAGCTTTTTATTGTCTTTTCCGGGCCGCAATTGCTAATGAGGCCACCAATAACCATCCGTTCAGCCGATCTTTGTGGAGTTACCCATGTCCGTCGACGCCAAGACCGTTAAGCGCATCGGGAGCCTGGCGCGCATCCGCATCGAGGAGCACGAGGTTGCCGGCTACCAGGAAGAGCTCAATGCGATTCTGGGTTTCATCGAGCAGCTGAGCGAAGTCGACGTTACCGGCGTGGTGCCGATGACCTCGGTCATGCCCATGACGCTTAGGCTGCGCGACGACGTGGTCAGCGACGGTGACTATCCCGCCGAGATCGTCGCCAATGCGCCGCTGAGCGAGGACAATTTCTTCATGGTCCCCAAGGTGATCGAATAAATGAGCGTCAGCATCGCCATCGAGACGGCGCTGCAGGACGACGTGCGCGGTCTGGTCGAGCAGCTCAATGCGCATCTGCTGCCGCTGTCGCCGCTTGAATTCCAGTTCAAGATGACCGTCGAGCAGATGGCCGGCGACGACACCACGGTGTTCGTGGCGCGCGATGACACCGGCCGCGCCGTGGGCATGGGAGCGCTCAAGCGTTACTCGGCCGAGTTGGGCGAGGTCAAGCGCATGTTCACCCTGCCCGACGTGCGCGGGCAGCGCGTGGGCTCGGCCCTGCTGGACGCTATCGTGGCACTGGCCCGTGACAAAAACCTGCCCATGCTGATGCTGGAAACCGGCGGCAGCGCCGAGATGCCCGAAGCGCACCGGCTTTACCAGCGCAGTGGCTTTGTGGCGCGCGGGCCGTTTCTGGACTATCCTGACAGCCAATGGTCGGCATTTTTCGAAATGCCGCTGCGCGTGGAGCAGCCCGCATGAAATTTGGTCTGGCGACAGTGATAATGCTGGCTTCGATCGGTTCCGCCATGGCGGCCGACGCCTATGACGCCCTCTATGTGTCTGACCCGGCGGTGTGCGCGCGGGCCGGCGAAACAGATATGAACCTGGTGCTGTTCGAGCTGCAGGCCGCGGCGGTATCACCACGCCGCGCGATCTTTGTGGGCGGCGAGATGAGCTGCGACCTGGTGGACGTGCGCACCATGCCCTCGGCCATGCACTGGGATCCGGCTGACACCGAAATCCTGGCCAGCGCCCGCTGCTACGCGCCCTATGAGGATTACCTCGACAATCTGGTCATCACCAATGTCAGCCAGAACATCAACCTGCACTATGGCGATACCGATCAGCCGATTCCCCCGACGGTGGAAATCATCTCCATGCGCGCCGATCTGGGTGGCGAGGATCTCGCCGCCGCTGACGGCTATGACGGCATCTATACGCTGTGCGAGACGCTGACGGCTGAGGACTTCATTCCATGAGGCGCCTGGCGCTGGTCATTGCGATAATGGCGACGCCCGTCTTGGCGCAGGAAGACATGGTCATCGACCAGAGCAAGCTCTATGTGACCGAGCCATCGGCCTGCCAAGCGCTGGAACAGCAGGGGGTCGATGCCTGGCTGGACCAGGACTTTCTCAGCCTGAGCTTTACCGGCGGCATCCAGTCCATGGAATTCCACTGCAACTTCTATGATATCGAGAGCCGCCCCAATACGCCGCTGCTGTTCGTCGATGCCGTCTGCGAATTTCCCGGCACGCTCTACCCCGACATCCTGGCCATTGCCCCCAATGGCCCAGATTCCATCCTTGTCGTCTCCGGCGCCGACACGACGCTGGCTTTGGCCAGCAGCGACGCGCCACCCTCGGACAATCCCGTGGGGACGACCCTCTATCACCGCTGCGATAATCTGAGCGAGATCCCCGTTGACTGACCTGACCAAACTGAGCCTGGCCGCCGCCCGCAAGGGCCTTGCCGACAAGAGCTTCACCTCGAGTGAATTGACCGGCGCCTATCTGGGCGCCATCGACAAGGCCAATCCGATTCTGAACGCCTATGTGGCGGTGACATCAGAGCAGGCTTTGACCATGGCCAAGGCCAGCGACGACAAGCTGGCCAAGGGGCAGGGCGGCACACTCGAAGGCATTCCGCTGGGCATCAAGGATCTGTTCGCCACCAAGGGCGTGCATACCCAGGCGGCCAGCCATATCCTCGACGGCTTCAAGCCCGAATACGAATCCACCGTCACGGCCAATCTGTGGCGCGACGGCGCAGTCATGCTGGGCAAGCTCAACATGGACGAATTCGCCATGGGCTCGTCCAATGAGACCAGCTATTACGGCCCGGTAATCAGCCCGTTCCGCGCCGAGGGCAGCAATGCTCAGCTGGTGCCGGGCGGCTCGTCGGGCGGTTCGGCGGCTGCGGTTTCGGCCTGGCTCTGCGCCGCGGCGACGGCCACCGATACCGGCGGCTCGATCCGCCAGCCAGCGGCACTGACGGGCACGGTGGGCATCAAGCCGACCTATGGACGCTGCTCGCGCTGGGGCACTGTGGCCTTTGCCTCCTCGCTGGACCAGGCAGGGCCGATCGCCCGCACGGTGGAAGACGCCGCCCTGATGCTGACCTCGATGTCGGGCTTTGACGTCAAGGATTCCACCAGCGTCGATGTGGCCGTGCCCGACTTTGCCGCCGCGGTCGAACGCGGGGTCAAGGGTCTGACCATCGGCGTACCGCGCGAATATCGCCAGGACGGCATGCCGGCCGAGATCGAAAAACTCTGGGCCCAGGGCCTGGAATGGCTCAAGGCCGAAGGCGCCACGGTGCGCGATATCTCCCTGCCGCACACCAAATATGCGCTGCCGGCCTACTACATCGTCGCCCCGGCCGAGGCCTCGTCCAATCTGGCGCGCTATGACGGCGTCAAGTACGGGCTGCGCGTCACCGGCAAGGACATTACCGACATGTATGAGCTGACCCGCGCCGCCGGGTTCGGCCGCGAGGTCAAGCGCCGCATCATGATCGGCACATACGTGCTGTCTGCAGGTTACTTTGACGCCTATTACGTCAAGGCGCAGCAGGTGCGCACGCTGATCAAGAAGGATTTCGAGGACGCCTTCCATGCCGGCGTGGACGCCATCCTGACCCCGGCCACGCCCTCGGCTGCCTTCGGCATTGGCGACGAGGCGTTGGCCGCCGATCCGGTGGCTATGTACCTGCAGGACGTTTTTACGGTCACGGTCAACATGGCGGGCCTGCCGGGCATCGCCGTGCCGGCCGGCAAGGACGGGCAGAACCTGCCGCTGGGATTGCAGCTGATCGGCAAGCCGTTCGACGAAGAGACGCTGTTCGCGGCGGCCCGGGTGATCGAGCGCAGCGCCGATATGGACTTCTCGCCCAAGCCGTGGTGGTAACCGCAACGGGCGGCGCTACTTGATTGCAGCGCCGTTCCGCATTATTTGGCGCCTATGCACAAATTGAAACTGGTTGTGACGTCGCCGCGGGCGGCGTCCGGGCCGACTAGAGTATCTTCCATGGCCACTGACATCTTTACCACCCAGGACTGGTCCGAGCCGCCCAAGGACATGAGCATGCCGCTGCAGGCGCTGTGGTGGCTCAAGAAGGGCGAAATGCGCGTCGGCCCCGAATGGGAGCAGGCGCACAATATCGTCCAGGCCATGGAGGGCGTGCAGGCCTTCGACTGGGTGCATGCGCTGATGCACTGGATCGAGGCCGATATGGGCAATGCGGACTACTGGTACAAGCGCGCTGGCAAGAAGCGCGCGACGGCCAGCGTGGCCAGCGAGTGGGAACATATCGCCGCGGCCCTGAGCGGCATCACCAAGCACTAGACGTCAGCGACGCGCCCGCGCCTCGCCGGCGGCCCGCACGATCGGGGCAACCGCGAGCAGGATGACCCCCACCATGCCGCCGATGGCCAGAAGGCCCGCCGGGGTGATGTGGGCATCGGCCTCGATACTGGCTTTGCCCCAGACCAGCCGGAAGCGGGCCCGGGCCGGGTGCTGCTGCACCGCAGGAGCGGGCAAGGTCCGGTCGATTTCGCTGTCTGTCATCGGGCACTCCTCTGCCAAGCCGAGACCAACGTCAGCGCGCGGCACTTGTTGCCGTTGCCGTGTCACTTTTCACCAGCGCCGCAAAATGGCCGCGCAGGATCAGCGCGCCGGTCACCATATACCACAGCGTCTGCGGCCAGGCCGCCAGGCGCTCGACGGTGCCGCGCCCGCCCAGATAGATTTCCGCCGCATAGAGCACGAAGCCGGCGAGGGCCAGGACACCGGTGGCAAGGCTATAGAGGGCAAAGCCGCGATGGCTGTACCAGACCACGCGGGCCAGGGCGATAAAGCCGAAGCAGGAGAGGCCCAGCGCCAGCACGGCGCCGATCAGGTGCAGGCCAGGATTGGTATCAAGCGGAAAAATCCCGGCCAGCATGGTGCCGTCGCCACCCAAAGCCAGCAGCCACAGTGCCACCAGCTTGAGCCGGGTCTGTGGCCAGAGATCGCGGGTGAACCAGACGCCCAGCACCACCAGCAACCCATTGAGCGCCATGCCGATATTGAAGACGAGGCTGAGGGGCGAGCAGACCGGCATGATGCCGCCCGGCGCCGGATTGAGATAGGCGCCGCAGCTGGTGACCCCCAGCAGGCTGATGTCCTCCACGGTCATCGAATAGCCCGGCCAGGCTGCCTGGGCGAGGAACTGGGCGAGAAAGAACTCGGCAGTCAGCACCCAGAAAATGGCGCCCAGGCGAATCTGATTGGTCACTGGATTTGTCCCCCCACGAACATGACTGGGCGGGGCGGGCAGGACTTTGTCAAATCACGAGCGGGGCCGCGCCACCGCCCCGCCATGCTCCTCGAACGTTGGAAGCATGGCGGGGCGGCTTTATGCGTCAGCTACCGGTTACCGGTTGTCATACTCGCTGCGCACCAGTTCCAGCCCGCGGCGCGTGATGCGATAGGGTTGGCCATTGGCCGATTTGATGGCCTTCTTCGCCTTGAGCTTGCGGAACAGCAGCAGGGTGCAGCCCGGCGTGAGCCAGCCGTCGCGGTTGAAGAATTCTAGGTCGATGACCTTGCCTTCCGGGTTGCGGATGAGCGCGATGCGGCCGCCCTGGGCGAGGGCGTGCAGCACGCGCTGTTCGTCGCGTGAAATATCCATGGAAATGTCGAAAGCCTGAGCGGCGGGCAGCAGCCCGCGAACAAACGAGACCGGCAGCCCGCAGACGCAGGGCGGCCGATGGTTCATTCATGCCTCGTCGCAGCTGGACGAGGCGTCAGGCGGTTTCCGGCTGGCTCAACATGGGCAATTGATAGCGCGGCCACGCACATTTGGGCAAGCCGGGCGGTTGAAATCGCGCGCCACCCGGTGCAAACCTGCAACATGACCTGCTGACTGGAAGCTGAAGTGACCGCCATCAAGACCCCCGCCGACTGCCAGACCAAGGACGATGTCCGCGCCGAGATCGATCGGCTCGACGCCGAGCTGCTGGCGCTCTTCGCCCAGCGGCACCGCTATGTGACGCGCATGGCGCAAATCAAGACCGATCCGCACGAGGCGCGCGACCCGGTCCGCATCGAGGCCGTGATCAACAAGATTCGCGACCGCAGTTTGGCTCTTGATCTTGACGAAGATCAGGCCGAACTTGTGTGGCGGACCCTGATCGACTGGAACATCAATTACGAGAAGGGCATTATCGCGGCGCGGCGCCGCGAATAGCGGAGGTCAACATGCCATGCATCACCATTCGCAAGGCTGAGAATGCCGATGCACGGCGACTGGCCGTGATTGCCTATAGTGCCTGGGAGCAGGGCATCTATCCGCTGCTGACCCCGCGACCCGGCCTGCGCGAGGCCGAGCGCTACCGGCTGACCCAGGTGGTGGCCGAGACGCTCAACCGCATCATCGTGGCCGAGGTCGATGGCATCGTGGTGGGCTGGTGCTCGCGGGCGGCGCGGCGCGCCTATATCCCCTATCTCTTCGTCATGCCCGAACTGCAGCGCAACGGGCTGGGCTCAATGCTGCTGCGGCGCATGGAATCCATGCTCGAACTGGCGGGCGCCGAACGGGTGCATCTGGAAACGCCGGCGGACAACGTGCCGGCGGTGCGCTTCTACGAGAAGCAGGGCTATCGCATCCTGGCCCTCCGCCCCGATGGCCGCGACGCGGCACAACCCTTCATGAGCGTACATCTGGAAAAGCGGCTGATGCCGTTTGCCGGCGATGTGGGGCACGAGGACTGAGGGTCTAGTGGCCTTCGGACACCCCACCTGACCTCCCCCTGAAGGGGGAGGAATCCACTCTGTGGTTTCCCGTAACTTCAAGCAAAGCAATTGCATCCGCGGGCCCCAGGCTCTATGCGTTTGGCAGTGTTTCGCCTTGCCTTTCAGGATGCTCCAGTGACCCTTATCGATACGCGCACGCCCAATCCGAAGAGCTTCATCGCCGGTTCCACCGGCGACTGGGAAGTGGTCATTGGCATGGAAGTTCATGCGCAGGTGACCAGCGAGAGCAAGCTGTTCTCGGGCTCGTCGACGGCCTTCGGCAATCCGCCCAATGCCAATGTGTCCTTTGTCGATGCGGCCATGCCCGGCATGTTGCCCACCATCAATGCCGAATGCGTACGCCAGGCCGTGCGCACCGGGCTGGGCCTCAAGGCCGCCATCAACAAGCGCAGCGTGTTTGACCGCAAGAACTACTTCTATCCCGATCTGCCGCAGGGCTATCAGATCAGCCAGTTCAAGGACCCCATCGTGGGCGAGGGCCTGGTCTATCTCGACATGCCGGACGGCCAGATCGAGATCGGCATCGAGCGGCTGCACCTGGAGCAGGATGCCGGCAAGTCCATCCATGACCAGCATCCGAACATGAGCTTTGTCGACCTCAACCGAAGCGGCGTGGCGCTGATGGAAATCGTCAGCAAGCCCGACCTGCGCTCGTCCGAGGAAGCCAAGGAATACCTGGCCAAGCTCCGGAGCATCCTGCGCTATCTGGGCACCTGCGACGGCAATATGGAGCAGGGCTCGATGCGCGCCGACGTCAACGTCTCGGTGCGTCGCCCGGGCGGGGAATTCGGCACGCGCTGCGAGATCAAGAATGTGAACTCGATCCGCTTTGCCGGCCAGGCCATCGAATATGAGGCCCGGCGCCAGATCGACATCCTCGAAGATGGCGGCTCCATCGACCAGGAAACCCGCCTCTACGACCCCAAGGCCGGCGAGACGCGCTCGATGCGCTCAAAGGAAGAGGCGCATGACTATCGCTACTTCCCCGATCCCGACCTGCTGCCGCTCGAATTCGACGACGCGTTCGTCGCCGAACTGTTCGCGGGCCTGCCCGAATTGCCCGACGAGAAGAAGGCCCGCTTCATCGCCGATTTCGGCGTGACGCCCTATGACGCCATGGTGCTAACGCTGGACCGCGAGACGGCCGACTATTTCGAGGCCGTGGTAGGCTTTGGCGGGGTCAAGCGCGACGGCAAGGCCGTGGCCAATATGCTCAATGCCGACGTTGCCGCCTTTGCCAATAGCCAGGGCCTGGCCATCTGGGAGACCCATCTGCAGCCCGGCCAGATCGCCGGGATTGTCGATCTCGTCGCTGCCGGGACGATTTCGTCCAAGGGCGCCAAGGACCTGCTGCAGGTGATTATTGCCGAGGAGCCCGAGGGCGAGCCGGCCGAGATCGTCGAGCGGCGCGGCATGGCGCAGGTGACCGATATGGGCGCCATCGAGGCCATTGTCGACGAGATCATCGCCGCCAATCCTGACCAGGTGGCCAAAGTGCTGGCCAAGCCGACCATGATCGGCTGGTTCGTCGGCCAGGCCATGAAGGCCTCGGGCGGCAAGGCCAATCCGCAGGCGCTGAACGATCTGATGAAGAAAAAGCTCGGCATCGAATAGGCCGCGCGCCGCGGCTCAACCCTGTAGTTGAGCCGCGATCGCCTGCCGGTCGACGATGGAGAAGACCTCGGCGATTTTGCCGGCCTTGAAGCCGTAGAACACGTTTTCGGTGAACGAGACGGTGCGGCCATTGACGGGCAGGCCGAGGAAATCGCCCACCGGCGTGCAGGTAAAGGCCAGCCGGGCAGCAATATGCGGCGGCTCGATCACCAGCAGATCAATGGCGAACTGCAGGTCGGGAATGGCGCGGAAATCCTGCTCCAGCATGGCCCGGTAACCGGCCAGACCGAAGGGCCGGCCATTGTGGCGCGCCTCCTCCGCCACGAAGCTCCCCAACCGCGCCCAGTCCTGCCTGTTGAGGCAAGCCAGCTAGGCGCGATAGGTGCCATTCAGCAAGGCGCGTGACATCGGCGCGTCTGTCCGGCCTAGCTCCATGTGGGCGGCTGATCACCGCCGGGGCCGGGTATGGGGGCCGGCTGGCCCGGGGTAGGGTCTTCCACCGGCGGCGGCACGTCGGGCAGCTCGGAGGGGCCCGGCGGCACGGGATCGACCGGCTGGGGCGGCGCGGGCTCAGGCTGCGGAATGATCTCGGGCGGGGCCACCGGATTGATATCGGGGGCGGGACCGGGTTCTGGTTCGGTAATAGACATGGACATGGGACGCTCCTTGGCAACAGGAACGCCCCAGGCCGGACGTTGTTCCGCTAGGCGGCAGCGCGGCGCCAGAGCTTGCCTATACGGCCATCGATCAGCAGCAGGCCGGCAAAGATCACCAGCATGCCCAGGATCTGGATCGGCAGCACGGTTTCGCGCAGGATTGTCACGCCCAGGAACACCGCCGAGATGGGCGCGATGAAGGTGGTGGTGGCAAAATTGGTCGGGCCGACCCGCGGCAGGATGCGGTACATGATCTGGAAGGTGAAGGCGGTCGAGACGAGGCCAATGGCCAGCGCCGCCATCCACGTCTCGGGCCGCACCATGACGGGCACGCCCTCGGTCAGCAGAGCGATGGGAATGGACACCACGGCGGCGCCGGTCAGGGCGATGGCGGCCAAAGCCGTCGGCTCGATGGCCTTGAAGCTGCGGGTAATGTTGAGCGAGAGCGCATAGCAGAGCGTCGCCAGCAGGCAGGCGCCGATGGCCCAGAGATGGGAATCGCCGCCGCTCGACAAAGCCGGCCAGGCGAGGATGAAGGCGCCGACAAAACCGACGGCGACGCCGGCGACCTTGATGCGACTGGCCTTTTCGCCGCCGAGCCAGAAATGGCTGACGATGACGGTCATCAGCGGGGTCAGTGCATTGATGATGGCGGCGACGCCGCTGGCGAGATTCGCCTGGGCCAGGGGAAACAGCGCAAAGGGAATGGCATAGGCCAGCACGCCCAGCGCGCCCAGCTTGAACCAGAGCACGGGATCGCGCGGCACCGGTTTGCGCAGCGCCACCAGCACGGCCCAGCAGCCCAGCGCGCCAATGCCGACGCGGAAGGAGGTGACCCAGAGCGGGCCGATCTCGCGGATCAGCACGGCGTTGAAGATGAACGAGCAGCCCCAGATGGCGCCGAGCAGAATAATCCAGAACCAGTCGCGACGAACCATAAGAGACTCCCTTGAGGTGCGGAAACTATGCCTCTAGGGAACAAAGGTCGAACCGATTTTGACAATGAGCCGGATCAATATTGGTGATGGCTCGACTGGACGCCGCCGCCGCTGCCGGGCTAGATTTGTCTGTCGGCAACAGGCTTTTGGGCGGGGAGACACCCATGGCAGGCAAGACAGCGGCGACGGGACCGGTTCTGCTGGCGGGCGGCAATCCGCAGATCGCCAAGGGCGATGGCGACGCGCCGGTGCAGGCCTATATCGCGGCCATGCCGGGCTGGAAGCGCGCAGTCGGCGAACGGCTGGATGCGCTGATCGTGGCAACCCTGCCCGATGTTGCCAAGGCAGTAAAATGGAATTCGCCCTTTTATGGCGTGCCGGGGCAGGGCTGGTTTTTGAGCTATCACTGCCTCACAAGCTATATCAAGATTGCCTTTTTCCGGGGCGCGGCGCTGACGCCGGTGCCCCCGGTCGGCTCGAAGGATCCCGACACCCGCTACCTGCATATCGGCATGGATGGCATCTTCGACGAAGCCCGCTTTGCCGACTGGGTGCGGCAGGCGGCACTGCTGCCCGGCTATCTGGCGCCCAAAACCTAGGAAGCTAGCCATGACCGACGCATCCGACCGCATCGACCAGCTGATTGCCGAGACGACCGACTGGCGCGGCGCGACCCTCGCGGCCGTGCGCGCAGCGATTCTTGCGGCCGATCCAGCCATTGTCGAGGAATGGAAATGGATGGGCAGCCCGGTCTGGTCGCGCGATGGCATGATCGCGGTCGGCGATGCGCACAAGGCCAAGGTCAAGCTGACCTTTGCCCATGGCGCGCAGCTGGCCGATCCGGACCAGCTGTTCAATGCCGGCTTCGAAGGCAATGCGCGGCGGATCATCGACTATCTCGAGGGCGATCCGGTGCGGGGCGCCGAACTGACGGCCCTGGTGCGGACGGCGATCGTGCACAACCAGACCAAGCTCAAGAAGAACGTCAAAAAAAGCGGCTGATCAGAGCGGCCCGACAACCTGACCCAAAGCCAGCAGACGCAGGGCCTGAGGGTAGAGCTGGTGTTCGGCCACCAGGGTGCGGGCGGCAAGGGTCTCGGCAGTGTCGCCTTGCAGGATCGGCACCTTTGCCCGGGCGATCACCGGGCCTTCGTCCATGCCATGGGTGACGAAATGCACCGAGCAGCCATGCTCGGTCGCGCCGGCATCGAGCGCCTGCTGGTGCGGGTGCAGGCCCTTGTAGAGCGGCAGCAGGGATGGGTGGATATTGATCATCCGGCCTGCCCAGTGGTCGACGAAGTCATCGCCCAGGATGCGCATGAATCCGGCGAGGCAGACAATGTCGACCGCCCAGCTTTCCAGCATCTGCGTCATGACATCTTCGAACATGTCGCGGCTAAGGAACTTGCTCTGCGCCAGCGAGGCCGTGGCAATGCCCTGGCTGGCGGCGATCTCGAGGCCCGGCGCCGCGGCGCGGTTAGACAGCACGCCGACGATCTCGGCGGGATAATCGGGCGCCTTGGCGGCCGCGATCAATGCCGACATGTTCGAGCCGCGGCCCGAAATCAGGATGGCGACGCGCTTGCGGTTCACAGCGCCAGCTTGCCAGCAAAGGTGACGGGCTCGCCGCTGCGCTCGGTGAGGCTGCCGACAATGGCGGCGATTTCGCCGGCCGCATTGAGGTGATCGACCAGGGCTTGCGCATCGGCGGGAGCGACCGCTACCAGCATGCCGACGCCGCAGTTGAAGGTGCGCAGCATTTCGGCCTGCTCGACGCCGCCGACCTTGCTCAGCCAGCCAAACACCTTGGGCACCGTGACGGCATCCAGATCGACATGGGCAGCCAGATGCTCCGGCAGCACGCGCGGGATATTGTCGATGAAGCCGCCGCCGGTAATATGGGCCAAAGCCTTGATGGCCAGGCCCGCCTTGAGCGCGGCCAGCAGCGGCTTCACATAGATCCGGGTTGGGGTCAGCAGCGCTTCCGACAGCGTGGTGCCGGGCGCGAAGGGCGCATCGGCCGACCAGTCGAGGCCGGAGAGGTCGACGATCTTGCGGACTAGCGAATAGCCATTGGAATGCACGCCCGAGGAGGCGATGGCCACCAGCGTGTCGCCGGCGGCGATATCGGGGCGGGGCAGGAGGGTGCCGCGCTCGGCAGCGCCGACGGCAAAGCCGGCCAGGTCATAGTCCTTGCCGTGATACATGCCCGGCATTTCGGCGGTTTCGCCACCCAGCAGGGCACAGCCGGCAATCCGGCAGCCCTCAGCAATACCGGTGACGATGGCGGTGCCTTGTTCGACATCGAGCTTGCCGGTGGCAAAATAGTCGAGGAAGAACAGCGGCTCGGCGCCCTGCACGATGATGTCATTGACGCACATGGCCACCAGGTCCTGCCCGATGGTGCTGTGATTGCCTGTATCGATGGCGATCTTGAGCTTGGTACCGACACCGTCATTGGCCGCCACGAGGACCGGATCGACAAAACCGGCCGCTTTGAGGTCGAACAGGCCGCCAAAGCCGCCGATCTCGCCATCGGCGCCGGGCCGGCGCGTGGACTTGACCGCCGGCTTGATCGCTTCCACCAGGGCATTGCCCGCATCGATGTCGACGCCAGCCTGCTTGTATGACAGGCCGTTTGATGTCAGGTTTTGCGTGTCAGACATGGGCCTCAGACCTCGATGGGGAAAGCGTGGGTAAAGCCGTCACCGGGAGAGCAAGGCAGTTGCCAATTCCAGGGCCGGAAGCTAGACGGCCTGATAGCTTCTCCACTTCATCCATGCAAGGGCCGCCCGCCACCATGACGCTGCGAAATCAAGTGCTGATCTGGATCGCGTTCCTGGTCGTCCTGGTCCTGATGCTGTGGCTATTTCGCGGCGTGCTGCTGCCCTTCGTGATCGGCGCGGCTTTGGCCTATCTGCTCAACCCGCTGGTCAACCAGCTGCAGCGCTGGCACTTCAGCCGCGGCTGGGCCACCGCCGTGGTGCTGCTGAGCGTGATTACCATCTTCGTCGGCATGTTCTTCCTCTTCGTACCCATGGTCGGCCAGCAGCTAATCGAGCTGATCCAGCGCCTGCCGCGCCTGGTGTCGGATCTGCAGTCCCTAGTGACCGAATGGTCACCATCCTTCTATGAATGGCTGGGCCCCGAGCGGGCGGCGCAGTTCCAGACCTCGATCAATGATCTGACGCGCCAGGTGCTCGGTTTCATCGCCACATTGCCGGCCGAACTGGTCAATATCGGCTATACCGGCGCGGCCGTGATCGGCCTGACCGTGCTGACGCCGGTGGTGGCCTTCTATCTGCTGCTCGACTGGGAAGGCATGGTGCGCGGCCTGCAGGGCCTGCTGCCGCGCGACCACAAGACCGAGATCAACGGCATTCTGGGCGATATCGACAAGTCCATGGCCGGGGTGATCCGCGGGCAGGGCGGCGTGCTGCTGATCGACGCGGTATTCTACGCCACGGCGCTCAGCCTGGTCGGCCTCAATTTCGGCCTGGCGGTCGGACTGATCAGCGGGCTGCTGAGCTTTGTGCCCTTCATGGGCTTCGCCTTCGGCTTCTCGCTCTCGATCGGCATCGCTCTGGTACAGTTCTGGCCCAATTACTGGATGGTCGTGGCGGTTGCCGGCATATTTCTGGGCTGGCAGTTCATCGAGGGCAATATCCTTTACCCCAAGCTGGTCGGCTCCAGCATCAACATCAACCCGGTCTGGTTGATGTTCGCGCTGCTGGCCTTCGGCGCCTTGTTCGGCTTTGTTGGCCTGTTGCTGGCCGTGCCGCTGGCCGCCATTGTCGGCGTGCTGGTGCGTTATGGGGTGAGCAAGTACAAGGGCAGCAGCCTCTATCAGGGTTATGGCGGCGAGGCGGTAGATACGACCCAGCCTGATGCGGGCAATGACGTACTCCGTGCCCCCTGAGGACCTGGGAACAACACGACAGCTGGCGCTCGAGCTCGACCACACGCCGGCGCAGGGCGAAGCCGATTTCCTCGTCGGCGAGGGCAATGCCCTGGCCCATGGCCGCATCATGGCCTTTCCGCACTGGTCCGAACCGGTCACCCTGCTGGTCGGGCCGGCCAAATCCGGCAAGTCGCACTTGGCGCGCATCTTTGCCGATCGCAGCGGCGCCCGCCTCGCCGGTGTCGATGATCTGGCGGCACTGGCGACACAGGGCGGCCGGCTGCCCCTGATCGTTGAGGATGTCGACCGGCTCGGCTATGACGAGGCCGGGCTGTTCCACCTGCTCAACCAGTCGCTGCGCGAGCAGCGGCCGATCCTGCTGACGGCGCGTGAGGACATTGCGAACTGGCCGCTATTGACCGATGATGTGCGCTCGCGGGCGCGCCGGGCCACGGCCTTTTCCCTCGAGCTGACCGACGACATTCAATTGTCACAGATGTTCGTGAAGTTGTTCGGCGACCGGCAGATCAAGGTCGATCCGCGCATCATCGCCTATCTGGTGGCCCGCATGGAGCGTTCTGCGCAAGAGGTCGTGCTTCTTGCCGATCTGATCGATAGACTGGCTTTGGCCAAGGGTAGTGCCATTACCCGCACCATTGCTGCCGATGCACTCGACCGCCGACGCATCGACCGGGGTGACGCGCGCGATGAACAGGATGGGGATGGTCTAGCCGATGAATGACATGAGCGAGTTTTCTGACGCCGACGCCGATGCCGCCGTCCCGGACACCCAGGCGCTGCGCACCAGCCCGGCCCGCTTTGTCAATCGCGAGGTCAGCTGGTTGCAGTTCAACATGCGCGTGCTCGAAGAGGCCGGCAATGTGCACCATCCGCTGCTGGAGCGGCTGCGCTTCGTCTCGATTTCGGCCAACAATCTCGATGAATTCTTCATGGTCCGCGTGGCCGGCCTCAAGGGGCAGCTGCGCGCCGGCCTCTCCAAGCAGAGCGCCGACGGCCTGACGCCGGCCGAGCAGCTCGAGGAAATCGCCACGCTGGCCCAGCACCTGCAGCTCGAGCAGCAGGATCACTGGCAGGACCTGCGCGAGGAACTGTTCGCCCAGAACGTGGTGATTCACGAGCAGGACGACCTGACCGCCGACCAGGTCGGGTATCTCGAAAAGCTGTTCCGCGAGGAAATCTTCCCGGTGCTGACGCCGATCGCCGTCGATCCGGCCCACCCGTTTCCCTTCATTCCCAATCTGGGCCTGGCGCTCGCCTTCGAGCTCAAGCGCCCCGACAGTGACTTGCCGCTGACCGCGCTGGTGCGCATTCCGGGCAATCTCGATCGCTTCATCAACCTGCCTACGGCTCTGGTCTCGGAAGGTCGCAGCGAGGTCGTCACCATCGACACGCTGGTCAAGATCTTCTTTCACAAGATGTTTCCCGGCCATTCGGTGGCCGGTTCGGGCGCCTTCCGGGTCATCCGCGACAGCGAAATCGAAATCGACGACGAGGCCGCAGACCTCGTGGTGGAGTTCGAGAGCGCCCTGCGCCAGCGCCGCCGTGGCCAGGTGATCCGGCTCGAGATCGAAAGCTCGATGCCGCGCGCCCTCAAGCGCCAGATCGGCGAACAGATGGGCGTCAAGGAAGGCGACGTGTTCGAGGTGCACGGCTTCCTCGGTCTGGCCGATGCCAGCAAGGTCTGCGACGTCGATCGCCCGGACCTCAAGTTTCCCCCCTATCACGCGCGCTTCCCCGAGCGGATTCGCGACTATAATGGCGACAGCTTTGCTGCCATCCGCGCCAAGGACATCCTGGTGCACCACCCCTTCGAGAGCTTCGACGTGGTGGCGCAGTTCCTGATGCAGGCGGCCCGCGACCCCGACGTGGTCGCCATCAAGCAGACGCTTTATCGCACCTCGGCGGACAGCCCGATCATCAAGGCGCTGGTGCTGGCGGCCGAAGCGGGCAAGTCGGTGACGTGCCTGGTCGAACTCAAGGCGCGCTTTGACGAAGAGGCCAATATCCGCTGGGCGCGCGATCTGGAGCGGGCCGGCGCACAGGTGGTGTTCGGCTTCATCGAGCTCAAGACCCATGCCAAGCTCAGCCAGGTGGTGCGGCGCGAAAAGGGCAAGCTGGTCAGCTACTGCCATATCGGCACCGGCAATTACCACCCGATTACCGCCAAGATCTATACCGACCTGAGCTACTTCACCATCGATCCCGCAATCACGCGCGACGTGGCGCGGGTGTTCAATTTCATCACCGGCTATGCCCGCCCGACCGAGCTTGAATCCATCGCCGTCTCGCCGGTCAACCTGCGCCAGCGGCTGCTCGACGATATCGACGCCGAGATCGAGTTTGCCCGCAATGGCCAGCCCGCCAGCATTCTGCTCAAGATGAACTCGCTGGTTGATCCGCCGATCATCGATGCGCTCTATGACGCCAGCCAGGCCGGCGTGAAGGTCGACCTTATCGTGCGCGGCATCTGCTGCCTGCGCCCGGGCATCCCCGGTTTCTCGGACAATATCCGGGTCAAGTCGGTGGTCGGGCGCTTCCTCGAGCACAGCCGCATCTATTGCTTCGGCAATGGCCAGGCCATGCCCAACGGCCGCGCCAAGGTCTATATTTCCTCGGCCGACCTGATGGGCCGGAACCTCGATGGCCGGGTCGAAGTCATGGTGCCCATTCTCAACAACACCGTGCATAAGCAGATCCTCGACCGGATTCTGGTTGCCTATCTGCGTGACAACCAGCAGAGCTGGGAAGTCTTGCCGGATGGCAGTTCACATCGTATGCGGGTCGCCGACGGCGACGAGCCGTTCAATGCGCATGACTACTTCATGACCAATCCATCGCTGTCGGGACGCGGCAGCGCCGGCCCGGTCGAGGCAGACGAGGACTAGGCTTGAACAAGTTCTGGGGCGTTGACGCCGATCCGACGGCCCAGGGCCGTATCAAGGGCGCCAAGCCCGTAGCCGTGCTCGATATCGGCTCCAACTCGGTCCGTCTGGTGGTCTATGAGCGGCATGCCCGCGCGCTGACCCCCCTCTACAACGAGAAATCCGCCTGCGCCCTGGGGCGCGGGGTCGGCCAGACCGGCCGCCTCGCCGAGGCCAACATGGCTCAGGCGCTCAACGCCATCAAACGCTTTGCTTTGGTCAGCCGGATGATGCGGGTGGGCAAGGTATTCATCCTCGCCACCTCGGCCGTGCGCGACGCCGCCAATCGCGACGAATTCGTCGGCGCCGTCGAAAGCCTGATGCAAAGCAGCGTGCAGGTGCTCAGCGGCGAGCAGGAGGCCCATTACGCCGCACTCGGTGCCGTTGCCGGCATTCTGGGCTTTAACGGCCTGGTGGGCGATTTGGGCGGCGGCAGCCTCGAACTCTCCAGCATCTCCAATGGCACCGATACGGACGGGCAGTCCTTCGAGCTGGGGGTGATCCGGCTGCAGGATGACAGCAATGGCTCGCCCATCAAGGCGGCCGAGATCGTCGGCGCGCGCCTGGCCGAGTCCATTCTGGCCAGCACTGACAAGGGCAGCGCCTTTGCCGCCATTGGTGGCACCTGGCGCGCTTTGGCCAAGCTTCACCAGATCGTCACCAAATATCCGCTGCACATGGTGCAGCATTATGTGGTGCCGGCCGACGAGATGATCGCCTTTTGCGCCGACATCGTCGCGGCCGATGCCCCCAAGGGCTATGACGGGGCTGACCATGTCAGCTCCTCCCGGCGCGAGCTGGTGCCCTATGGCGCCGCGGTGCTGGGCGAGGTGCTCAAGGCCGGTCGCTTCAAGGAAGTGGTGTTTTCCGCCCTGGGCGTGCGCGAGGGCTTTCTCTACGGCATGCTCGATCCGCGCGAACAGGCCATCGACCCGCTGATCCAGGGCGCCGAGGAACTCTCGGTGCTGCGCTCGCGCTCGCCGGCCCATGCCAATGACCTGATCGCCTTTACCGGCCAGTTCCTCGCCGTTGCCGGCGTCGAGGAAAGCGCCGAAGAGGCGCGGCTGCGCACCGTGGTCTGCCTGCTCTCCGATATCGGCTGGCGCACCCATCCGGACTATCGCGGCTCCCAGAGCATCGACGCCGTTGCCTATGGCTCGCTCAGCGGCGTCGACCATCCAGGGCGGGCCTTCCTGGCCCAGGTCATCGCCATTCGCTATGACGGCCCCAAGAGCAAGGCGGCGGCCTCGCTGGTATCGCTGGGCAATGCCGCGTTGACGCAGCGCGCGCGGGTGATCGGGGCGCTGTTCCGCGTCGCCTATCCGATGACGGCGGCCATGCCGGGCGTGCTGCCGCGCATCCATTTCGAGCTGGTGGAAGACGGCCTGTCGCTAGTGCTGCCCAGCGATCTGGCCTTTCTCGACGGCGAGCACCTGCAGAACCGGCTCGAGACCTTTGCCGGCATTGTCGGCTACAAGACCGCCACGGTGCGCGTGCTCTAGAGCGTTTTCAGCAAGAGTGGCGCCGCTATTCGGCCGCGGCGGTGTCCTCGTGATCCTTGATGGCAAATTCGACAATGCCCTTGCGCGTGGCGACGAGGCCAATGCGGCCATGCTTGATGGCCAGGGCCTTGTCGCCGAACAGCTTGCGTCGCCAGCCCTTGAGGGCCGGCACTTCGGCCTGGTCATCGAGCACCAGGGCGTCGATCTCATCCGAGGTGGCAATGATGCGGGCGGCAACGCCATGCTGCTCGGCCACCGATTTGAGCAAGACCCGCACCAGGTCGCCGACGGCGCCCTTGGGCGATGGGCCGCGATAGCGCTCGGGCATGACCGGCAGTTCGGCCTTTCCCATGGCCTCGACATCCTTGAGCAGGGCCATGATCTCGGCGGCGGCTGAGCTGCGGCCAAAGCCGCGCGGCACGGCGCGCAGGCGCTCGAAGGCATCGGCGGTCAGCGGGCGCTGCGTCGCCAGTTCGGACAGCACGTCGTCTTTGAGCACGCGGCTGCGCGGCTGATCGCTATCCTGGGCGCGCTGTTCGCGCCAGGCTGCCAGGAGCTTGAGCGCCGCCAGGTCGCGCGGCCGGCTGATCTTCATCTTGAGCCGTTCCCAGGCCTGGTCGGGCTGGGTCACATAGGTATCGACGCTGCGCAGGATGGCCATTTCATCCTCGACCCAGTCGCCCCGGCGCGTCGCGGTGACCTGCTTGGCCAGTTCGCGATAGATGTCGCGCAGATGCGTCACGTCGGCCACGGCGTAGAGGCGCTGCTTTTCCGACAGCGGCCGCGCCGACCAGTCGGTAAAGCGGCTGGACTTGTCGAGCTCGACATTGGTGATGGCGCGCACCAGATTGTCATAGGATACGCTGTCGCCAAAGCCGCAGACGCTGGCCGCGACCTGGGTGTCATAGATATTCTCGGGTACCTGGCCGGTGGCCTTGACGAAGATCTCGATATCCTGCCGGGCGGCATGGAACACCTTGGTGACGGCGGCATTGGCCAGCAGGTCATAGAACGGGCTGAGGTCGAAGCCGGGCACCAGCGGATCGATCAGCACTGCCTCGTCATCGGTGGCGACCTGGACCAGGCAGAGTTTGGGCCAGTAGGTGGTTTCCCGGAGGAACTCGGTATCGACCGTCACAAAATCGAACTTTGCAGCGCGCTCGCAAAAAGCAGCGAGAACGTCTGTGGAAACTATCAGGTCCATGCGAGCGCCCGTCTCAAAATCGTCAAGATTGTTACTAGCAGGTGCGGCAGGCCCACTCCAGACCGGATTTGTTGAGGCAGGCGAGGCCTTAGCCATCTGCGGTGGCATTGCGGTCAGGGACGGGTGCTCACCTTGACAATTGGGGGCGCCCATGCGCTTTTCCGCCCCAAGATTCCGGCCTTTTGCAGAGCTTTTCAATCATGACGCTACATCGCTACCGCTCGCACACCTGCGGGGCCCTGACCGCCGCTGATGCTGGTAAAACTGTCCGCCTCAGCGGCTGGGCCCACCGTATCCGCGACCATGGCGGGCTGCTCTTCATCGATCTGCGCGACCATTATGGCCTGACGCAGGCCGTGGTCGACCCCGATTCGCCGGCCTTTGCGGCCGCCGAACAGGTCCGTTCGGAATGGGTCATCCGCATCGATGGCGAGGTCAAGCTGCGCGACGCCTCGGTGATCAACCCCAACCTGCCGACCGGCACGATCGAAGTGTTCATCCGCGAGATCGAGGTGCTCTCGGCCGCCAAGGAACTGCCGCTGCCCGTGTTTGGCGAGCAGGACTATCCCGAGGATGTCCGTCTCAAGTACCGCTTCATCGACCTGCGGCGCGAAAAGCTGCACGCCAATATCGTCAAGCGCACCAAGGTCATCACCTCTATGCGCAACCGCATGGGCGAGGCCGGCTTTGGCGAATATTCCACCCCCATCCTGACCGCGTCCTCGCCGGAAGGCGCGCGCGATTTCCTCGTGCCCAGCCGCATCCATCCCGGCAAGTTCTTTGCCCTGCCGCAGGCGCCCCAGCAGTACAAGCAGCTGCTGATGGTGGCCGGCTTTGACCGCTATTTCCAGATCGCGCCCTGTTTCCGCGACGAGGACCCGCGCGCCGATCGCCTGCCGGGCGAATTCTATCAGCTCGACCTCGAAATGAGCTTTGTCACCCAGGAAGACGTCTGGAACACCATGACGCCGATCATGACAGCCATCTTCGAGGAATTCGCCGAGGGCAAGCGCGTCACCAAGGACTGGCCGCGCATTCCCTATGACACGGCGATCCGCAAATACGGCTCGGACAAGCCCGACCTGCGCAATCCCATCGAGATGTCGGCCGTGACCGCGCACTTTGCCGGCTCCGGCTTCAAGGTCTTTGCCAACCAGATCGAGGCCGACGACAAGGTTGAGGTCTGGGCCATTCCCGCCAGGAACAAGGCCGGCGCCGAGCCGATTGGCCGGGCCTTCTGCGATCGCATGAATGCCTGGGCGCAGGGCGAGGGCCAGCCGGGCCTGGGCTATATCTTCTTTAAGGAAGGGCAGGGCTCTGGCCCGATCGCCAAGAATATCGGCGAAGAGCGCACCGCCGCTCTCAAGGCCGAGCTCGGGCTCGAGGACGGCGACGCCGTATTCTTCGTCTGCGGCCGCCCCGGCAAGTTCTACAAGTTTGCCGGTGACGCCCGCACCAAGGTCGGCACCGATCTCGATGTCATCGATACCGAGCAGTTCGCGCTGTGCTGGATCGTCGACTTCCCGTTCTACGAGTGGGACGAGGAGAACAAGCGGGTGGACTTCGCCCATAACCCCTTCTCCATGCCCCAGGGGGGGATCGAGGCGCTCAACAGCCAGGACCCGCTGACCATCAAGGCCTACCAGTATGACGCGGTCTGCAACGGCTATGAGATCGCCTCGGGCTCGATCCGCAACCAGCTGCCCGAAACCATGGTCAAGGCCTTCGAACTGACCGGCAAGAGCCGCGACGAGGTCGAGGAGCAGTTCGGCGGCCTCTATCGCGCCTTCCAGTATGGCGCGCCGCCCCATGGCGGCGCCGCCTTTGGCGTTGATCGCGTGGTGATGCTGCTGTGCGGCGTGCAGAACCTGCGCGAGATCACCGC
The DNA here is from genome assembly GCF_014926585.1 of Devosia beringensis. Classification (NCBI taxonomy): domain Bacteria; kingdom Pseudomonadati; phylum Pseudomonadota; class Alphaproteobacteria; order Hyphomicrobiales; family Devosiaceae; genus Devosia; species Devosia beringensis. The sequence continues at coordinate 3,919,653 of NZ_CP045422.1, read as the reverse complement.
CTTCCCGATGAACCAGCAGGCCGAAGACCTGCTGATGGGCGCGCCCAGCCAGGCTTCGGCCGCGCAACTGCGCGAGCTGAGCATCCGGCTGAACGTGCAGGATAAGAAGTAGCCCGTCATCGACGGCGATCCGCAGCGGCCCCTGGCAACAGGGGCCGTTTTTTTATGGGCCTGAGGAGGATGGTTGATCAATGTTAACCAGCGTTAATGATCCGTTAAAGGCTGGTTGCTACCGATGATGGTGTCGTTCGCCGTTTCGGATTCGTCCATTGAAGACCCGATACTCCAATATCCTGATGTTGCTGGGCGCCATTCTGGCGTTCGTCCCCATCGTGGCGGTGGATTATCTGCTCGACGCCTATATCCGGGTCCGTGAACAAGACATTTCTCAGCAATACGTCAGAACCATTACCTCGCAGATCTCCATCGGCTCCAATGATGCCATAGCCGACTTGCGGCGTATCTTGGCCGACAGTCCCTCGCTGTGCACGCCCACTTTCGTTGCCAATGTGCAGGTGGCCATCGAGTCGAGCCTCAACCTCAAGCAGGTGCTGGTCGAGAATGCCGACGGCGTTCAATATTGCGACGCGTTCGGCCGCAACGTCACCTATTCGCCGCTGTCGCGCGAACTGCCGGTGCCCGGCCATATCGAAACCATCACCCTGGTGCAGTTCGGCGACATGGACATGCCGGCGCTCAAGATTACCCAGGCCTTTGGCGACCTGCGGCGGGTGTCGGCCTTCGTGCCGATCCTCGGCCAGACCAAGGGCACGCTGGCCGAAGGCATTGCCGCCGGCTCCATGCTGCGCGTCTCGCTCACCGACGGCACCTCGATCATGACCATTGGCGACGCCGCCAGCTTCGACCGGCGCGCCGAGTCGACCGAATTCGTCTATGGCCAGGCCTTTGCCGGCGAACTGCCGCTCAAGGTCGAATATGCCATGCCCTTCGCCGTGGCGCGCTCGGGCTATGCCGACCTAGATGTCAGCTTCACCATCGTGGCGTGCCTCATGAGCGCGGCCTTCCTGGTGCTGGCGTTGAACTATGTGCGGCGCTCCCGCGTGCCGGCCTTCGATCTGGAGCGCGGCATCGCGCGCGGCGAGATCAAGCCTTATTACCAGCCCATCATCAACCTGCGCACCGGCGAACTGGTGGGCTGCGAGGTGCTGTGCCGCTGGGAAAAGAAGAATGGCGAGCTCGTGCCGCCCGGCGCCTTCATCGACTATGCCGAGGTGACCGGCCTGGCCATCCCGATGACACTGTCGCTGATGCAGCAGGTCAAGTTCGACCTCAGCGACCTGTGCCTGCTGATGCCCGAGATGAAGGTGGCCATCAACCTGTTCGAGGGGCATTTCCGCGACGACAGCATCGTCGAGGACGTGCAGGCCATCTTTGGCGGCTCGCCGGTCAATTTCCGCCAGCTGGTGTTTGAAATCACCGAGCGGCACCCGATGGGCAATTCGGCCGTGGCCAATAGCGTGATCGCCGGCCTGCATGCGCTGGGCTGTCGCCTGGCCATGGACGACGCCGGCACCGGCCATTCCAACCTGGCCTATCTGGGCACTCTGGGCATCGACATCATCAAGATCGACCGGATTTTCGTCGACATGATCAAGCCGGGCACCACCCAGGTGCCGGTGCTGGACGGGCTGATCGCCATGGCCAAGGATCTCGATTGCGAGATCGTTGCCGAGGGCGTCGAGACCGAGACTCAGGCGCTTTATCTGCGGGCGCGGGGCGTCGTACAGGCGCAGGGCTTCATCTTTGCCCCCGCGCTCAAGCATAGTGCCTTCAAGGAGCTGGCCCTGGCCCTGCACGCCAATCAGGCCGAGCCGACCACGATTGCTGCGGTTGTCGCCAGCGCTGCCTAGCCGTGCGACCTTAGTTGTATGACGCGAGGGCATTAGCCCCTTTTCAACGCTGGCATTTGGTGGCACGAACGCGGACCCATACCGGTGCATTGGCTCTTGGCGAGCGCGTGCTGCAGAGGAGAACCAGGTGTCCACTGACGTCAATGAACAGCGGAAGGCCCTGCGCGACGCCGCGCTGCATTTCCACGAGTTCCCCAAGCCCGGCAAACTCGAGATCCAGGCGACCAAGCCGCTGGGCAACCAGCGCGATCTGGCGCTGGCCTATTCGCCTGGCGTCGCTGCACCCTGCGAAGAAATCGCCGCCAATCCCGAGACGGTGTCGCGCTATACCTCGCGCCAGAACCTTGTCGGGGTGATCTCCAATGGCACGGCCGTGCTCGGCCTGGGCAATATCGGCGCGCTGGCCTCCAAGCCGGTGATGGAGGGCAAGGCCGTCCTGTTCAAGAAGTTCGCCGGCATCGACGTATTCGATCTCGAAATCGACGAAACCGACCCGCAGAAATTCATCGATGCCGTGGCGCCGCTCTGGCCGACCTTTGGTGGCATCAACCTCGAAGACATCCGCGCCCCCGACTGTTTCGAGATCGAGGAAACGCTGCGCGAACGCATGCCCATTCCTGTGTTCCATGACGACCAGCATGGCACCGCCATCATTGTCGGCGCTGCCGTGCTCAACGGGCTCGAGCTCAAGGGCAAGAAGATCGAGGACGTCAAGATCTGCGCCTCCGGGGCAGGGGCTGCGGCCATTGCCTGCCTCAACGTGCTGGTGGCGCTGGGCGCCAAATATGAAAACATCTGGGTCGCCGACAAGGATGGCCTGGTTACCCACAAGCGCAATGACATCAATGACAAGTGGCGCGGCCAGTTCCGCCGCGTCAGCGACGCCACCACGCTAGCCGAAGTCATCAAGGGCGCCGACATTTTCCTCGGCCTGTCGGCCGCCGGCGCGCTCAAGCCCGAAATGCTGGCCAAGATGGCGCCCAAGCCACTGGTGCTGGCGCTGGCCAATCCCAACCCGGAAATCCTGCCCGAACTGGCCAAGGCCACGCGGCCGGACGCCATGGTGTGCACGGGCCGCTCGGACTTCCCCAACCAGGTCAACAATGTCCTGTGCTTCCCCTTCATCTTCCGTGGTGCGCTCGATGTCGGCGCCACGACGATCAATGAGGAAATGAAGCTGGCGGCGGTGCGGGCCATTGCCAAGCTGGCCCATGAACCCGGCCTGGAGGTCTCGCCCTCCGGTGCGCCAGCCGTGTTTGGGCCCGACCACATCATTCCCAACCCGTTCGACCAGCGGCTGATCCTGCGCATCGCGCCGGCCGTGGCCCGGGCGGCCATGGAATCGGGCGTGGCCAAGAACCCGATCACCGACTGGCCGGCCTACATGGACGGGCTCAACCGCTTCGTCTTCCGCTCAGGCCTCGTCATGAAGCCGATCATCGACCGCAGCCAGGGTCAGAACAAGCGCATCGCCTTTGCCGATGGCGAGGACGAGCGCGTGCTGCGCGCCACCCAGGTGCTGCTCGAGGAGCGCATTGCCCGGCCCATCCTGATTGGCCGTCCCTCGGTCATCGAGGCGCGCATCGAGCGCTTCGGCCTCAGCCTGCGCCCCGGCATCGACTTCGAGGTGATCAACCCCGAGGATGATCCGCGCTATCGCGACTATGTCAGCCTGTTCCATTCCCTGGTCGGGCGCGACGGCGTGACCCCCGATACGGCGCGGCAGGTGGTGCGCACCAATACCACGGTCATCGGCGCGCTGGCCGTGCGCCGCGGCGAGGCCGATGCGCTGATCTGCGGGCTGCAGGGGCGGTTCATCCGCCATGTGCGCGACATCCGCTCGGTGATCGGGCTGCAGGACGGCGTGGCCGATGTGTCGGCGCTGTCGCTGCTGCTGATGCCGCGCGGCGCCTTCTTCCTGGCCGATACCTATGTCAATATCGATCCCTCGCCCGACGAGATCGTCGGCATCGCGCTGCAGGCGCGCAACCATCTCAAGCGCTTCAATATCGAGGCCAAGGTCGCGCTGCTGAGTTATTCAAACTTCGGCTCGCGTGACGGCGACAGCGCCTACAAGATGCGCGAGGTCTACCAGAAGCTCAAGCTGATCGCGCCCGAGATGATCGTCGAGGGCGAAATGCAGGGCGACCTGGCCCTTAACCAGGAACTGCGAGAGCGCTATGTGCCCGACTCGGTGCTGGGCGGAGAGGCCAACCTGCTGCTGTTCCCCAATCTGGACGCGGCGAACCTGTCCATGACGCTGCTCAAGGAAATGAACAACGCGCTTTCCGTTGGCCCCATTCTGATGGGCACCAGCTCACCGGCCCATATCCTGGCGCCCTCCACCACCAGCCGCGGCATTGTCAACATGGCCGCCATTGCGGCAACCGAGGCGATGGGGACGGAGGCATGATCATCCACAGCGTGGTCTTCACGCTCAAGCACGCGCCGGGATCGCCGGAGGAGGGGGACTTTCTGCGCGCTGCCCTGGTGCTGGCCGACATTCCGGGCGTGCAGGACTTCGAGCAGCGCCGCCAGGTCAGTCCCAAGACCGACTTCGCCTTCGGCTTTTCGATGCGCTTTGCCGATGCTGCCGCCTATGCCGCCTACAATGACCATCCGCTCCATGCCGGTTTTGTCGCTGAGCGCTGGGTGCCGGAAGTCACCCGCTTCATGGAGCTTGATTACGAGGCGTTCTGACCTAAACACATGGGGCGTAACCATATAGGTAACAATTCATAGGCGCGGCTTCCTTTCAAATTCCTCCCCAGCCTATATTAAGGAATGGAGGATTCTGGTTGGAAGCAATTTATAGAAGACTCGAGGCATGCGGTTATCCCGCTGCCGCGATTGATTGGCTGCGCAACCGCCGTCTCCTGGTAATTTCCATTCTGGCACTGTTGAGCTGGGTCGGCGTTGTCGTCATCGGTATGGGACTACATTTTGTCGCCACGCAGCTGTGGCTTCTCCTGGGTGGGGATGATTCTGTGGCTGCCGCTTAGGCGCCAGAAGCGCAGCTCAGCGAACCGGGCCCCACCGAACATGGCCGGGGCGACGCTCTGAAAAGCCGTGATGGCATGCCGTTTTTGTGAACATGCCCCGGGCTCACCGAGATTGAGCGTCCCATGGATATCGACTACCAGAAGGGACCACTCTGGCCAGAGCCAGCAACCGTGCCCCTCTGCCGGCCTATCCCAATTGATGAGGCCATTCCGGTTTGACTTGAGCGGCAAACACGCCCCTAGTGAACAAAAGCCAAAATAGAACCGCAAGGAATCCACTTCTGGAAAATCTATTGAAGCGCATTGAGGCTTGGGGCTATCCCAAGCCGGCGACGGACTGGCTTCGCAGACACCGGCTATTGACTATAATCATTCTGGCAGCAGCCACTTGGGCCAGTTTGATTGCCTTGGGTATCGGCTTGTATTCGCTGTTGGAAGGGTGAGGTCCGCTAGGGGGCGTCCTCGCTGAGGCGCTGCCGGCAGCGTATCGCAACCCCGCGTTAAGTCCTTTCGGGCACAATGGAATGGTCAAGTTCCGGTTTGCCCTCATATGCCCACTACCCGTCTCAAACGCCCTGCCATCTGGCGCCCCCTCGCATTGACCGTCGCGCTGCTTGGCTTCCAGTTCTATCTGGGATTCTCGGCGATTGGTGGCCAGTTCGGCATGGAGAACCGCACGCAGATCCTGCTCGACATTGACCAGCTCAAGGCCAAGTCGGCGGCGCTGCAGGCCGAGATCGATGACTACCAGCATCGGGCGACGCTGATGGATCCGCGGCGCCTCGACCCCGACATCGTCACCGAACGGGCCCGGGCCTTGCTGAACATGGCCAATGCCGACGACATCATCGTCATGGTCGACAAGACGACCGGTGAACCTATTTCCAGTAAATTCCAGGAATTAACCACAGACGAGTTAACAGCGATTATTGAAGCGGATTCAACGCTTTAACGCTGATTGGCTCGTTTGAATGAGCATTGCTTTTCGCCATCCGCTCGGGTTATGTTACGGACTGTGGCCAAACCGGCCGAAGCGGCAAATCCAATCCGATGCGGAGCGTTCTCTATGGCGCGTAAAGCTGTGGCCACCCAGGCCAAGACGCAATCCAATATCCCCGAATTCACCCCCGAGCAGGAGCTCGAGGCCTATCGTGAAATGCTGCTGATCCGGCGTTTCGAGGAAAAGGCCGGCCAGATGTATGGCATGGGCCTGATCGGCGGCTTCTGCCACCTCTATATCGGCCAGGAGGCCGTGGTCACCGGCGTCACCATGGCCAGCGAAAAGGGCAAGGATGCCCAGATTACCGGCTATCGCGACCATGGCCACATGCTCGTCATGGGCCTTGACCCCAAGGGTGTCATGGCCGAGTTGACCGGGCGCGAATCCGGCCTGTCGCGCGGCAAGGGCGGCTCGATGCACATGTTCTCCAATGAGCATCGTTTCTACGGCGGCAACGGCATTGTCGGCGCCCAGGTATCGCTGGGCAATGGCCTGGCCTTTGCCTCCAAATATCGCGGCGATGGCTCGGTATCCCTGGCCTATTTCGGCGATGGCGCGGCCAATCAGGGCCAGGTCTATGAGAGCTTCAACATGGCCAAGCTGTGGAAGCTGCCGGTTGTGTTCATCATCGAAAACAACAAATACGCCATGGGCACCTCGACCGAACGTGCCTCGGCGACCACTGATTTTTCGATGCGCGGCGCTTCGTTCGACATTCCCGGCGAACAGGTCGACGGCATGGATGTGCGCATGGTCCATGATGCCGCCCAGCGCGCCATCGAGCATGCCCGGTCGGGCAAGGGGCCTTACATCCTCGAAATGCTGACCTACCGCTATCGCGGTCACTCCATGTCCGACCCTGCCAAGTATCGCAGCAAGGATGAAGTGACCAAGTACCGCCAGGAACGCGACCCGATCGAACAGGTCAAGGCACGGCTGCTGGAATCCGGCGCCCAGACCGAGGAGCAGCTCAAGGCCATCGAGAACGAGATCCGCGCCATCGTCACCGAGGCGGCGGACTTTGCCACCAATGCGCCCGAGCCCGATCCCGCCGAGCTGTGGACTGACATCACCATCAGCGCCTGAGAGGCTCAACAATGAGCATGTTGCTTGGGGTCATTGCCGGTTTTGCCCTGCTGTCACTGGTCGTGGCGGTGATGCAGGCCGTCAGGATGGTGCGACTGGCGCCGGCCCGCGAAGAGCTGGGCCCCTTCATGCTGCTGGGCTGGTGGAAATTCCACCGGCTCGCGGCCAAGGCCGGTCCGGCGGCGGCACAGCATGTCCAGATCTACCAGCGGGCGGCCATCGCCTTTCTCGTCTTCATCGTGCTGGGCGTCATTCTCAGCGGCTGGGCGGTCAACCAGGCCGCCATGCCACCGGCACCGGTGACCTCCGGGCTGCTCGTCAATCCGGCCGGCGCGCCAGCCGGCCTTGCCTTCAATGCCCATCTTCGCCGTGTGGCTATGCCCGGCGCCCCTCTTGTGGAGAGCTGATATGCCTCAAATCCTGATGCCCGCTTTGTCGCCGACCATGGAAGAGGGGAAACTCTCCAAGTGGCTCGTCAAGGTCGGCGATACCGTCAAGTCCGGTGATGTGCTCGCCGAGATCGAGACCGACAAGGCGACCATGGAAGTCGAGTCGGTCGACGAGGGCTTGGTCACCGAACTGCTGGTGGCCGAGGGCTCCGAGGGCGTCAAGGTCAACACGCCGATCGCCATGGTGCTGGCGGAGGGCGAAACCGCCGGCGAGACCGCGCCCAAGGTAGCCGAGCAGACCACGAGCGCAGCGCCCGTCGCCGAGGCGCCTGCTGCTGCAACCGTACCAGCTGAGGCCAAGGCGCCTGCTGCCGAAGCCCCCAAATTCATGGCGCAGGACGATCCCGACCTGCCCGCCGGCGTCGAAATGGTCGAGATGACCGTGCGCCAGGCGCTCAACGAGGCCATGGCCGAAGAGCTGCGCCGCGACAAAGACGTCTTCGTCATCGGCGAGGAAGTCGCTGAATATCAAGGCGCCTACAAGATCACCCAGAACCTGCTGCAGGAATTCGGGCCCGAGCGCATCATCGATACCCCGATCACCGAGCACGGCTTTGCCGGCCTGGCGGTCGGCGCCGCCTTTGCCGGCCTCAAGCCGATCGTGGAATTCATGACCTGGAACTTTGCCATGCAGGCGATCGACCAGATCATCAACTCGGCGGCCAAGCAGCTCTATATGTCGGGCGGCCAGGTGACGGCGCCCATGGTGTTCCGCGGCCCCAATGGCGTGGCCTCGCGCGTCGGCGCCCAGCACAGCCAGGACTATTCGGCCTGGTACAGCCACATTCCCGGCCTGACGGTGATCGCGCCCTATAGCGCGGCCGATGCCAAGGGCCTGCTCAAGGCCGCCATCCGCTCGCCCAACCCGGTCATCTTCCTCGAGAACGAAATCCTCTACGGCTCGACCGGCCTCGTCCCCAAGATGGACGATTTCCTGCTGCCCATCGGCAAGGCCCGCATCGCCCGCAAGGGCGCCGACGTGACGATCGTCTCGTTCTCCATGGGCATGCGCTACGCCACCCAGGCCACCGAAAAGCTGGTGGCGGCGGGCGTCGATGTCGAACTGATCGACCTGCGCACATTGCGGCCACTCGACAGCGATACCGTCATCGAATCGGTCAAGAAGACCGGTCGCCTCGTCACGGTGGAAGAAGGCTGGCCGCAGGGCGGCATCGGTGCCGAGCTCTCGGCCCGCGTCATGGAACAGGCCTTCGACTATCTCGATGCGCCGGTCATGCGCGTGACCGGCAAGGACGTGCCCATGCCCTATGCGGCAAACCTCGAAAAGCTGGCTTTGCCGCATGTCGATGACGTGATTGCGGCGGTCAATGCTGTGACCTATCGCTCGTAAGGAGAACCGGGATGCCAATTGATATCACCATGCCGGCGCTCTCTCCGACGATGGAAGAGGGCAAGCTTGCCAAGTGGCACGTCAAGGAGGGCGACACCGTCTCCTCCGGCGACGTGATCGCCGAGATCGAAACCGACAAGGCCACGATGGAAGTCGAGGCCGTCGACGAGGGCAAGATCGGCAAGATCGTGGTGCCCGAAGGCACCGACAATGTGAAGGTCAACGCGGTGATTGCGGTCCTGCTGCAGGACGGCGAAAGCGCCGGCGACATGGCTGCGCCAAAGGCAGAAGCGGCCCCCAAGGCCGAAGCGCCAAATGCGGCCGAGCCAGCCAAGGCTGATGCCGGCGCCATCAAGGAAGCCAACGCAGCAACGCAGACGGCGCCCACGGCCAAGGCCGACCCGGCACCGGCCAAGCCGGCTGATGCGGCGCCTGCGCCAAAGGCCGCTGGTGGCAAGGTCTTCGCATCGCCGCTGGCCCGCCGCATGGCCAAGGATGCCGGCATTGATGTTGCCGCCATTTCGGGCACTGGTCCCAAGGGCCGCGTCGTCAAGTCCGACGTGGTCGCTGCCAAGTCGGGCGCAACCCCGCTCAAGGCCGCTGCAACGGCCACCGCCAGTGCTCCGGCATCGGGTGGCGCTGCCGCCACCGGCATGACCAAGGCCCAGGTCCTGGCGCTCTATGAAGAAGGCACATACGAGCTCGTGCCGAACGACGGCATGCGCAAGGTCGTGGCCGCACGCCTCACCGAATCCAAGCAGACGGTGCCGCACTTCTATCTCAACCTGGACTGCCGCATCGACGCCCTGATGGCGGCGCGCGAGCAGATCAATGCCGCCGCGCCCAAGGGCAAGGACGGCAAGCCGGGCTACAAGCTTTCGGTCAATGATTTCGTCATGAAGGCCTGGGCCGTGGCCCTGCAGCGCGTGCCGCTGGCCAATGCCACCTGGGCCGGCGACAGCATTTTGTATCACAAGCGCAGTGACGTGGCGGTCGCCGTGGCGGTACCGGGTGGCCTCTTCACCCCGGTGGTCAAGGGCTGCGACACGCTGACCCTGCGCGAGATTTCCGAGACGGTGAAGGATCTGGCGACGCGCGCCAAGTCCAAGAAGCTCGCCCCGCATGAATATCAGGGCGGGGCCTCCTCGGTCTCCAATCTGGGCATGTTCGGCATTACCAGCTTTTCGGCCGTCATCAACCCGCCGCATGGCACGATCCTGGCCGTGGGCGTGGGTGAAGAACGCGTCTTTGCCGACAAGGGCGAGATCAAGATCGGTCAGTTCATGACCGTGACGCTGAGCTGCGATCACCGTGCCGTCGACGGTGCCCTGGGCGCCGAAGTGCTCGGCGTGTTCAAGGGGCTGATCGAAAATCCCGTGATGATGCTGGCCTAGGAGGGCCTGGCTCCATGAAAACCATTCTGGCCTATGGCGACAGTCTGACCTTTGGGGCCAATCCGACCGGCGGTGCGCGCCATGCCTATGCGGACCGCTGGCCGAGCGTGCTCGAAGCCGGGCTGGCCGGCAAGGTCCGGGTGATTGCCGAGGGGCTGGGCGGGCGCACCACGGTGTCGGACGACTGGTACGCCAATGCCGACCGCAATGGCGCCCGCATCCTGCCCACGCTGCTCGAAAGCCACAGCCCGCTCGACCTCGTCATCATCATGCTGGGCACCAATGACATCAAGCCGGCCATCTGCGGCTCGGCGCTGGAAGCCTCATTCGGCATGCGCCGCCTGGTGCAGATCATCCGCGGCCACTATGCCGGCAAGGACGAAACGGCGCCGAAAATCCTGCTGATCGCCCCGCCGCTGCTCTGCCAGAGCGAAAATGCCGACATGATGGGTCACTTTGGCGGCCTGGCCCATGGCCTTGAGCAATCGAGCCAGTTTGCCGCCCACTATGCCCGTCGCGCCGAAGAGTGGGATACCGGCTTCTTTGACGCCTCCACCGTGGCCCAGGCCGATCCGGAAGACGGCGTGCACCTCGACGCCAAGAACACGCGGGCCATCGGGGTTGCCCTGGTACCCGTCGTCACATCCATGCTGGGCCTTTGACCCAGCCAACCAATCATTCCCGCGACTTTTCTGGAGGCCCAAATGGCTGACCAATACGATCTTCTCGTTATCGGCGCCGGTCCCGGCGGCTATATTGCCGCCATTCGTGGCGCGCAGCTGGGCATGAAAGTGGGCATTATCGAGCGCGAGCACATGGCTGGCATTTGCTCGAACTGGGGCTGCATCCCGACCAAGGCGCTGCTGCGTTCGGCCGAAGTCTATGGCCACATGACCCATGCCAAGGACTATGGCCTGACGGCGGAAAAGTTCGGCTTCGACATCGACGGCGTGGTCAAACGTTCACGCGCCATAGCGGCGCAGATGAACAACGGCGTGCAGTTCCTGATGAAGAAGAACAAGGTCGACATCATTTGGGGCGAGGCCGTCATCACCAAGCCCGGTGAAGTCACTGTCGCGCCGACCAAGAAGGCCATCGTGCAGCCGCAGGTGCCGCCCCCCAAGAATGCGCTGGGCGAGGGCACCTACAAGGCCAAGAACATCATCATCGCTACCGGCGCGCGGCCACGCGTGCTGCCCGGCATCGAGCCGGATGGCGACAAGATCTGGACCTATTTCGAGGCGATGAAGCCCGCCGAAATGCCCAAGAGCCTGGTCGTCATGGGCTCGGGCGCCATCGGCGTCGAGTTCGCCTCCTTCTACAGCTCCATGGGCGCGGAAGTGACCGTGATCGAGCTGCTGCCGCAGATCATGCCGGTGGAAGATGCCGAGATTTCCGCCTTGGCGCGCAAGCGCCTCGAAAAGCGCGGCATCAAGATCCTCACCGACACCAAGGTGGAAAAGGTCGACAAGTCAGGCGCCGGCGTCGTGGCCCATGTCGTGCTCAAGGATGGCAGCAAGCAGCAGATCGCCGGTGACAAGCTGATCTCGGCTGTCGGGGTGATGTGCAATATCGAGGGCATCGGCCTCGAAAATGTCGGCGTCAAAACCGAGCGCGGCGCCATTGTCATCGATGGTTATGGCGCGACCAATGTCGCCGGCATCTGGGCTATTGGCGACGTCGCCGGCCCACCCATGCTGGCGCACAAGGCCGAGCATGAGGCGGTGATCACGGTCGAAAAGATTGCCGGCATGAAGGTGCATGGGCTCAACAAGCTTTTGGTGCCAGGCTGCACCTATTGCGAGCCGCAGGTGGCCAGCGTCGGCCTGACCGAGGCCAAGGCCAAGGAGACCGGCCGCGAGATCAAGGTCGGCCGCTTCCCCTTCATCGGCAATGGCAAGGCCATCGCCCTTGGCGAGCCCGACGGGCTGGTCAAGACCATTTTCGATGCCAAGACCGGCGAACTGCTCGGCGCACACATGGTGGGCGCGGAAGTCACCGAGCTGATCCAGGGCTTTGTCATCGCCATGAACCTCGAAACCACCGAGGAAGAGCTGATGCACACCATTTTCCCGCATCCCACGCTCAGCGAGACGATGAAGGAAAGCGTGCTGGACGCCTATGGCCGCGCGCTGAACATGTAATCGCCGGTTTATCCACACTGCTTCCACAGGTTTTCAAGGAGTTATCCACATGGTCAAAGCTATTCAGGTTGGGCTGGGACACTGGGGATTCAGCTGGACCAAGGAAGTTATCCCCAATGTTCCCACTGTTGAGATGGTGGGCTATGTGGATTCCAATCCCGAGGCGCTGGCACGGGTGCAGGCCGAGCTCGGCATTGCCGAGTCCAAGTGCTTTTTGAGCCTGGACGCGGCGCTGCAGGCCGTCGAGCCGGACCTGGCAATCTGCACCCTGCGCACCGAGGCGCATTACCCGGTGGTCAAGCAGTGCCTTGAGCTGGGGCTCAATGTCATCGTCGAAAAACCCTTTGCCTCGACCATTGCTCAGGCCAAGGAACTGGTGGCTCTGGCGCGGGAACGGGGCAGGGTGCTGATGGTCAGCCAGAACTATCGCTTCCAGCCGGCGCCGATCGCCGCCGCCGAACTGGTCGGGGCCGGCAAGTTCGGCCCGGTCAACCTGGTGTCGATCGATTTTCGTCGCCATGCGCCCAGCCAGGGCTATCGCTATTGGGACATGCCCGATCCGCTGCTGGCGGATATGTCGATCCACCATTTCGACCTGATGCGCATGGTGCTGGGCGACGAGCCCAAGCGCGTCTCCTGCCGCACCTGGAATCCGGTGGGCAGCCCGTTCAACTTCCACCCCATCGGGGTGGCGACGCTGGAATTCGAAAAGGGCACCATCGTCTCCTATCGCGGCTCCTGGATGAGCAGCGGGCCGGTCACGCCCTGGGCCGGCGAATGGACCATGGACTGCTCGGAAGGCGAGATCATCTGGAGCTCGCGCGACCATTTCATGGGCGTGGCCGGGCCGGACCGGCTGGCGCTGCGCGAGCGCGACCAGGCGCTGGTGCCGACCGATCTCGCGCCGATCGAGCTGGCCGACCGCCGGGGCACGCTGGGCGCCATCGCCAAGGTGATCGAGACCGGCACGGTTCCGGCCCGCTTCAGCTCGGGCGCGGATAACCTGCATTCGCTGGCGCTGGTGCAGGCGACCATTCTCTCGGCCTCGCGCGGCGGCGACTGGGTCGAAATCGCCGAGATCATGCAATAGACGACGGCGCCTTAAGCAAAAAGACCGGGTTGAACTGGCGTCCCTCGGGAGCGATATAACGGGCACACTGCCCAGTCAGGACCTAAAGTGGTTACGCTCATAGACAATTCCGCGCTCAAGCCGCGGCACCCTGAAAAGGCCAACCGGCCCGACAGCGTCGTGCTGCGCAAGCCCGACTGGATCCGCGTCCGCGCGCCGGGCTCGCCGGTCTACAAGGAAACCCAGGCCATCGTGCGCGAGCACGGCCTGGTGACGGTCTGCGAGGAAGCCGGCTGCCCCAATATCGGGGAATGCTGGAGCAAGAAGCACGCCACCATGATGATCATGGGCGAGATCTGCACCCGCGCCTGCGCCTTCTGCAATGTGCGCACCGGCATGCCCGGGCCGCTCGATCCGCGCGAGCCCGAAAATGTCGCTTTGGCCGTGCAAAAGCTCGGCCTGCAGCATGTGGTGATCACCTCGGTCGACCGCGACGACCTGGCCGATGGTGGGGCGCAGCACTTTGCCGACGTGATCCTGGCCATAAGGGCGCGCAACCCGCGCACCACGATCGAAATCCTGACGCCCGACTTCCTGCGCAAGGAGGGGGCCCTGGAGATCGTCGTGGCCGCCAAGCCGGACGTGTTCAATCACAACCTCGAAACCGTGCCGTCGAAATATCTCAAGGTGCGCCCCGGCGCCCGTTACTTCCATTCGATCCGGCTGCTGCAGCGGGTCAAGGAACTCGACCCCACCATGTTCACCAAGTCGGGCATCATGGTGGGCCTGGGCGAGGAGCGCAACGAAGTGCTGGCGCTGATGGACGACCTGCGCACCGCCGACGTCGACTTCCTCACCATCGGCCAGTATCTGCAGCCGACCAAGAAGCACACGCCCCTGATCAGCTTCGTCACGCCAGACGAATTCAAGTCCTATGCCACCGTCGCCACGGCCAAGGGCTTCTCGCTGGTGTCGTCGAGCCCGCTGACGCGCTCGTCGCACCATGCCGGCGAGGATTTCGCTGCTCTCAAGGCGGCCCGGATGGCAAAGCTCGGTCACTGATGAAACGTTTCTTTGAGCGGCACGTGCCGCATCTGCCGCAGCGCATGTTCGAGATCGTCGCCGATCTCGAGGATTATCCGCGCTTTATCGCCAATTGCCGGGCCATGGAGGTCCGGCCCGATCCGGCCGCCGATGGCAGGACGCAGCTGGCCAGGATGACGCTGAGCTTCGGCCCGATCACCCAGGCCTATACCAGCCGGGTGACCGCCGACGCAGCGGCGCTGACCATCGCGGCCAAGGCCGTGGACGGCCCCTTTGCCTATCTAGACAGCCTCTGGCGCTTCGAGCCCGAGGGCATGGGCACGCGGGTCCGCTTCGAGATCGACTTCAAGATCTCCAATCCCTTCGTTGCCGCCATTGCCGAGCCGGCCTTTGCCGCCAAGCAGGAAGAGATCATGCAAGCCTTCAGCGACGAGGCCGACCGCAGGTTTGGCTAGGCGCTGGCCAGCACCTGCAGCACCAGATCAAGTGCCGCCTTGACGCTGGCCTGGCGGATCTCCGCCCGGCCCAGATCGCCGAACTGATGCTCGATGACCACGGTAGCCAGTTCGGTCGAGACCGCCACATAGACCAGCCCGACGGGCTTCTTGTCCGTTCCGCCGTCAGGGCCGGCAATGCCGGTTACCGCCACGGCGTAATCGGCATGGGCGGTGTTGCGGGCGCCGTCGGCCATGGCCCGGGCCACCTGGTTGCTGACCGCACCATAGTCGCGGATCAGGCGCGCCTGCACATGGATCATGCGCGACTTGGCCTCATTGGCATAGGTGACATAGCCGCCGAAAAACGCGCTTGATGAGCCGGGAATGTCGGTCAGCGCCGCGGCGATCAGGCCGCCGGTGCAGCTTTCGGCGGTGACGATGGTCTTGCCGGCCGCGCTGAGCAGGGTGATCACCTGCTGGGCGGGATCGGTTTGGTCTGTAGTCGTCGGTTTAGGGGCCATCAATCGACCCTCGGCACTTCGATGCTTGCACTCGCCATGGCCACAATACCCTCCTCGCGCCCGGTAAAGCCGAGCTTCTCACTTGTCGTCGCCTTGACCGCGATGCGGGCAGGCGCAATGCCCAGTGTCTGCGCAATGATCCCCCGCATTGCCGGCACGTGCGGGGCAATCTTGGGTCCTTCGCAGACGATTGTCACGTCCAGATTGACGATGCGGCCACCGGCCTGGGCGACCAGATCGCCGGCATGCTTGAGAAAGAGGGGAGAGGCGGCGCCTTTCCACTGCATGTCGCTGGGCGGGAAATGCACGCCGATATCGCCGGCGCCGATGGCGCCATAGAGCGCGTCGGTCAGCGCATGCAGGGCGACGTCGGAATCGGAATGGCCATTGAGCTTGAATTTATAGGGAATGCGCACGCCGCCCAGCCAGACATGGTCGCCCGGCTCGAAGGAATGGACATCAAAGCCGGTGCCGATGCGGGTTTCCATGGTCACGTCTCCAGCCAGCAGGCGTTCGGCCCGGGCGAAATCCTCGGGATGGGTGATCTTGATATTGTCGCGGTGCCCGCCAACCATGGCGACGCGCAGCCCCGCCCATTCGGCGATCTCGGCATCGTCGGTGAACTGCCGGCGGATGGTTGAGGCGCGCATATGGGCCGAGAACACCTGGCCGAAGCGAAAGCCCTGCGGCGTCTGCGCGGCAAACAGCTGGCTGCGATCCTCGGTCGTCGCGACCCGCTGGCCATCGAGCGAGCGCTTGATCGTATCGGTGACCGCTGCCACGGGCAGGGCGCCATCATGCTGTTCAAGCGCGGCAATGACATTGTCGATCACCTCTGGCGAAGCAAAGGGCCGTGCCGCGTCCTGGATCAGCACCAGGTCGGGTCGCTGCGGCGCCAGGGCCTGCAGCCCCGCCAGCACCGAAGCCTGCCGGTCGCTGCCGCCGGTGACGGGCGGCAGCAGCCGCGCATCGGACAGACCAAGCGCGGCAAAGCGTTCGGCATGGTCGGCGTGAATGACGGTCAGCACGGAAGTGACCTGGGGATGGGACAGGAAGGCGCCAATGGTGCGGCTGAGCACCGGCACGCCGCCGATCGGGCGATATTGCTTGGGATCTGCCGTCGTGTCCGGGTTGGCGCGCTCTCCCTTGCCGGCCGCCACGATGATCACGGCAATGGATTTTTCATTCATGGAGCGGCGTACTCGGACAAGAAACAGTCACATAAAGCTGGTCTAGCGCTGGCTTACTTATGCGGCAAGTGCAGGGCTGCCGAACGCGCACTATGCCTATAAAGGGGATTGCGCACGAAGCGCTTTTGACTATTGTGCGGGCATATTTTTGTCGTTGACCATTTCTGGGGCAGTTTTGTGTCTGAAGGTGCCTGCAAGTTAAGCATCGGAAGCCATCTGGCGCACAACAGTGCCTTTCTCGCCCCGATGGCCGGCATTACCGACCTGGCCTTCCGCAAGCAGGCCGAACGGCACGGCGCCGGCATGGTGGTGTCCGAGATGATCGCCAGCAACGCCCTGGCGACCGGCAACAAGGAAATGACCCGCCGCCTGGGCAAGCCCGCGCGCCTGCCACACATGGTGCAGCTGGCCGGCTGCGAGGCCGAGTGGATGACCCGTGGCGCCAAGCTGGCGCATGACGCCGGCGCCGACATCATCGATATCAATTTCGGTTGCCCGTCCAAGCGGGTGACCAATGGTTTTGCCGGTTCGGCGCTGATGCGCGTGCCCGACCAGGCCATGCGGCTGGTCGATGCCGTGGTCGCGGCGACGCCGCTGCCGGTGACGGTCAAGATGCGGCTGGGCTGGGACGATGACAGTCTCAATGCCGCCGACATGGCGCGTCGGGCGGTCGATGCCGGCGTGCAGATGATTTCCGTGCACGGCCGCACGCGCCAGCAAATCTACAAGGGCAGCGCCCGCTGGGAGCTGGTGCGGGCCGTGGTCGACGCCGTCGACGTGCCCGTCGTGGTCAATGGCGACATCACCGACCTGGCGGCGGCGCGCGAGGCGCTGCTGCTGTCGGGCGCCGCCGCCGTCATGCTCGGACGCGGGGCCCAGGGCCAGCCCTGGCGGGTCGGCCAGATCGGCGCGGGCCTGGCGGGGCAGGTGGCCGCGCCAGCGCCGCAGGGCGCGGCCCTGGTGGCGCTGATCACAGAGCATTACGAAGACATGCTGGGCGAATATGGCATTGCCGTTGGCCTGCGCGCCGCCCGCAAGCATCTGGGCTGGTATGCCGAGGCTGCCGGCATCGCGCTCGACAAGCCGGTACGCACGGCGCTCCTCAACAGTGAAACCCCGGCCGAGGTGCTGAGCATGATCCGCTCGATCTTTGCCGATGACCGGAAAGCGGCAGCATGAGTGTGGAACAGGCCAAGCGCGGCGTGTCGGAAGTGGCCTCGTCGGCCGTGCTGCAGGCGCTGCCGCAGCCGATCATCGTCTGTGGCGAAGACCGCCAGATCGTCTTCGTGAACTATGCAGCCGAGGCGTTTTTCGGCGCCTCGCTGAGCGTGCTGGTGCGCCAGAAGCTCGATGACCTGATCGCCTTTGGCTCCCCCATCATCAGCCTGGTGGAAACCGTGGCTTTGCGGCGCGCGCCGATGACCGAATATCGCGTCCGGGTCGGCTCCTCCCGCTTTGGCGACGAGCGCGTGGCCGATGTCTTCGCCAGCCCACTCTCGGACAGCGATGGCCGTATTGCGCTGCTGATCCAGGAGCGCACCATGGCCGACAAGATCGATCGGCAGATGGTGTCGCGCGGCGCGGCGCGCTCGGTCACGGGCCTGGCCTCCATGCTGGCGCACGAAATCAAGAACCCGCTTTCGGGCATTCGTGGCGCGGCGCAACTGCTGGAACAGACCGTCACCAGCGACGAGGTGCCGCTGGCCCGGCTGATCCGCGAAGAAACCGATCGCATCGTCCACCTGATCGACCGGGTGGAGGTGTTCGGCGACGAGCGCCCGATGGAGCGCGAACCCATCAATATCCACGTCATCCTCGACCGGGTGAAGCTGCTGGCGCGCAATGGCGTCGCCCGCGGCATCGCCTTTGCCGAAGAATATGATCCGTCGCTGCCGCCGGTCTATGGCAACCGCGACCAGCTGATCCAGGTCTTCCTCAACCTGGTCAAGAACGCCTCGGAATCACTGGACCGCACGCAGAACCCCGAGATCAAGTTCTCGACCGCCTTCCGGCCGGGCATCCGCATCGCCGTGATGGGCGTCTCCGAACGCATTTCGCTGCCGCTCGAAATCACCATCGAGGACAATGGTCCGGGCGTGCCGCCCGACATCCTGCCTTTCCTGTTTGATCCCTTCGTCACCACCAAGCAGAACGGCTCGGGCCTGGGCCTGGCTTTGGTGGCCAAGATCGTCGGCGACCATGGCGGCGTCATCGATTGCGACAGCCGGCCGGGCCGCACCAAGTTCCGCATACTCCTTCCCGTTGCGAGCGGGGTCTTTCAAATTCCAGAAGAAGAGGGAATGGCACAATGAGCCATGTTGTCCTGCTCGCCGATGATGATGCGGCTATCCGCATGGTGCTCAACCAGGCCCTGACCCGCGCCGGCTATGAGGTGCGCCCCACCGGCAATATCTCCACCATGTGGAATTGGGTCAGCCGGGGCGAGGGCGATATCCTGATCACCGACGTGGCCATGCCCGACGGCAATGCCTTCGAGGTCATGCCCAAGATCAAGAAGCTCCGTCCCGAGCTGCCCATGATCGTGATGTCAGCGCAGAATACCTTCATGACCGCCATCCGCGCGTCTGAAGTGGGCGCCTATGAATACCTGCCCAAGCCCTTCGACATTACCGAGGTGCTCTCGGTGGTGGCGCGCGCCCTGGCCGACGCCAAAAAGCCCACTAATGCCGACCGCCAGGCCGAGGAGCCCGGCGAGACCATGCCGCTGGTCGGCCGCTCGACCGCCATGCAGGACATCTACCGGGCTTTGGCGCGGCTGATGCAGACCGACCTCACGGTGATGATCACCGGCGAGAGCGGCACCGGCAAGGAACTGGTGGCCCGGGCCCTGCATGACTTCGGCAAGCGCCGCAACGGGCCTTTCGTCGCCATTAACATGGCCGCCATCCCGCGCGACCTGATCGAGGCCGAACTGTTCGGGCATGAAAAAGGGGCCTTTACCGGCGCCAATACCCGCTCGTCCGGCCGCTTCGAGCAGGCCGAGGGTGGCACGCTGTTTCTCGACGAGATCGGCGACATGCCGATGGATGCCCAGACCCGCCTGCTGCGCGTGCTGCAGGAGGGCGAATATACCATGGTCGGCGGTCGATCCTCTATCAAGACCAATGTGCGCATCGTCGCCGCTACCCATCGCGATCTCAGCCAGATGATCCGCCAGGGCCTGTTCCGCGAGGATCTCTACTATCGCCTCAACGTGGTGCCGATCCGGCTGCCGCCACTGCGCGAGCGCATCGACGATGTCGGCGACCTTGCGCAGCATTTCCTCAAGGTGGCGCAGCGCGAAGGCGAGGCGATCAAGTCGATCTCGCCCGAAGCCATCAAGCTGATGCAGGCCTATTCCTGGCCGGGCAATGTGCGTGAGCTGGAAAACCTGGTGCGGCGCCTGTCAGCGCTCTATGCCGATGAGAGCATCTCGGCCGAGATCGTGCAGAACGAGCTCAACATTGTCGAGCGGCCGTCCTCGACCGGCTCCACCGGGCCGGTGGACGTGTCCATGGCGGTTGAAACCCATGTCGGGCAGGTATTGCGCGAATATGAGCCCAACCTGCCGCCACCGGGCCTCTACCAGCGGGTGATCGACAAGGTCGAAGCGCCCCTGATCGCCATGGCGCTCAATGCCTGTGGCGGCAACCAGATCAAGGCGGCAGACCTGCTCGGCCTCAACCGCAATACCCTGCGCAAGAAGATCCGCACGCACAGCATCGAGATCGTCAAGCACAGCCGGCGCAGCTGAGGTCCGCCCGCTAGAGCATTTCACCGTTTCTAAGAAACGTCTCAATCGCTCTAGCTCTTTGGTTTGTCGCGTTTTCGAACCGCAAAAGTGGAGCCACTTTTGCTGAAAACGCTCTAGGGCGCGTCGATGATTTCCCGCCGGTGGCGGCGCTCGCTCAGCGCCAGCATCAACCCGGCGGCCACCACGAAGAAGGCGCCCACATAGACCGTGGGTGCCGGCATTTCGCCCCAGAACAGATAGCCGAAGACGAAGCTCCACATCAGCGCGCCATATTCCACCGTGCCCAGCACGCTGGCCGGCACGGCACGGGCCGCTTCGACCAGGGTGAACTGGCCCATGCCGCCCACGAGGCCCGCCGCGATGCAGAGGGCGATCTCGCGCGGCCCCATGGCCTGCCAGAACGGCAGCGAGATTGCCCCCATCAGCACGAAATGGATGCCGTTCTGCGCCAGCACCTGCACCAGGGTGCGGTCGCTGCGCGATATGGTGCGCATCAGGATCATGGCCACTGCCCAGCACAGCGCCGCGGCCAGCACCATCAGCACGGGCCAGCCGATGGCAAAGCCGCTTGGATTGGCGGCCACGATAATGCCGAAAAAGCCGATCGCCGCGCCCCCGACCCGCGCCAGCGTCAGTTGCTCGCGCAGGAAGATCACCGCCAGCACCGTGGTCAGCACCGGCGCGAGATAATAGAGCGTCGTCATTTCGGCCAGCTGCAGGTGGCGCCCGGCGCTGTAATACATCACCCAGGCCGACATGGTCATGAGGCCGCGCCCCAGGATCAGCATGCGGTTCTTCGAGCGCCAGAGATCGACCACGACCTGGCGGCGGCCGATGGCCAGGCAGATGGTGATGATCACCATGCTGCGGAAAAACAGAATCTGCGGCGCGGGCAGGGTGAAGACCACCGCCTTGACCATGGCGTCATGCAGGGCAAACAGCGAATAGGCGGCGACACCCAAACCCATGCCGGCCAGGCTGGCAGCTTCGACGCGGGCAGGGGCGGGGGCGGACACCGGAGGACTCTGTGCTGACGGACGTACAAGATGTGCCTGTTGGTGGGGATATTGTCGAGGGGGACGGGGCCGCGACCCGGTGAATCCTGCTTCTTCTGCCCCTGAGCTTGAACTCCAGCACTCAGAGTGGTTTAAGCCCGGGCGCTGGTAACCCTTCGAGCGCAGCTCTCAGGACGTCCGGCTCTGAAAACGCGCCACCGGCGCGTTTTCGCGGCGCGGCCGCCGAGCCGGACTGTCACATTTTGGCAACATTTGTCTTGAAGGGTCCGCCGAATTGCGGCAGGCTCCCCGCCTGCGGCGGAAATGGAGTGCCTTGCGGCATTGATGAGTGAAGTAACAGCGATCGAAGACGAGCCGATGCGCGAGCCGGGCGATGCGGGCAAGCCTGCGCGTACGCCCCTGTTCAGCATGCACAACAATACCCCCCTGCGCGTGCTCGGCTTTGTCGTAGTCATCGCCTCGGTGCTGATGTCCTCGATCTCCTTCCTGATCCTGTCGGGCACCACCAATATCGAACCCTCGACCACAATGTGGACCGTGATCTGGATCGTCACCGGCCTGCTGGTCCTGCTGATGATCGCCCTGGTGCTGACCGAGGCCATGCTGCTGTTCCAGGCCCGCATGCGCAAGCAGGCCGGCGCCGGCATGCAGATCCGCATGGTGACCATGTTTGCTTTGGTGGCGGCCATTCCCGCCGCCATCGTCGCCGTGGTGGCCACCATCGCCCTCAACCAGGGGCTGGACCAGTGGTTCAGCGAACGCACCAGGGCCATGGTGGAGAGTTCGCGCCTCGTCGCCCGCTCCTACATGCTCGAGCACGCCCAGGTGCTGCGCGACGACATCATCTGGACCGCCACCGAGTTGGAGCAGGCCCGCAGCACCTACGATACCGACCCTTCCCGTTTCCAGGGCATCCTCACCGCCCTGGCGGTAACGCGCTCGCTGCCCTTCACCTCGCTGGTCAAGGCCGATGGCGAAACGCTGATGCGGGCGCAGATCGCCGTGCAGGGGGCCTATCCCGCGCTGCCTGAGGGCATCACCACCGGGCTGGTGGAGGGCGTCCCGGCCGCCATTGCGCCGGGGCGCGTCAATCTGGTCGGTTCGGTGATCAAGCTGCGCGGCTATGACGACACTTTTCTCTTCGTGGCGCGCCCGGTGGAAGCTGAAGTGCTCGAATATATGCGGCTGACCGACGAGAACATCACCGAATACCGCCAATATGCCTCCAATCGCCTGGTCTTCCAGATCACCTTCACCATCATGTATGTCGGCTTGGCCGTGGTGCTGCTGCTGGCGGCCTTGTGGATCGGCATCGCCTTGGCCAACCGCTTCGTCGACCCGATCAGAAACCTCATGATTGCCTCCACCCGCGTGCGTGGCGGCGATCTGGACGTGCGGGTCCCGGTACAGGAGGGCCGTGGCGATCTGCGCGACTTGTCCAATGGCTTCAACCGGATGACCCAGCAACTTAAACATCAGCGCGAAGCCCTGCTCACCGCCAATGAGATGAACGAGAAGCGCCGCCAGTTCACCGAAGCCGTGGTGGAAGGCGTGTCGGCCGGCATTATCGGGCTTGATCCCTTCGGCACGGTGACGCTGGTCAATGCGCGCGCCTGCGAGATGCTCGAGCGCGACGAAATCGGGCTGATGGGCGAGCGCATCGAGGTAGCCATGCCGCAGCTGGCGCCGATTCTCGAACGCGCCCGCTCGGCCCGGCGCGGCCAGGTGCGCGACCAGATCCATCTGGGCAACGAAACCGATCGACGGACCTATCAGGTGCAGCTGACGCGCGAGGGCTCGATCACCGAGTCCAAGGGCTATGTGCTGACCTTTGACGACATTACGGACCTCGAATCGGCGCAGCGCACCAGCGCCTGGGCCGATGTGGCGCGCCGCATCGCCCATGAGATCAAGAACCCGCTGACGCCGATCCAGCTCTCGGCCGAACGCCTGCGCCGCCGCTATGGCAGCCGGCTCGAGGACGATCGCGAGATTTTCGACAAGTGCATCAATACCATCGTGCGTCAGGTGGGCGATATCGGCCGCATGGTCGACGAATTCTCCGCCTTTGCCCGCATGCCCGAGGCGGCGCCGGAAATGTCCGACCTCTCAGACACGGTGCGCCAGGCCGTGTTCCTGGAAAGCGTGCGCCTGCCCGAGATCACCATCACCACCATCCTGCCCGAGGAGCCGATCCTCGCCTGGTGCGACAACCGGCTGATCTCCCAGACCCTGACCAATCTGATCAAGAACGCCGTCGAGGCTTTCGAGGCAGTGGACCGCAGCGAAGAACTGCAGCCCGCCATCACCGTTGAAGGCCATATCGAGGGCAACCATGCGCGCATTTCGGTATCGGACAACGGCAAGGGCTGGCCCAAGGAAAACCGCCAGCGCCTGCTCGAGCCCTATATGACCACACGCGAGAAGGGCACCGGACTGGGGCTGGCCATCGTGGCCAGGATCATCGAACAGCATGGCGGCATCGTCGAACTGATCGATGCCGAGCCGGACGCCACCGGGCGCATCGGCGCCTGCGTCACCTTCACACTGCCTTTGCAGGCTCCCAACAATACGTCAGTGGCGGAGGCGGCGGCCGAACCGGCCGTCCAAATCGCCCAACAGGAGGAGCCGCTCGTTGCAGCGGCGGTTCACAAGTAATGGCCCTTGATATTCTCATCATCGACGACGAAGACGACATCCGCGACCTGATCGCCGGCATCCTGGAGGATGAGGGCTTTGAGGCCCGCCAGGCGCATGACGCCGATAGTGGTCTCAATGAAATCGCCCGGCGCCGGCCGAGCCTGGTCTTTCTCGACATCTGGATGCAGGGCTCGCGCCTCGATGGCCTGCAACTGCTCGACGTGCTGCAGAGCCAACATCCGGACATGCCCGTAGTGATGATTTCCGGCCATGGCAATGTCGAGACCGCCGTCTCGGCAATCCGGCGCGGCGCCTATGACTATATCGAAAAGCCGTTCAAGATCGACCGGCTGCTGCACATCACCCAGCGCGCCATGGAAGCCACCCGGCTGCGCAATGAAGTGGCCGAACTGCGCGAGCGCTCGTCCAGCAAGAATGTCGACATGGTCGGCACCTCGGGCGCGCTGCAGATCGTCCGGGGCATCATCGAGAAATCGGCGCCGACCAATTCGCGCATCTTCATTTCCGGACCCTCGGGCGCCGGCAAGGGACTGGTGGCCCGCATGATCCACCAGCGCAGCCCGCGCGCCGATTCGCCCTTTGTCGAGATCAATGCCTCGCTCTATGCCCCCGAGGAGGTCTCGGTGGTGCTGTTCGGCCGCGAGATCAGGGAAAAGACCGGCATCCTCAAGGTCGAGGTCGGCGCCCTGGAAAAGGCCCATGGCGGCACGCTTTACCTGTCGGAGGTGACGACGCTGCCGGCGGCGACCCAGGCCGTGCTGCTGCGCACCCTGGTGGAAAACCGCTTCAACCGCGTCGGCGGCACCCAGGCCGTGCCCATCGACGTGCGCATTATCGCCTCGAGCTCGCAGAACGTGGCGGCACAGGTCGAGAGCGGCGAATTCCGCTCGGACCTGTTTCATCGCCTGTCCATCGTGCCGCTGCCCCTGAGCCCGCTCAAGGAGCGGCGCGAGGACGTGCCGCCTTTGGTGCAGGTCTTCATCGAGCAGGTGGCCCGCATGCACAATCTGCAGCGGCTGGCCGTCGGTTCGGATGCCATGGCGGTGCTGCAGGCCCAGGAATGGCCCGGCAATGCGCGGCAATTGCGCAACTCCATCGAGCGCCTGCTGATCCTGATGAAGGACCAGCAGCCCGAGGACGGCGTCATTACCGCCGCCATGCTACCCTCCGATATCGGCGAAGTGCTGCCAACAGTCGGCGACACCGATGCCTCGGCCCATCTGATGAGCCTGCCGCTGCGCGACGCCCGCGAGGTGTTCGAGCGGCAATATCTGCTGGCCCAGATCGAGCGGTTCGGCGGCAATATCTCCAAGACCGCCGAATTTGTTGGCATGGAGCGCAGCGCCCTGCATCGCAAGATAAAGTCGCTTGGGCTCTAGAAGAAAGGACTATATCACCGATCTACCATGCAGTCGGCGCGGGTAGGCAGGAAAATGGTTCTGTGCAATAGTCGTTAATCCGGGGTGAATGCATGCCGGAGTGGATTGAGCGGCAGTCCACGGGCGCGCCGGCGCCACGACAACAGCGACAGCCAATGCCGCGAAAAAGAGGCCTAAATGGCGAACGAAAAGCAACAAAACCTCCAGGACTCCTTCCTCAATCACGTTCGCAAGCAGAAGGTACCCGTCACGATCTTTCTCGTGAATGGCGTCAAGCTGCAGGGTGTGATTACCTGGTTTGACAATTTCTGCCTGCTGCTGCGCCGCGATGCGCAGTCGCAGCTGGTCTACAAGCATGCGATCTCGACGATCATGCCTGGGGCCCCCATCCAGCTGTTCGATCCCGAGCAGAACCAAGACAGCGACTAACGAGTTTTCATGAACGAATTCGACGACGACGACGGGGCCGTCCACAAGGGCGGCCCGCAGGCGTTTATTGATCAGCGCGACCAGCCATTCCGGGTTGGCATCGTGGTGCCGGACACGCGCGGCCAGCAGTCGCGCCATGCCATCGATGCACGGCAGGCCGAATTCGAAGGCCTTGCCGCCGCCATCGCGCTGGACGTGATCTTTTCCGAAGTGATCAAGGTGCGCGAGATCAAGCCGGCCACCTTTATCGGCGGCGGCCACACCGAGACGCTCAAGGCACGGGTCAAGGAAGACAAGATCGACCTGCTACTGATCGACTGCCAGCTGACCGCCATCCAGCAGCGCAACCTCGAAACAGAGACCGGCGCCAAGGTGCTGGACCGCACTGGGTTGATCCTTGAAATCTTCGGCGACCGCGCCGCCACCCGCGAAGGCGTGCTGCAGGTCGAGCTGGCCCACCTCAACTATCAGAAGGGCCGCCTCGTCCGGTCCTGGACCCACCTTGAACGCCAGCGCGGCAGTGGCGGCAGCGGCTTCATGGGCGGCCCCGGCGAAACCCAGATCGAAAGCGATCGGCGCCAGATCATGGACCGCATCGTGCTGCTCGAAGACCGGCTGGACAAGGTCAAGAAGACCCGTGTGCAGCAGCGGGCGCAGCGCAGCGGCACGCCGATCGTGGCGCTGGTTGGCTATACCAATGCCGGTAAATCGAGCATTTTCAATGCCTTGACGCATGCCGAAGTGTTCGCCAAGGACCTGCTGTTTGCCACGCTCGACACCACGGTGCGCAAGCTGGCTTTGCCGCATGGCCGCGAGATCATGCTCAGCGACACGGTGGGCTTCGTCGCCGACCTGCCCACCGACCTGGTGGCGGCGTTCCGCGCCACGCTCGAAGAGGTGCTCGACGCTGACGTGATCCTGCATGCCCGCGACGTCGCCAATCCCGACCATCTTGCCCAGGCGCATGACGTGATCGGCGTGCTGGCCGATCTTGGCGTCTCACCCGAGACCACGCCGATCATCGAGGTCTGGAACAAGATCGATCTGCTGGGGCAGGGGCCGCTGGCGCTCGAAGACGCGCTGGCCGGCATTACCCCGGCCGGCAAGGTCGCCAAGGTCGTGCCGGTTTCGGCAGTGACCGGGCAGGGCATGGACGAGCTGCTGCTGGCCATGGAGACGGCCCTGGGCGAGAAAAGCCGCACCTATCATGTGCATGTGCCGCATTCGGCCGGCGGTGACATCGGCTGGCTGCATTCCCATACCGAGGTAATCTCGCGCGACGAACCGACCGAGCAGGGCACTGGTTTTGAGGTGCGGGTCGAACCGCGCCACAAGACAGCCTTCCTCGAACGCTTCAACGGCCGCATCGACAGCTCCGACGCCTGAGCGGGCGCTTGGCCGTTGATGCTAACGGCGGTCAGGCCTTGTCGGCAGCACGGATCTCGTTCCAGTAGCCATCCAGCCGGTCGAGGCCAGCCTCGGCCGCCGCAATGCCGTCTTCGCGGCAACGCGCCTCGACATGGTGGAAGCGGCGGGTAAACTTGAGGTTGGCGTCGCGCAACGCGCCTTCGGCATCGACACCGGCCTTGCGCGCCAGATTGGCCACGGCAAACAGCAGATCGCCGATTTCCTCATGCACGGCGGCCTTGTCGCCGCTGGCATGGGCCTCGGCCACCTCGGCCAGTTCTTCCTCCACTTTGGCTGCTACCGAGGCAAGATCGGGCCAGTCGAAGCCGACCTTGGCGGCGCGCTTGGTCAGCTTTTCTGCCCGGGCCAGCGCCGGCAGCACTTGGGGCACATCGTCGAGCAGGGACGGGGTGGTGTCACCCTTGCGGGCGGCCTTGGCGGCGCGTTCCTCGACCTTGATGGCCTCCCAACGGCCCTTGGCCATCTCTGCATTCTGGGCCGCATCTTCGCCAAAGACATGCGGATGCCGGCGGATCAGCTTCTGGGTAATGCCGAAGATCACGTCGCCAATGTCGAAATGGCCGGCCTCGCTGGCCATCTGCGCGTGGTAAATCGGCTGCAGCAGCAGATCGCCCAGTTCCTCGCGCAGGTCGCCCATATCATTGCGCTCGATGGCGTCGGCAACCTCATAGGCCTCCTCGATCGTATAGTGGCGGATGGAGGCAAAGTCCTGCTCCAGATCCCAGGGGCAGCCGCCATCGGGATTGCGCAAGGCGGCCATGATCTCGATGAGGCGGGAAATCTCGCGGGAGGGCTGCATGGACTGACTTTCGCACAAAGGGATTCGTCGCCCGCCAATCTAGCCGGTTTGCGACGGCGATGAAGACAATCTTGCCGGCCACAGGCGGCAAGACCTGCCGATGGGCGGCGCTAACCGTCTCACCTGCATGGATAAATGCCCGATTTTCCGCCGTTTCGATTTGGCCCGGCTCTTGCATGGTGACGCGCAGTGCTGGCCATGGGAGCGATGGGCATGACAAATGTGGGATCGAGCAGTGGCGCCGGGGCAGGGCTGCTGAACCGGCTGTTTGCACTGGTGGACAAGGACAAGGACAGCGCGGTTTCCGGCGCCGAACTGTCGGCGCTGCTGGACAGTGTCGGACAGGGAGCCAAGATCGGCGCCATTCTGGCGGCCAATGACACCGATGCCGACGGCGCGCTATCGACCACGGAATGGCCCAACAAGCTGGTATCGGACAACACTATTGGACAGCTGCTGAGCCTGCAGGATGTACGCGACCTGCGCAATCTCAGCGCCGAGCAGCGCAAGGAGAAGTCCGACACGCTCAAGCAGGCCTATTTCACCCGCGTCGATGCCGATGGCAATGGCGTGCTGAGCGGTGATGAGGTCGAAGCTGACCGCGTGCTGAACCTGGCCAAAACGCTCGATAGTGGCGCGCCGCCCAACACCGCGGTGATGATCCGGGCCGGTGCCGATCGCAACGCGCTGACCATGGACGACATCGCTATCGCCCAGCGTATCGACATGTCAGGCCTCAAAGCCGTTGAGCTCACCGATGCGCAGAAGACCGAATTTGCCGCCATGCGCGACCGGATGGCGGCGATCGCCAAAAATGCGGATGCCGACGACGGTACAGCACCGGATGCGGGCGAACCGCAAACGGCAGAGGCGCAGGCAGAGAAGGTGAGCACGGCCAACCTGTCGCATTCTCTGATCATGCGGCTGATCGCCCAGTTCACGTCTCACAGTGCAGTGGGGGCAGCGGCCGACATCTCGGCCTGATGCAGGCGGAAACGGGCGTTCCCCAGCGCCATTATCACCACATCCGTATTTCGCATAATATATATTATGGAACTATCGGACATGTGAAACAGGCGGAAAAGCTGGGTTTTGGCTGCTCCGCCTTGTCACAGGTCGCCATCAGCGCCGACAGCACGAACTTCAGCGAGCCGCTGCACGGCATAGTCGTCTTTCCAGCACACGGCAGCCTCCCATGCAGCCGAGGCCTGGGCCGCGCGGTCATGCGCGTCTTCCTCCAGGCCCGCCGCATTTTGCGGCAGCACCAGGTCCAGGTCGGAAATATCGACATGCGCCTCATCCCAGTCGATCAACGCGACCCGGTTCCTGGTCATCAGGATATTGCGCGGGTTGGGATCGCCATGCACGACGCTGGTCGGATGACCGGCCAGCCGTGACCAGGCGGCTCGGCATCGTGCCACGCCGTCTGTCGGCATCGCGCCCAGATCGATCCTTGTCCCGGTATCGGTCTCGAGGAGATCAATCGATGAGCGCCAGCCCGGTCGTTGCGGCCAGCCTTGGGTCAACGCGTGCAATTGGCGCAGCGTTTCGGCTACCCGGCCCCAGTCACTTGCCGTCTCTGGCGGTCCACCTTCGACAAAGCTCATCACCACCAGACCATCCACGAACAGATGTCCATCCCGAGTCGGGATCGGCACGGGCACGCTTAGACCAGCGCGGTCCAGATGCTGCAGCAGCGCCACCTCCCAAGCCAGATCGGCAGCATCGCGGCTGCCAAGCCGACCCACAGCCAGCTGGCCATTTACGCGCACAGTCCAGACGTCATTGGCCACGCCACCCGTGAGTCGGGCCACACGCACCGCGTCATGCCCCCAGTGCTGCAACGCTTCCCATCCCATGGCGACATCCTTGACCACGCTGGCTGAACTCCATGCCGGAACCGGACAGTGCCGTCGCTCTCAAGCCCGACAAAGCCTGACGCCACATCGACTTTCAGGCACTTTGCGACGTCGATACGATTCCGATGGACAGATTTGACCGTTTGGTCAAAACTCACCGCACTGACCAGCCTGTCACTGACTTTGGAGGAAGACGTGCGCTTTGGCTACAAGGCTTCGGCCGAACAGTTTTCACCCAATAATCTGCTCAAATTTGCCATCGAGGCCGAGCAGGCCGGTTTCGACTCGGTCTTTGTCAGCGATCATTTCCAGCCTTGGAAGCATACCGACGGCCATGCGCCCTTCGCGCCGGCCTGGATGGCCGCTGTGCTGGCCAAGACCGACCGCGTCGTGCTGGGCACGTCCGTGCTGACACCGACTTTCCGCCTGCATCCATCGGTGGTGGCGCATGCCTTTGGTACGCTGGGATCGATGTTTCCCGGTCGCGTTATCCTGGGTGTCGGCACCGGGGAATCGCTCAACGAAGTGCCATCCACCGGCATGGTCTGGCCCGAACTCAAGGAACGCTCGGCGCGGCTGCGCGAGGCCGTGGCGCTCATCCGTCAGCTCTGGAGCGAGGATCGCGTCAGCTTTGACGGCGAATTCTACAAGACGCAGAACGCCACCATCTATGACAAGCCCGACGACATGGTGCCGATCTATCTGGCCGCCGGCGGACCGCTCAACGCCAAATATGCCGGCCGCGCCGGCGATGGCTTCATCTGCACGTCGGGCAAAGGCGCCGAGCTTTATGTCGACCAATTGCTGCCCAATGTGGCGCTCGGCCGCGAAGAATCCGCGCTCAAGGACAAGCCGTTCGAGCGCATGATCGAGGTGAAAGTCTCGTTCGATACCGACCCGGAAGCCGCGCTGAACAATACCCGCGGCTGGGCCGCTTTGTCGTTGAGCGCCGAGGAAAAGCACTCCATCGAGGATCCGGCCGAAATGGAACGGCTGGCGGCGCAGCTGCCGATCGAGCGCATCGCCAAGCGCTGGATCGTCTCAAGCGATCCCGAGGAGCATGTCGCCGCGATCAAGACTTACATGGATTATGGCTTTGACCACCTGGTGTTCCACGCCCCGGGCGATGACCAGAGCCGCTTCCTCGCGCTTTATGCCCAGGAAATCCTGCCGCGCCTGCGGGCCCTGGCGCCGACCGGGCACTAGCCCCCTCCCCTGATACGGACGTAAGCCATGCATGTACCGCGATATAGTGTGTGGGGTATTCCGGGACTGCCCGAAGTCGCCGCCGGCGACGATCTGGTGGCGCTGATCATCGACGCGGTTACGGCACAGGCTGTCGATGACCCCGAAGCGGCGCTGCGGAATGGCGACATTCTCGTCGTCACCAGCAAGATCGTCTCCAAGGCCGAAGGTCAGCAGTTTCCCGCCAGCCAGCGCGAGCAGATGATTGCCCAGGAAACCGTGCGTGTCGTGGCCGAGCGGGTGCATCCGGGTGGCGTGACGCAGATCGTCGAGACCCGGCACGGCCTGATCATGGCGGCTGCCGGCATCGATACCTCCAATGTGCCTGAAGGCGTGGCGCTGCGGCTGCCGGTCGATCCCGATGCCTCGGCGCAGGCGCTGTGTGATGGCCTGCAGGCGCGGCTTGGCCTGCGCCTGGGTATCATCATCACCGATACGCTGGGGCGGCCCTGGCGCGTCGGCCAGACCGATGTCGCGATCGGCGCGGCCGGCGTCGTCGTCACCGACGACATGCGCGGCGGCGTCGACGCCAATGGCAGGCCGCTGCAGGTGACCATCACCGTACTGGCCGATGAACTGGCCGGGGCTGCCGACCTGGTCAAGGGCAAGGTCAGCGGCATCCCGGTGGCCGTGGTGCGCGGCCTGGCGCGCCTCGTCACCGACAAGCCCACGCCCGGCGCCCGCTCGCTGGTGCGCTCGGTCGACGAAGACATGTTCCGCTTCGGCTCGGCCGAGGCCTATCGCCTTGGCTATGACGCCGCGCTGGCCGAGCTGCGCGACGGCGACCACATTTTACCCAAACGCGTCAAACAACAGCAGGATTGATCCATGCGTGTCTCTTTCCATCTTGTCGCCCTTGCCGGCCTGGCCCTGTCGGTGGCCCCGGCCTGGGCCCAGACCAGCTATCCGCTCACCCTCGATAATTGCGGCGTCGCCGTAACGCTGGCCGCAGCGCCCGAACGGGTCGTCACGATCAAATCGACCGCCACCGAAATGCTGCTGGCTTTGGGCTTGGGCGACCGCATTGTCGGCGTCGGCTTCCAGGACGGCCCGGTGCCCGAGCCCTGGGCCACGGCGGGCGCGGCACTTCCGGTCCTGGCCGAAAAGCTGCCATCGCAGGAAGTGGTGCTCGAGGCCGAGCCGGACTTCGTCTATGGCGGCTGGGAGAGTAATTTCGCCGCCGATGGCGTCGGCGAGCGGCCCAGCCTCACCGAACTCGGCATTGCCAGCTATGTCTCGCCGGCAGCCTGCCGGTCCATCAAGCCGGTGAAACTGAGCTTTGACGGTCTCTTCGCCGACATTGTCGAAATGGGCACGATCTTTGACGTCGCCCCGGCAGCCGAGGCACTGATCGCCGAACAGCAGGCAGAACTGGACGCCATAGTACCCGACAGCCGCGGCCTCACGGCGGTCTGGTATTCTTCGGGCACCAAGGCGCCCTATGTCGGCGCCGCCAGCAATGCCCCGGCCATGATGATGACGGCGCTCGGCCTGGACAATATCATGGGCGACGTCGATGACGGCTGGATCTCGGCCAGCTGGGAAGCCATTGTCGACGCCAATCCGGACGTGATCGTGCTGGTCGATGCTGCCTGGAATTCGGCAGCACAGAAAAAGACCCTGCTGGCGGAAAACCCGATCACCAGTCAGCTCGATGCAGTGCAGCATGAGCGCTATCTGGTCGTGCCGTTCCCCGCCTCCGAAGCCGGCGTGCGCAATGTCGGCGCCACGGCGGACATGGCGGCGCAACTGGCGGCGCTGACCTTCGATAAATGATGCGGCTGCCGCGCCCACAGATCGCGCTTGGCGCTGGCCTGTGGGCGCTGCTGCTGGCGAGCATTGTGCTGGCCGTGACCTTCGGCCCAGCCGACATTGCCCCGCATGAAGTCTGGCAGACCATTGCCCGGCATCTG
Source organism: Devosia beringensis (assembly GCF_014926585.1). Taxonomy (NCBI): domain Bacteria; kingdom Pseudomonadati; phylum Pseudomonadota; class Alphaproteobacteria; order Hyphomicrobiales; family Devosiaceae; genus Devosia; species Devosia beringensis. The sequence goes on along the minus strand of NZ_CP045422.1, from coordinate 3,886,612 downwards.
GGTCTGCCGCTGGAATCCGGCGTCACCCGGCTGCGCGATGCCATTGTCTGGGAGCTGCGCCTGCCGCGCGTCCTGGTCGCCGCCGGCATAGGCGCAGGCCTGGCGCTCTGTGGCGCCATCATGCAGGCGCTGACCCGCAATCCGCTGGCTGATCCCTATCTGCTGGGCCTCTCGTCTGGCGCCTCCTTCGGCGCCGTGACCTTCCTGCTGGCCGGCGCGGCCCTGCTGATGCCGGTGGGAGCGTTCTTGGGCGCCGGTGCGGCCATGGCGCTGACCCTGCTGATGACGCGGCTGCTGGGCGGCGCCACGCCGTCGCGCGCCATCCTAGCGGGCATTGCCGTGTCGGCCCTGGCGGCGGCGGCAACATCCTTCCTGATCTTCTGGTCGGCCACCGGCGATTCCTACCGGGAAATCCTGAGCTGGTTGATGGGCTCGCTGAGCGGCACCACCTGGGGCGATGCCGGCGTCGTCATCACCACGGTGGTGCTGCTCGGCCTGCCCATGCTGCTGGCCGGGCGGGCTCTCGACGCCTTTGCCTTTGGCGACAATGCGGCGGCGACGCTGGGCATCGACGTCGTGCGGCTACGCTGGGTGCTGTTGGGCGCTACGGCGCTGCTGACCGGCGCGCTGGTCGCCGTCGGCGGGGCGATCGGCTTTGTCGGCCTGATCATTCCCCATGTGGTGCGGCTGGGCACCGGTTCGCGCCACCGGCTGCTGCTGCCAGTGGCCATGCTGCTGGGCGCCAGCTTCATGATCTGGACCGATACCGCGGCGCGCAGCCTGTTCGCGCCGCGCGAACTGCCGGTGGGCATCATCACGGCGCTGCTGGGCGCGCCGATCTTTCTGCTGGTCCTGCTGCGCTATCGGCGGGCGACATGAGCGTGGGGCTGGACGTCGACGCGGTCACTGTGCGCGCCGGGCCGGCGGTGCTGCTGGACGCCGTCACCTGCCGGGCCGATGCTGGCCGGCTGACCGGACTGATCGGCCCCAATGGCGCCGGCAAGTCCACCCTGATGCGGGCCGCTTTGGGCCTGCTGCCATTGCAAAGTGGCCGCATCACCTTTGCTGGGGCCGATCTGCCGAGGATGAACCGACGGGTCCGGGCCCAGCTGACCGCCTTTGTCGAACAGAGCGGCGCGGCAGAGGTGCAGTTGACCGCCCGCGAGGTCGTCGCCTTGGGTCGTATCCCCTTCCAGTCGATCTGGCAGGCATCCCCCTCCCCCGCCGATGATCTGGCCGTTGGGGCAGCGCTGGCGGCCGTGGGCATGGCCAGCTTTGCCGAGCGGCACTATCACACGCTCTCCGGTGGCGAACAGCAGCGGCTGCAGGTGGCCCGTGCCCTGGCGCAGCAGCCGCAACTGCTGATCCTGGATGAACCGACCAATCATCTCGATGTGCAGGCGCAACTCAGCATACTGACCCTGCTGCGACAGCGGGCCCGCGCCGGGGCGACAGTGCTGCTGGCGCTGCATGACCTCAACCTGGCGGCCGCCTTCTGCGATGAACTGGTGGTGCTGCAGCATGGCCGCGTGGTGGCGCAAGGCGCGCCGGAGGCCGTGCTGACCCCTTCTCTGCTGCATGATGTCTATGGTGTGCAGGCCAGTCTGCTGCGTCATCCCGGCACGGGCCGGCCGATGATTGCCTATGACATGCCGTCCGAATGAGGCGCGGTGCCGAAAGGCAATTGACAATGGCGCGGCGCGGAACCAGAATTTTGATCGACTGGTCAAATTTATGACCGAGTGACAGGCGGAGGGCTCCATGGAATTCGGCATTACCTTCAAGGGTTTCATCGAACCCGAACGCGCGCGCTATCTGGTGCGCGCCGCAGAATATGCCGGCTTCACCTATTGCTGGTTCTATGATTCCCACATTCTCTGGCGCGATTGCTATGCTGCCATTGCCATGTGCATGGAGCACACCGAGCACATGCGCTTCGGCCCGCTGGTGACCAATCCCGACGTCCGCGACTGGTCGGTAGCTGCCTCCATCTTCGGCTCCCTGTCCAAGCAGAGCGGCGGGCGCTTCGATCTGGCCGTCGGCCGCGGCGACAGCTCGATGCGCGTCATGGGCAAGAAGCCGGCGACCCTGGCCCGCGTCGCCGACTTCATCGCCAAGACCCAGGCCATGGTGCGCGGCGAGGAAGTTTCCTATGGCGAGATCCCCGCCCCGGTGAAATTTCCTTGGGCCGTCGGGCATGACATGCCCAGCTGGATTGCCGCCTATGGCCCGCTGGCCCTCAAGACCGCCGGCGAACATGCCGATGGTGTGGTGCTGCAGCTGGCCGATCCGGGCCTCTGCAAATGGTTCACCGACCAGTGCCTCGACGCCGGCAAGGCTTCCGGCAAGGACATGTCCAATTTCCGCGTCATGGCGGCGGCGCCGGCCTATTTTGGCGACAAGGCCCGCGCCATCGAGGCCACCAAGTGGTTCCCCGCCATGGTGGGCAATCACGTCGCCGATATCGTCGAGAAATACGGCGCCGACAGCGACAAGGTGCCGGCAAGCCTGACCAGCTATATCGAGAAACGCCGCGGTTACGACTATTCCAAACACGGCCAGGCGGATAACCCGTTCCTCGATTTCATCACGCCCGATGTGGTGGAAAATTTCTGCGTGCTGGGCGAGCCGGAGGAGCACATCGCGAAGATGCACGCGCTCAAGGCGGCCGGCGTGACCCAGTTCAACATCTATCTCGACAGTGGCGACGAGGAAGAGATCATTGCCGGCTATGGCCGCCACGTGATCCCGGCCTTCCGGTAAGCCTGCCGCTACCTGTTGAGGATCGTCCCGGTCAGCACATCGATCCGCATGCCATCGAACGCCGGCGTCACATGCGCCGGCGTTGTCGCCTCCACCCGGGCATAGTCCAGGTCGACATGCATGTCGGTGAGCACCGCCTGGCGGGGCGCAAAGCGCTCGATCCAGTCCAGCGTTTCGGCAAGGCTGAGATGGCTCGGATGCGGAGTGATCCGCAGGGCATCGATGACCCAGAGGTCTAGCCCCGAAATGGCGGCATGCGACGCTGGCGGAAAACCCGACAGGTCGCAGCTATAGGCGAACCCGCCCAGGCGAAAGCCCAGCGAGGTAATGTTGCCGTGTTCCTGCTCGAACACCGAAATCAGCAGCGAGCCGCCCGGCCCGACAATATCGAGGGTATCGCCGGCGGCAATCCTGTGGCCATTGAGGATGGGCGGATAGTCGCTGCCCGGCGGGCTCTCGAAGCAATAGCCGAAAGCCTCGCGCAGCCGGGTTTCCGTTGCCACGCCAAAATAGACGTCCACGCGCCTGCGATTGTGCAGCGCCAGCACGCGCAGGTCGTCAATGCCATGCGTATGGTCGGCATGTTCGTGGGTGTACAGCACAGCATCGACACGATCGACTTGGGCGTCGAGCAACTGCTCGCGCAGGTCGACGCCAGTATCGATCAGCACCCGGGTCGGCTGGTCGCTGCCCTCGCGCCAGCCCTCGATCAGCAGCGCGCAGCGGCGGCGGCGATTGCGCGGCTCGCCGGGATCGCAAATGCCCCAGTCATTGCCGATGCGCGGCACCCCGCCTGACGAGCCGCAGCCCAGAATGGTGGCGATGATCTTTTGCGCCGCCGGCATGGTCAGGCCAGCCCGGTCTTGGCGAAGAGGCGCGCAAAATTACCCGTGGTTTCGGCGCCGAGCTGTTCGAGGCTGATGCCGCGCACCTCGGCGACCTTCTCGGCCGTATGACGCACAAAGCTGGGCTCATTGGACTGCCCGCGATGCGGGATCGGCGCCAGATAAGGCGCGTCGGTCTCGACCAGGTAACGGTCGGCCGGCACAAAGCGCGCGACCTCGCGGATCTCCTCGGCATTCTTGAAGGTAATGATGCCGGAAAACGAGATATAGCCGCCCAGATCGAGCGCCGTCCGCGCCAGCTCGGGCGTCGCGGTAAAGCAGTGCAGCAGGAAGGGGAAAGCCCCCTGCCCGGTTTCCTCGGTCAGGATCGCCGCCATGTCGTCATCACACTTGCGGCTGTGGATAACCAGTGGAAGACCGGTGATCCGCGCGGCCGCGATATGGCGGCGCAACCCGGTCGCCTGAGCCTCGCGCGGCGCATTGTCATAGAAATAATCCAGGCCCGCCTCGCCGATGGCAACGCAACGGGGATGGGCACTTAGCCGGACAAGTTCATCCGTGGTGATATGCAGCTCTTCGTCCGCATGGTGCGGATGCGTGCCCACCGAACACCACACATTGTCGAAGCGCTCGGCCAGCGCCGTGTATGTGGAAAACTTTTCCACATGTGTGGATATCGTCACCATGCCGGTCACCCCGGCGGCAGCGGCGCGGGCCATCACCCCGTCGATGTCATTGGCCAGGGCCTCGAAATCGAGGTGGCAATGGCTGTCGATCAGCATCTATTCCGCCTTGCGCTCGATACGGGCAAACACGCCCTGCGGCACCGGCAATTCGGTGCCGGATACCAGGCGATTGGCTATCTTGGCATCGGCCAGCAGGCGCTCGCCCTCTGGCACCACCAGCTGGTCAAGCAGACGCGCCGCCGAGGCGGGCACGAAGGCCAGCATGGGAATGGTCAGGCGGCGCACCGTATCGGCCGTCACATAGAGCACCGTGGCCATACGTTCCGGATCGGTCTTCTTGAGCGCCCAGGGCTCCTGGCCGGCAAAGTAGTTGTTGGCCGAGCTCAGCGCCGCGACAATGGCGCCGCTGGCGTCATGCACCATCTGCTCGTCCATGGCCTGCTGCGCCGCGTCGATGGCCGCGCCCACTTCGGCGATGATCGCCTCATCGGCCTCGGTCAGCGCGCCCAGGACCGGTACCTTGGCGTCGCAGTTCTTGTTGATCATCGACAGCGAACGCTGCGCCAGGTTGCCCAGATTATTGGCAAGGTCGGCATTGACGCGGTTGACCAGCTTGTCGCGGCTATAGTCGCCGTCATTGCCGAAGGAGACTTCGCGCAGCAGGAAATAGCGCAGCGCATCGGCGCCGAATTCCTCGATCAGCGCAAACGGGTCGATGACATTGCCCAGCGACTTGCTCATCTTCTGGCCGTCGACGGTGAGAAAACCATGCGCGAAGACGCGATGCGGCACCTCAATGCCGGCGCTCATCAGGAAGGCGGGCCAGTAGACGGTGTGGAAACGGATGATGTCCTTGCCGATGACATGCAGGTCCGCTGGCCAGAATTTGCGGAACAGCTCGGCCGTCTCGTCGGGAAAGCCCAGGCCCGAAATGTAATTGGTCAGCGCATCGACCCAGACATACATCACGTGGCCCGGCGCATCCGGCACCGGAATGCCCCAGTCAAAGGTGGTGCGCGAGATCGACAGGTCCTTGAGGCCGCCCTTGACGAAGGAAATGACCTCGTTGCGGCGTTCCCGAGGGGCGATGAAATCGGGATTGGCCTCGTAGAGCGCCAGCAGCTTGTCCTGATAGGCCGAGAGGCGGAAGAAATAAGTCGGTTCCTCCACCCATTCGACCTCGGCGCCGGACGGGGCAAAGCGCTTGCCGTCCTTTTCGCTGAGCTCTTCCTCGTCGAAATAGGCCTCGTCGCGCACCGAATACCAGCCCTTGTAGGTCGACTGGAAGATATCGCCATTATGGTTGGCGGCCATCTTCTTCCAGATCGCCTGGCTGGACTCGAAATGGCGCTCTTCGGTGGTGCGGATGAAATCGTCATTGGAGACGTTGAGCGCGCCCGCCAGCGCCTTGAAGGCAGCAGCATTCCGGTCGGCCAGTTCGCGCGGCGTCACGCCCTGCGCGGCGGCCGTCTGCACCATCTTGATGCCATGCTCGTCGGTGCCGGTGAGGAAATACACCTCGCGCCCTTCGAGCCGCTTGAAGCGGGCGATCGCGTCCGTCGCAATCATCTCATAGGCGTGGCCGATATGGGGAACGCCATTGGGATAGGAAATCGCGGTCGTGACGTAAAAGGGCTTGTCGGTCATAGGGTCTCGGCGGAAACGGGGATGGTTGTCGATACGTGCTTCCTGATCGCGTCGAAGATGGCGACGAGGGTCTGTTTCATGTCCAGATTGATAGCGTCTGCATCGGCAAAAAGGCTGTGCGCCTTGTCCCATAGCTCGTTGGCGGAGGCAAGACGCATCCGCGCGCCCGGCTGCATGGCGGCACTGCGCGCCTCATCGGCCATCCAGTCATCGAGCATTTCGCGGGCAAAGGACAGTTCCGGACTCTGGCTGTCCGCCCCGAGCACTTCCGCCAGCTTCAGCGAGACCCCAGCGGGATGATGGCCGGGATCGGCGAGCCAGCTCTGCAGCGCGCCAAGGGCCGAATCCGCCTCCAGCGCCAGCGTCTCAAAAGCGCGGCGCGGTCGGCCACCGGACAGGGCAATGGCGCGGTCGAGCTCGGCCGGGGCCAGCCCCGCATCGTGCTCGAGCAGGATGGCGCGGACATGCTCACCCGCAATCGGCCGCAGGGCCAGGTTGTGGCAGCGCGACTTGATGGTGGGCAGCAATTGTCCCGGCCGGTGCGAGACCAGCAGGAAGGTGGTGTCGGCCGGCGGCTCTTCGAGCGTCTTGAGCAGGGCATTGGCGGCGGCCGGATTGCAGTCGTCAATGCTGTCGATGATGGCGACGCGGTGCCCTGCCCGGCCGCGCGTATGGTGCAGGCTGTCGCGCAGCTGGCGCACATCCTCGACGCGGATGACGGTGTAATAGCCCTTGGCGTCCTTGGGCCGGCGACGCAGCAGGGCTATATTGGGATGCGACAGCGCCGCGACCTGCTCCTCGACCCGGTGCCCATCCTCGTCACCCGTGGCGGTCAGCATGGCGGCGGCCAGTTCAAAGGCAAAGGTGGCCTTGCCGATGCCCATCGGCCCATGCAGCAGGATGGCGCCGGGCAGGCGGCGGTCGGCAATCTGGCTGGCAATGGCAGCACGGGCGGCGGCGTGACCCAAAGCGCGCTGGCGCCGCTCGGGCGTCATCACGCCGTCAAGTGCATTGGGGTCGATCACGCCTGCGATCCTGCCAGCAGTTCGGGAAAGCGTTGGCTGACCACGGTCCAGATCGCCTTTTCCAGCGCATCCTCGTCCTGGGCGGCTGAAATGACGACGCAGCGATCCGGATTGTCCCGGGCAATGGCCAGGAACCCGTCCCGCAGGCGGATATGCCAGTCGAGCTCTTCCTTTTCGAAGCGGTCGCCCGTGACGGCCAGGCCATCCTCGACAGCCCGGTCGGCCACGCGCTTGAAGGCGGCCACCGGATCCATGTCGAGCATGATGGTCAGGTCCGGCGCATGGCCGTCCAGCGCCAGGCTCTCGAGCGCGTCGATCAGCTTGCCATCGACGCCGCCAGTCAGCCCCTGATAGGCGCGGGTGGAATCATGGAAGCGGTCGGACAGCACCCAGGTGCCGTTGGCCAGGTTGGGGGCGATCAGCTGGTTGACGTGATCGAGCCGCGCGGCGGCGAACAGCACCGCCTCGGCCCCTGCCCCCCAGCTTTCCGAGCGCCCCTGCAGGATGAAGGAGCGGATCGCCTCGGCCTTGGGCGTGCCGCCCGGCTCGCGCGTGCGCACGGCCGCAATGTCGTGCCGCTGCAGGTTCTGCAGCAGGCGCTTGACCTGGGTGGATTTGCCGACACCTTCGCCACCTTCGAAGGTGATGAAGCGGGCGCGGGTGGTTTTGGACGCATCGAGCATGGGAGCGTTGTATCCGAGTCCTGGAGCGTTTTCAGCAAGAGTGTCGCCACTGATGCGCTGCGAGAACGCGACAATTCAAAGAACCAAGGTGTCTTCATCGTTTCGGTGAAACGGTGAGACGCCCTAGAGCCAGCCAAGGGCCAGTTGCCGCAGCGCGTCCGTGGCCTGCCGGACGATACCGCCCTTTTCGACGCTTTCGGCAGCATAGAGCGGCGCCACCTGTACCAGACGATCATCGCAGAAGACCTGCAATTCGGCGACCTGTTCCCCCTCCACCACTGGTGGCAGCAGCGGCCCGGTATAGTGCACCTCGGCGCTGAGGCATTTGCGCGAGCCGCGCGGCAGGTAAAGCGCAATCTCGCCGTTACCGATCAGCCCGACATTGCCGCTCTCGCCACCATAGACATCGGCATAGGCGACAACGGCATTGTCGGCATAGGCCGCCACGCGTTCGAAGGCGCGGGCGCCCCAGGTGATCAGCTTGCGGCCCTCTTCGGCACGCTGCGACATGGAGGTGAGGCCATGCACCACGGCGATCAGGCGCCGCCCGCCCTCCTCGGTCGAGATCACCGAGCCATAGCCGGCCGCCTCGGTGTGACCGGTCTTGAGCCCGTCGACGCCGATGCCCATTTCGATCAGCGAATTGCGGTTCGGCTGCTTGATGCCGTTCCACTCCATCTCGGGCTCGGAGAAGTAGTGGTAATATTGCGGAAACTCGCCGATCAGATAGCGCGCCAGATCGGCCAGATCGCGCGCGGTCACATGCATGTCCGGGTCCGGCAGGCCGGTCGGATTGGTGAAGTGGGAATCGGTCAGCCCGATCTCCTCCCCCAGCTCATTCATCATCGCGGCAAAGCTGCCTTCCGAGCCAGCAATGCCCTCGGCCAGGATGATGGCAGCGTCATTGCCCGACTGGATGATCACCGAGCGGATGAGGTTTTCGACCGAGATCTTGGAGTTGAGGTCGGCGAACATGGTCGAGCCGCCCGAGGCCGCGCCGCCGGTGCGCCAGGCATGTTCGGAGACGAAGAACTCGTCGGCAAAGCTGACCCGGCCGGTGCGGATCTCGTTGAAGACCACGGCAATGGTCATCAGCTTGGCCATGCTGGCCGGTTCCATGGGCAGGTCGGCATCCTTCTGGAAGATGACCGTGCCAGTCTCCTGATCCATCAGAATGGCGAATTTGGCCTGGGTATCGAACTCGGCCTGCGCCCAGGCCGGAAACGTCAGCGCCACGAGGAATGCCAGAATAGTGCCGAGCCGTTTCACGCGCTGTTCTCCCCGTTTGCCGACACGACAGCCGGCAAACATGACTAATAGAGAATTATGTCGTTCAGGCCAAGTTGGCGGGCCAGATCAAGCGCATCGACCCGCGACACGCCCGGCTTGAGCTGCGTCAGGGTCAGGCGGGTGGCCGCCTTGCCGTTGACGGTCACCGGTTCCTCGTCGACGGCGCCGAGCAGGGCAAACTCCTCGGCCAGGGCAATGGCATTGTCCTGGTTCGAGAACACGCCCAGGCCCAGCTTGATCGAGCGGGCGTCGGCATCCATCGACTGCACCCAGGTGTCCAGCGCGCTCGAGCGGGTGGCCATGGCCGTCACCGCCGCATGGGCGCTGCCAATGGCCAGGTCCTGCTCTTCGGGTGTCGTGTCGGCATAGGAGAACAGGCTGCCAAAGAAATTGCCGGCCATGTCGACCATGCTGTTGGTGCCGTCATTGGAGGCATAGCGGGTATTGCTGTTGCCCGTGCCACCGAAATCGGCGGGACCGGAATAGCTGGCCAGCAGCATGCGGGTATCGTCGCCTTCGAGAGGCGCCGGTCCGACATATTCAGCCTGGATCTGGGTATGGCCATTGTTCACATAGCCCAGCATTTCGGCGGCGCGATGCGACAGGTCCATGATGCGGCCGGGCATATAGGGACCGCGGTCATTGACGCGGACGACCACCGAGCGGCCATTGGCCTGATTGGTCACGCGCACATAGCTGGGCAGCGGCAGCGTCGGATGCGCGCCGGTGATGGCATTGGCCGAGAAGATCTCGCCGTTGGCCGTGCGGCGGCCATGGAAATCCGAGCCGTACCAGGAGGCGTCGCCGCTGGCGACATAATTGGGATCTTCCTTGGGCACGTAGACATTGCCGCGCACGGTATAGGGCTTGCCGACCTGATAGCGGCCACCGCCCTTGGGCGGATTGGGATTGCTGGTAACGCGCGGCGATGAGGTGACGCCATATTCCTTGGAACTGAACGCCGACCGCTTGACCGTGGCACCCAGGCCGCCGCCGCCGCAGGCAGCGATCATCGGCGCGATCAGGGCCGCCAGGGCGACGAAATTGAGGGCACGGCGCCAGGGTGTCGTCACGATACTCATACTCATACGCTTACCTAACTGCGACTGCCCATTGTAACGCTTTGGCCGGCCGACGCCCGCTAAGAACAGATTTCTGGTTTAGGGGAGGTTAAGGCGAACAGATTGTTATCGCCGCCCGTGGCATTTGGATCGAATGCACGCCATTTGTCAGTGCAGCATCCCGCGCCCGGCAAAGCTTGCGCCGAAGCGGATATAAAGATATCTTTATGTCAATTGTGATGACCGACGAACCGAGGTGAACGGCAATGAGCCTTTCCGAGCAGCTGCCCGCTATCCCTGACTGGACCGAAGTGCGCGCCGCGCTGGCCGAGGCCGCGCAGGAGCGTATCCTGATCCTGGACGGCGCCATGGGCACCATGCTGCAGCGGCTCAAGTTCACCGAGGAGAATTTCCGCGGTGAGCGTTTCAAGGACTGGACGCTGCCGCTGCAGGGCAACAATGACCTGCTGGTGCTGACCGAGCCCAAGGCCGTCGAGGACATCCATTTCGAATATTACATGGCCGGCGCCGACATTGCCGAGACCAATACCTTTTCGGCCACCTCGGTGGCCCAGGCCGACTATGGCTGCGAAGACGCGGTCTATGACATCAATTTCCAGGGCGTGGTCGTGGCGCGCCGCGCCGCCTTGCTCGCCCAGGCCGAGGACGGTCGCCGGCGCTTCGTCGCCGGGGCGCTGGGGCCGACCAACAAGACCTCGTCCATGTCGACGGACGTCAACAGCCCCGGTCACCGCGCCATCACCTTTGACGCTCTGGTCATCGCCTATGGCGAGGCTATTCGCGGCCTGGTCGATGCCGGCGCCGACCTGCTGCTGTTCGAGACCATCACCGACACGCTCAACACCAAGGCCGGCATCTTTGCCGCCCAGCGCCTGTTCGAAGAGCGCGGCATCGACGTACCGATCATGATTTCGGGCACCATTACCGATCTCAGCGGCCGCACCCTCTCCGGCCAGACGCCGACGGCCTTCTGGTATTCGCTGCGCCACGGCAATCCCTTCACCATCGGGCTCAACTGCGCGCTGGGCGCCGACCTGATGCGCGAGCACATTGCCGAGCTGTCATCGGTCGCCGATACGCTGATCTGCGCCTATCCCAATGCCGGCCTGCCCAACGAGTTCGGCGGCTATGACGAGACGCCCGAGCAGATGGCCAGCCAGCTCGAGCAGTTCGCCAGCGACGGCCTGCTCAACATCGTGGGCGGCTGCTGTGGCTCAACGCCCGACCATATCCGCGCCATCGCCGAGACGGTCAGCAAATACCAGCCCCGCATCGTGCCCGAGATCGAGCGCAAGCTGCGCCTTGCCGGGCTCGAGGCCTTCACCCTGACCGCGGAAATCCCCTTCGTCAATATCGGAGAGCGCACCAATGTCACCGGCTCGGCCCGCTTCCGCAAGCTGATCACCGCCGGCGATTACCATGCCGCGCTCGACGTGGCGCGCGACCAGGTGGCCAATGGCGCCCAGATCATCGATATCAACATGGATGAGGGCCTGATCGACAGCCAGCAGGTGATGATCGACTATCTCAACCTCCTCGCCGCCGAGCCCGATATCGCCAAGGTGCCGCTGATGATCGACTCGTCCAAGTGGGACGTGATCGAGGCAGGCCTCAAATGCGTGCAGGGCAAGGCGCTGGTCAATTCCATCTCGATGAAGGAAGGCGAGGAGTCCTTCCTCAAATATGCCCGCCTGGTGCGCGCCTATGGCGCCGCCGTGGTGGTCATGGCCTTTGACGAGCAGGGCCAGGCCGACACGCTCGAGCGCAAGGTGGAAATCTGCAGCCGCGCCTATAAGCTCCTCACCGAGGAAGTCGGCTTTCCGCCCGAAGACATTGTTTTCGATCCCAATGTCTTCGCCGTCGCCACCGGCATCGAGGAACATAATGGTTACGGGGTAGCCTTCATCGAGGCGACCAGGATCATCACCGAGACCCTGCCCCATGTGCATATTTCGGGCGGCATATCCAATCTCAGCTTCTCGTTCCGCGGCAATGAGCCGGTGCGCGAGGCCATGCATGCGGTGTTTTTGTACTATGCCATCCAGAACGGCATGGACATGGGCATCGTCAATGCCGGTCAGCTGGCGGTCTATGAGAGCATCGATCCCGAGCTGCGCGACGCCTGCGAGGACGTGATCCTCAACCGGCGCGACGACGGCACCGATCGCCTGCTCGAACTGGCCGAGCGCTATCGCGGCAAGGGCGGCAAGGAAGCCGCCGCCAAGGACCTGAGTTGGCGCGAGAAGTCCGTCGAGGACCGCATCGCCCATGCGCTGGTCAACGGCATTACCGAATATATCGACGCCGATACCGAAGAGGCCCGCCTCAAGGCCGCCCGGCCGCTGCATGTCATCGAGGGCCCGCTGATGGCCGGCATGAGCATTGTCGGCGACCTGTTCGGCTCGGGCAAGATGTTCCTGCCCCAGGTGGTCAAATCAGCCCGGGTGATGAAGCAGGCCGTGGCCTTGCTGCTGCCCTATATGGAAGCCGAGAAGAATGCCGACGGCAATGCTACCGGCCGCAAGAGCGCCGGCAAGGTGCTGATGGCGACGGTCAAGGGCGACGTGCACGATATCGGCAAGAACATCGTCGGCGTGGTGCTGAGCTGCAATAATTACGAGATCATCGACCTGGGCGTCATGGTGCCGACGGCCAAGATCCTGCAGACCGCTCGGGAACAGAATGTCGATATCATCGGCCTCTCCGGCCTGATCACGCCATCGCTCGACGAGATGGTGCATGTGGCTGCCGAAATGGAGCGCGAGGGCTTCGACATACCCCTGCTGATCGGCGGCGCGACCACCAGCCGCGTGCATACGGCCGTCAAGATCCACCCGCGCTACGAACGCGGCCAGACCGTCTATGTCAACGACGCCAGCCGCGCCGTCGGCGTGGTGGGCAATCTGCTGTCCGCCGATACCAAGGTCAGTTTCATCGCCGACATCAAGGCCGAATATGCCAAGGCGGCCAATGCCCATCTGCGGGCCGAAGAAGACAAGAAGCGTCTGCCGCTGACCACGGCGCGTGCCAATGCCTTCAAGCCGGACTGGAGCGCCTATGCGCCCCCCAAGCCGAGCTTTACCGGCACCAAAGTGTTCGAGGATTTCGACCTGGCGGCTTTGGCCGAGTACATTGACTGGACCCCGTTCTTCCAGACCTGGGAGCTCAAGGGCCGCTATCCGGCCATCCTCGAGGATGAGCGCCAGGGCGAGGCGGCGCGCCAGCTCTGGGCCGATGCCCAAGCCATGCTCAAGCTGATCATCGACGAAACCTGGTTCAAGCCACGTGCCGTGGTCGGCTTCTGGCCGGCCAATGCGACAGGCGACGATATCAAGCTTTATACCGATGAGGGCCGCGCCGAGGAACTGGCGACGCTCTTCACCCTGCGCCAGCAGCTCAGCAAGCGCGACGGCAAACCCAACATGGCCCTGAGCGATTTCGTCGCGCCGATCGACAGCGGCAAGCCGGATTATCTCGGCGCCTTTGTGGTCACCGCCGGACTGGAGGAAGTGGCCATTGCCGAACGCTTCGAAAAGCAGAATGACGACTACTCGTCCATCCTGGTCAAGGCGCTGGCCGACCGCTTTGCCGAGGCCCTGGCCGAGATGATGCATGCCCGGGTGCGTCGTGAATTCTGGGGCTATGGAGCCGACGAGACGCAAACCCCGGCCGAGCTGTCGCTCGAAACCTATCGCGGCATCCGCCCGGCGCCGGGCTATCCGGCCCAGCCCGATCACACCGAAAAAACCACCCTGTTCCGCCTGCTCGATGCGGAGAAGAATGCCGGCGTCACGCTGACCGAGAGCTATGCCATGTGGCCGGGCTCGTCGGTGTCTGGCTTCTACTATGCCCATCCGGAGGCCTATTATTTCGGCGTGGCCAAGGTGGAACGCGATCAGGTGCTCGATTATGCGGCGCGCAAGGGCATGAGCGTGACCGAGGTGGAACGCTGGCTCGGCCCGATCCTGAACTACATTCCGGGTCCGGCTATCGCGGCGGCGGAGTGAGCCATGGCCAAGGTGGAACCCATCCCCGTCGTTTTGGTGACCGAGCCGGGACAACTGCTGGCCCTCGACGCCGGCACCGTGCTGCTGCGGCTGCCGGCTAATAGCGGCCACGGTCACCCCGATGGCCAGCATTGCCTCGCCTGCGCGACCCGCACCGATGTGCGGGCCTTGCTCTATGACCTGCTCGAAGAGGTCAAGCGCGGCATGCGCCCGGCCTTCACCCGGGTGATCGTCGATGCCAGTGCCCTGCCCGATCCATCGGTGGTCGTCGCAGCCCTGACCGGCAAGCTGCCGGCCCAGGCGCTGCGCGACCACAGCGTGGCACGGCTGTTCTATCTGGCCGATGCGGCGTAAACTTCTCCCCGCCTAGCCAGCAGGTTACGGTTATCAGCGGGAGACTGAGCATGGCCAAGACATCGATTGCCCTGGCCCTGGGCAGCGGCGCCGCGCGTGGCTGGTCCCATATCGGCGTCATCGACGTGCTGACCGAGGCCGGCATCAAGCCCGACATCATCTGCGGCACCTCCATGGGGGCGCTGGTGGGCGCCGTCCATGCCAGCGGCCGGCTCGAGGCGCTGCGCGACTGGGCCATGGGGGCCGACTGGCGTGCCGTGGCGGCGATGGTCGACGTCAATGTGCTGGCCGGGGGCCTCGTCGATGGCACCAATATCGTCAACTGGCTGAATGGCCTGGGCCTGCCCGCCACCATGGCCGACTTGCCTTTGCCCTTCGCCGCCGTCGCCACCGACATTACCAGCGGCCGCGAGATCTGGCTGCGGTCCGGCCCGCTGGCAGCGGCAGTCCGGGCCTCGATCGGCATGCCGGGCCTGTTCAGCCCCACCAGCATTGACGGGCGCTGGCTCGCCGATGGCGGTCTGGTCAATCCGGTACCGGTTTCGCTCTGCCGCGCCATGGGCGCGGACTTCACCATCGCCATCAATCTCAACGATGAGCTGTCCGGGCGGCCGCTGGTCAGCCCTGTCGAGCCCGCCCCCGCCGCGCCACCCCGGCCGGAAAGCCTCTTCGACCTGATCCGCTCGATCCCGGCATCGGTCCAGGCGCAGATGTCTTCGCTCAGCTTCTTTGGCGCCAGCCAGACGCCGGGCTATTTCGACGTGCTGGCCAATTCGGTCGACATCATGCAGAACCACATCACCCGCTCGCGCCTGGCCGGCGAGCCGCCCCATGCCATGATCCTGCCTGCCGTCAGCGGCCTCGGCCTGCTGGATTTTCACCGCGCCGCCGAGGCCATCGCCGCCGGCCGCGCCGCCGCCGAACAGGCCCTGCCGGTGATCGAAGCCCGCCTGCGGGGCATCAGGCCAGGCTGAACGCCGGCCTCAGCCCGCAAAGGTCTGCAATGGCGTATCACCGCGCAGATAGAGTGGATGCTTGGGTGAGCCATCCCCATTCGTGCCAAAGCACCACAGCGCCACGCCGTCGTCCCGCAGCGCCATGACCAGCTCCCGCCCGGCCGGCGCCAGCGCCTTGTTGAGCTTGCCATGGCACAGTACCACCATCCCGGCTCCCGCAGCGGCCGCCCGGATCGCTGGCAGATTGGCCGGTGACACCGCCTCGACGCCCGGCGCCAGCAGCATTTTCGGATCGGTGGCGCGATAGTCGCCGACATTGGCCTTGACCATGGCCGAGAACCCTTCCCGGCAGGCAAAGGTCCATTCGCGGGCGCAGGTCGGATCGTTGACCGTCCCATCGGCCGTGCTCGGATTCATGCCGATGAACAGGATATAGCGGGTCGGAAAGGCCTCGCCCATCCAGCGCCGCATCAGCTGGCGATAGCGACCATCCGCGCTGAAGGTCGCGTCACCATTGACGCCCGGCATCAGGGCCAGGCGCACCTTGCCGCCGGGGTCATGGGCGTCAACGCTCATGCCGTCAGGTCGCTCGGCGGCACGAGGCCGTTGATCAGGCTCGCCGTGGTGACGGTATTGGCCAAAAGGCACGCAATGGTCATCGGCCCGACGCCACCCGGCACCGGGGTAATCGCGCCGGCAACCAGGCTGGCCGAGGCGAAGTCGACATCGCCCAGCAGCCGCGTCTTGCCCTCGCCCCGCTCGGGCGCGTCGATGCGATTGATGCCCACATCGATGACCGTGGCGCCCGGCTTGATCCAGTCGCCCTTGATCATTTCCGGCCGGCCGACCGCGGCGATGACGATATCGGCCTGACGCACCATGGCGGGCAGGTCCTTGGTGCGCGAATGCGCCATGGTGACAGTGCAGTTCTCGCGCAGCAGCAGCTGGGCCATCGGCTTGCCGACGAGGTTGGAGCGCCCGACGACCACGGCATGCAGGCCCGAAAGGTCCCCCAGCGTGTCGCGCAGCAGCATCAGGCAGCCCAGCGGCGTGCAGGAGACCGGGCCCGGCAGGCCGATCACCAGTTTGCCGACGCTGGCCGGGGTGAAGCAGTCGACATCCTTGGCCGGGTCGATGGTCTCGATGATCTTCCTGGAATCGATATGGTCGGGCACCGGCAGCTGCACCAGAATGCCGTGAATGGCCGGATCGGCATTGAGCTTTTGCACCAGGGCCAGCACCTCGGCCTCGCTGACGGTTTCCGGCAGCTCGTACTTTTCCGAATGCATGCCCATCGCGACGGTCTGCTTGGCCTTTTGCGCCACATAAACCTGGCTGCCCGGATCATGGCCGACAATGACCACGGCCAGGCCCGGCGTAATGCCATGCTCGGCCTTGAGCCGCGCCACATGGTCGGCAATGCGACCGCGCAGGCCTTCGGCAAAACCCTTGCCATCGATGATGCGGGCGGTTGTCGTAACGGTCATGGCAGGCTCCGGGCGGATTGCTGGCGGACCTGCGCTGCGGGCAGGACCGCGATTGATGGCCTCCCATAGCCCAGCCTGCCCCGTTGGAGCAAAAGCAAACTCACGGCGGCTCAAAGAAAAAGGGCCACCAGAACATCTCTGTCCTGGCAGCCCTCGGGACCATCGGCCTACCGCACTGTTGAGGGCTTGGGGGACAAGCGGCCAGCACGACGTTCCTCGCTCACCGGTTGCATGGGGTCGTTTGCGTCGCCAGTGAACTGGCTAGGAAGATGGTGGGCAATTGCGGCGATAAAAGTGCCCATCACTCCGATGTGAAAAGCCGGCAAAATCGGCCCGCAGTTGAAGCGCCGCACAGAAGCTGTCATCAGGAAGGGCTAGACGTTGCCGGATATGCAACGTGATTCAGCCGAGGGCGGGTTCAATCCGGAATCCGCGACATGAAAGAACAAGAAAATGACCCCGATCAGCCCGCCGCGCGCCGAGACGCAATCCTTCACCGATCCCGAGAAGGCATGGGCCTATCTGGCCGAAATCTATCACCGAAATACCGGCTTCATCCGCGGTCATCTGGCGGCGCTGACCAAGGGCATTGTCCCGGCCGGCCAGGTGCGCGCCTGCTATCCGCAGATTGAAGTGCGCTCCACCAGCTACAGCCGCAGCGAAAGCACCCTGCCCTACGGTTTCCTGCACACCCCGGGCATCTATCGCACCACGGTGACCGCGCCCGACCTGTTCCGCACTTACTTTATCGAGCAGTTCACCGTCATCCTCAAGAACCATGGCGGCACCATCGACATCGGCGAATCCGATACCCCGATCCCGCTGCACTTCGCGGTCCCCGCCAATGAGCGCATCGATGGCGAGGCGCTCAACGCCCTCAACATCCCGCTGCGCGACGTCTTCGATGCGCCCGACCTGGGCAATACTGATGACGAGATCGCCAACGGCACCTTCGTGCCGCCGCGCGGTGGCCCCTACCCGCTGGCGGCCTTCACCGCGCCGCGCGTCGACTATTCGCTGTTCCGCCTCAGCCACTATACCGGCACGGATGCGGCGCATTTCCAGAATTTCGTGATCTTCACCAATTACGCCTTCTACATCGACGAGTTCTGCCGCGTCGCCAAGCAGTACTTGGCCGATGGCCATGCCCATTACGAAAGCTTCATCGAGCCGGGCAATGTCGTGACCGACAATGCGCTGGCCGGTGGCAAGGTGGCGGGTACTTCGCCGGCCCGGGCGCCGCAGATGCCGGCCTATCACCTGACCGGTGCCAATGGCCGGGGCATCACCATGGTCAATATCGGCGTCGGCCCGTCCAACGCCAAGACCATTACCGACCACATCGCCGTGCTGCGCCCGCATGCCTGGATCATGCTGGGCCACTGCGCCGGCCTGCGCAATTCCCAGGAGCTGGGCGACTACGTGCTGGCCCACGCCTATGTGCGCGAGGATCACGTGCTCGACGCCGATCTGCCGCTTTCGGTGCCGATCCCGGCTCTGGCCGAGGTGCAGGTGGCGCTGGAGCAGGCCGTGCACGAAATCACCCAGACCGAGGGCCTCGAAACCAAGAAGATCATGCGCACCGGCACGGTCGCCACCTTCGACAATCGCAACTGGGAGCTGCGCGACCAGACCGAGATCACCCAGCGGCTGAGCCAGTCGCGCGCCGTCGCGCTCGACATGGAAAGCGCGACCATTGCCGCCAATGGCTTCCGCTTCCGCGTTCCTTACGGCACCTTGCTCTGCGTCTCCGACAAGCCGCTGCATGGCGAACTCAAGCTGCCGGGCATGGCCTCGGACTTCTACCGCACCCAGATCAACCGGCACCTGCTGATCGGCCTGCGCGCCATGGAAATCCTGCGCGACCAGCCCCCTGAGCGCCTGCACTCGCGCAAGCTGCGCAGCTTTGCCGAGACGGCGTTTCAGTAAGGCTCGCCATTTCGGTTCAGAAAACAAAAAGCCCGGTGTAACCACCGGGCTTTTTCGTTCAATCAACCGATAACTATCGGCGCTTGACCACCGGATGCCAGGTTCGGTTCGCTGACGCGCCGTGCGCCATAAAGCGTTTTCCCGATCGCCATGACTTAGATATGGGCGGCTTGGGGCTTGCTTCAAGCCCTGGCCAAGGATGTAAAAGAACGGCTCCAAAGTCATGGGAGCCGTTCATGTACGCGTCTGAACAACCTGAAAATGCAGTCTTCTATCATGGCACCCGGGCCGACCTGAAGGTCGGTGAGCTCATGGTGCCTGGGTTCAGGTCCAACTTCGGAACTGGCAAGCCGTCGTCATGGATCTATTTCAGCGCTACGCTGGAAGCTGCGATATGGGGGGCAGAACTGGCGCAGGGTGATGGCCCGGAGCGCATCTATGTCGTGCGGCCGACGGGACAATTCGTAGACGATCCCAATCTCACTGACACCAAATTCGCGGGCAATCCGACACAGTCCTATCGCAGCCAGATGCCGCTCGAGGTCGTGGGCGAGGTGGAGCGCTGGGAAGGACATCCGCCCGACCTGCTCCAGAAGATGAAGGACAGCGTGGAACGGATGCGCCGCGAAGGCATCCACGCCATCGACTGAATAGGCAAACAAAAAAGCCCGGCATCACTGCCGGGCTTTCGCATTTCTGATGAACCGCTTAGCGGCCCTTGACCACCGAATAGCCGGCATACTTGGCCGACGAACCCAGCTGCTCTTCGATGCGGATCAGCTGGTTGTACTTGGCCAGGCGATCCGAACGCGACAGCGAGCCGGTCTTGATCTGCCCGCAGTTGAGCGCCACGGCCAGGTCGGCAATGGTGGAATCTTCGGTTTCGCCCGAGCGATGCGACATCACCGAGGTATAGCCGGCGCGGTGCGCGGTATCGACGGCATTGAGGGTCTCGCTGAGCGAGCCGATCTGGTTGACCTTGACCAGGATGGAGTTGGCGACACCCATCTTGATGCCCGAGACCAGGCGCGCCGTATTGGTGACGAACAGATCGTCGCCTACCAGCTGCACCTTGTCGCCAATGGCCTCGGTCAGCGCCTTCCAGCCCTCCCAGTCGTCTTCGCCCATGCCGTCTTCGATGGTGATGATCGGGTAGCGGGCAGCCAGATCGGCGAGGAAGGCGACGTTTTCGTCCGAGGACAGCGACTTGCCCTCGCCGACCATCTCGTATTTGCCGTTCTTGAAGTATTCGGTGGCGGCGCAGTCGAGGCCGAGGAACACGTCCTCGCCGGGCTTGTAGCCGGCCTTTTCGATCGAGCGCATGATGAAGCCCAGGGCGTCGTCGGCCGAGCCCAGATTGGGCGCGAAGCCACCTTCGTCACCGACATTGGTATTGTGGCCTTCGGCCGACAGGTTCTTCTTGAGCGTATGGAAGATTTCCGAACCGATGCGGACGGCATCGGCCAGGTTTTCCGCGCCGGCCGGCAGGATCATGAACTCCTGCATGTCGATCGGGTTGTCGGCATGCTCGCCGCCATTGATGATGTTCATCATCGGCACGGGCAGCACATGCGCATTGGGGCCGCCGATATAGCGGTAGAACGGCAGTTCGCTCGACTCGGCAGCGGCCTTGGCCACGGCCAGCGACACGCCCAGGATGGCATTGGCGCCGAGACGGCTCTTGTTGGGGGTGCCGTCGAGCTCGATCATCGCCTGGTCGACGCCGAGCTGGTCGAGCGCGTCCATGCCCTGGATCTCGTCGAAGATCACCGAATTGACGTTCTCGACGGCCTGGGTCACGCCCTTGCCATTGTACTTCTTGCCGCCATCGCGCAGTTCGACAGCTTCATGCGCGCCGGTCGAGGCGCCCGATGGCACCGCCGCGCGGCCGAAACTGCCGTCGTCGAGCACCACATCAACTTCGACCGTGGGATTGCCGCGGCTGTCATAGATCTGGCGGCCGGTGACATGGATGATTGAAGACATGGAAAGCCCTTCCGATATCGGTTCTCGCGATTGCTGGCTCTCTGTTAGACGCAGGGCATGACAAGGAAAAGAGGGCACCAGCAAAAAATGCGACTTTCGGCGCGACCCGGCGGCGGCGGGCGTACTGTCGCCACAAGTCTCCATCGGCGTTCCTCACGCGCTTGTGGTTGAAATCGCCTTCCATGCCCTTGATTTAGCCGCAAGTTTTGCCGAGGCATCGGGCATGATCATTCGCCCGCTCCTGCTCGCCGCCCTCCTCGCCTTTCCGGTCCCCAGCCTCGCCCAGGAAGCGGCTCTTGCCACCATACTTGACGACGCTGCCAGGCTGGCCGCGCTGGAAACGGTGATCGTGGCGCGCGCTGGCGACGTCCTCGCCGAGCGCGGCTATGACGGCCACAAGCTGACCGATCCGACCAATATCAAATCGGCCTCCAAGACCGTGGTATCGGCGCTGGTCGGCATCGCCATCGAACGCGGCCTGCTGGAGGGGGTGGACCAGAAGGTGGTGGACCTCTTGCCCGATGACCTGCCGGCCGATCCCGATCCGCGCCTGGCTGAGGTCACGATCGGCAACCTGCTGTCGATGCAGGCCGGCCTGCAGCCCACCTCAGGCCCCAATTACGGGCGCTGGGTGGCTAGCCGCAACTGGGTGCGCACGGCACTGGAGCAGCCTTTTACCGCCGACCCGGGCGGCCCCATGCTCTATTCCACCGGCTCGACGCATCTGCTCTCGGCCATACTGACCAAGGCCACCGGCGCCTCGACCCTGGCCAATGCCCGGGAGTGGTTCGCCAGCGTGGACGATTTCGGCATTGGCGGCTGGGAGCGCGACCCGCAGGGCATCTATCTCGGTGGCAACCAGATGGCGATGAGCCCGCGCGCGCTGCTCGCCTTTGGCGAGGTATTCCGCAGCGGTGGCCTCGCCCCCGATGGCAGCCGCATCCTGTCGCAGGACTGGATCGACCAGTCCTGGACCCGCCGCACCAGCTCGCGCCATACCGGCGACGGCTATGGCTATGGCTGGTTTCTCAGCCAGATCGGCGGCCAGGACGTGCACTATGCCTGGGGCTATGGCGGGCAGATGCTCTACATCGTGCCCGAACTCGATCTCAGCGTGGTGATGACCTCCGACGAGAATTCACCCTCCGCCGGCAATGGCTATCGCGACGACCTCAATGACCTGCTGGCCGAGATCATCACCGCGGTGCGGGATGCAGATGCCCCGCCGGCAGATCGGCCGGCCGCGCCACCAGCCGGCCAGAACGACGCGCCTAGCCCCGCGGACGCGGCGCTTCCACCTGACCCTGTGCCACCAGCCAGCTGACCGATTCCTGAACCGCCTCCAGCGAGCTGTACCGCGGCGCATAGCCCAGCAGGCGCCGACCCTTCTCGATAGAGCAGTTGGGCGAGCGCGCGACATGTTCCCAGGTCGCCTGCGCCTCTTCAGGCACCTGCGCCTTGGCCCAGTCGGCATAGTCGGCAAAGGCCAGGTTGGGCTGATGCCCGAACCAGCGATACATCGCCTCCGCATAGCCGCGCAGCGTCAGCGCCGCGTCCGACACCGCATGGAATGCCTCTCCAAGCGCCGCCTGTCGGTTGTCTATGGCGCGCATGACCAGCTGGGCGATGTCGTCGGCATGGACGTGGTGCACGGTTTCCATGCCGAAATTGGGCAGCAGCAGGGTTTCATTTCGGGCAATGACGCTGAACACCGCCGGATTGAAATGCCCGGCCGGGTTGAGCGGCGCCCAGCCCGGACCGACGATATGGCCCGGATGCAGGATGGTGACCGGAAAGTTCTCGCCCCTGGCGCGTGCCAAAAGGTCAGCCTCGATATCAGCCTTTTGCACGCCATAGTCGCCAAAGGGGTATTTGGCGGCCGATTCCAGCGTCGGCACCACAGCCGATGTGCCATGGGTCCAGATCGTGCCGATATGGATGAAGTGGCTGACCCTGCCGGCCAGCGCCTCGATCAGCTGCTTGTTGCTGGCCTGGGTAAAGCAGATGCAGTCGACCACGATATCGGCCCCGAGCGCGGCAATGGCGCTGCCAAAGGTGCCCGCGGCCTCCTCGGCCTCGCGATCCAGCGTCAGCCTCTGCACGTGGTTCCAGACCGGGCTCTGCTGATAGGGCTGCGCCTTGCCGCGGCTGACCGCGACAACCTCATGTCCGGCCATGACCAGCCGGGGCACGAGATAGGTGCCGATATGGCCGGTGGCGCCGATGACGACGATTCTGCTCATGGGGTTTCCTGGTCCTTGTCGTCGCGACGATGGCCGTCGATGCGTTTGTCGGCCAGTGCCTTTTCGGCGGCCGACAGCTGCTTTTCCGCCTTGGTGCGGCCAAAGCTGATGCGGTTCTGCTCGGCCTGGGCGTCCTTGGCCGAGCGGGCCTTCTGCTTGCGGACTTTGCGCAGGTTGATGATCTCGGCCATGGCGGGCTCCGGCGGTTTCTGCCCCATGGCTAACATGGCGGGCATCAGCCGGCCAAGTCGATCACGGCCGCTTCAGGGCCAGGTAGATGCTGTCGCACCATTCGTCGCCGAGCAGGAAGGTGCGTTCCGCCCCTCCGGTCTCGACAAAACCCAGCTTGCGCAAGGTTCTCAGCGAGCCGGCATTGCGCGGATCGACATCGGCCTTGAGCTCGGCCGCATCGGTCGCCGCGAAAATATGATCGATCGCGGTGCGCGAGGCCTCGGTGGCAAAGCCATGGCCCCAGTGGTCCGGATGCAGGATGAAGCCGAATTCGGGCAGGCGCCCTGCCCCGACCTCGCCGATCACCACGCCATCCAGCTCAATGGCAAAGTGCTCGCCGCCAGTCGCCTCGCGCGCCACCATCCGCTCCAGCCACACGCGAGTAACGTCGAGTTCGGCATGCGGCAGCGTCGACCAGTAACGCATGGCTGACGGGTGCGACATGATCCCGAAGAACGCCTCGAGATCATCCAGTGTCGGGCGGCGCAGCAGCAGGCGCGCCGTGCGCAGCTGCATCAGACCAGCCGGCTCTGATCCATGGCCGCCGCGATGAAGCTGGCAAACAGCGGATGCGGCTCGAAAGGCTTGGACTTGAGCTCGGGATGGAACTGCACGCCGATGAACCAGGGGTGATCGGTGCGCTCAACGATCTCGGGCAGCTTGCCATCGGGCGAGACGCCCGAGAACAGCAGGCCGTTCTTTTCCAGCAGCTTGCGGTAATCCATGTTCACCTCATAGCGGTGACGATGGCGCTCGGAGATGCGGGTGGTGCCATAGATGTCGGCCACGCGGCTGCCGCGGGTGAGCTGGGCCGGATAGGCGCCCAGGCGCATCGTGCCGCCCAGATCGCCGTCATTGGCCCGCTTTTCGGTATCGTTGTCCTTGACCCACTCGGTCATCATGCCAACGATCGGTTCCTTGGTCGGGCCGAATTCTGTCGAGGAGGCGTTCTTGATGCCCGCCGTGTTGCGGGCCGCCTCGACGCAGGCCATCTGCATGCCAAAGCAGATGCCGAAATAGGGCACGTCCTTGACGCGGGCAAAGCGGGCCGCCTCGATCTTGCCGGCAGAGCCGCGCTCGCCGAAGCCGCCGGGCACCAGGATGCCGTGCACATGCTCGAGATAGGGCGCCGGATCGTCGCGCTCGAACACCTCCGAATCGATCCACTGCAGGTTGACCTTGACCTTGTTGGCGATGCCGCCATGGGTCAGCGCTTCGCTGAGCGATTTATAGGCGTCCTTGAGGCCGGTATATTTGCCGACAATGGCGATATTGACCTCGCCCTCGGGGCTGTGCAGCCGGTTGGACACTTCCTGCCAGGCCGCCAGATCGGGCGCCGGCGCATCGGTAATGCCGAACGTGGCGAGCACTTCGCGGTCGAGGCCCTCATGGTGATAGGCCAGCGGCACGTCATAGATCGAGCTGACGTCGAGGCCCTGGATGACGGCGCTTTCGCGCACATTGCAGAACAGGCTGAGCTTCTTCTTCTCGCCTTCCGGAATCGGCCGGTCGCAGCGCACCAGCAGCACGTCCGGCGCGATGCCGATGGAGCGCAGCTCCTTGACCGAATGCTGGGTCGGCTTGGTCTTGAGTTCGCCGGCCGAGGAAATATAGGGCATCAGCGTCAGGTGCAGGTAGCAGGTATCCCCGCGCGGCAGGTCATTGCCCAGCTGGCGGATGGCCTCGAAGAACGGCAGGCCCTCGATATCGCCGACGGTGCCGCCGATCTCGACCAGCACGAAATCGAAGTCGTCATTGCCTTCGCGCACGAAGTTCTTGATGGCGTCGGTGACGTGGGGAATGACCTGGACGGTGGCGCCCAGATACTCGCCCTTGCGCTCCTTGGCCAGGATATCGGAATAGATGCGGCCGGTGGTGATGTTGTCGCGCTTGTTGGCGGCGCGGCCGGTAAAGCGCTCATAGTGACCCAGGTCGAGATCGGTCTCGGCCCCGTCGTCGGTGACGAAGACCTCGCCGTGCTGGGTGGGTGACATCGTCCCCGGATCGACATTGAGATAGGGGTCGAGCTTGCGCAGGCGGACCTTGTAGCCGCGCGCCTGCAGGACAGCGCCGAGCGCTGCCGATGCAAGACCTTTACCCAATGAGGAGACCACGCCTCCGGTGATGAATACGTACCGAGCCATGGGCGCTCACCTTAATCATTTCAGCATCGATTCGCAGAGCCCGCTTGAGGCTCTACACAAAAGAAGAAGGGGATGTTGCCATCCCCCTCCATCGTCGTGCCTTGCGGCGCTTAGTTGCTCGCCGGAGCGGCCGGCGTTGCCGCGGGTGCATCGGGCACCGGCAGATTGTCATTGGCGGGCGCAGCCTCGGCGGCTGGCGCATCCGTCGTAGCCGGAGCGGCGTCGGCAGCCGGCGCGGAGTCGCTGGCAGGCGCCTGGACCGGCACCGGCAGATCGCTTGGCGTATCGCCCTGCAGCGAGTTGAGCGCATCGAGCACGCTGGTCGGCGCCGCTTCACCATCCGTCGTCACGGCACGATCAAGAATGCTCGAGGTGCCGCGATCGAGTTCGCTTAGCACCGTCAGGCCAATGGCCGTGGCAAAGAACAGGGTCGCCAGGATGGCCGTGGTACGGGTCAGCAGGTTTGCCGAGCCGCGGGCCGTCATCAGGCCGCCACCGCCGCCGCCACCACCAATGCCCAGCGCGCCGCCCTCGGAGCGCTGCAGCAGGATCACCGCAATCAGCGCGAGGACGATCAGCAGATAGGCCACAATCAGGACGTTCGCCATCGTGTCTCAGTCTATTGGTCTGTCAAAAGATGGCGCGTCATACACGCCCCGCTCCGCAAATGCCAGAGGCCGGGCGGAATTTCCGTCCTGCCTTTGGTCATCCGCTTGGCTATACCGCCGAGATAATGGTGTAGAAGTCCCTTGCCAAGAGGCTGGCGCCGCCAACCAGCCCGCCATTGACGTTTTCCACCTCAAGAATCTCGCGCGCATTCTGTGGTTTGAGCGAGCCGCCATAAAGGATGCGGATGCTCGGGCCCCTGTCGGCGAAGCGCGCGACCAGCTGGGCGCGGATGCTGGCATGCATCGCGGTGATTTCCTGCACGGTCGGGGTACGGCCGGTACCGATGGCCCAGATCGGCTCATAGGCGACGATGACCTCGTGCTGTTCGGCAGCATCAGGGATCGAGGCGGCCAGTTGCGCGGAAACGACAGTCTCCGCCGCCCCGCTGTCGCGCTGGGATTCGGTTTCGCCCACGCAGATGATCGGCTTGAGCCCGGCGCCAATGGCGGCCTCGGCCTTGGCCCGCACCAGCTCGTCGGTCTCGCCATGGTCAGCCCGGCGTTCCGAGTGCCCGACAATGACATATTGTGCCCCGGCATCGGCCAGCATGCCGGCCGAAATATCGCCGGTATGCGCGCCGTGGCTTTCGGCGTGGCAGTCCTGGCCGCCGGCCTGAATGCCGGCGGTGGCGCCGTGGCGGGCCACGGCGGCCAGCATGGTGGCAGGGGGGCAGACCACGACAATGGCGCGCGGCGCCTCGCCGGTGGTGAGCAGGCTGGCCAGGGCCGCCAGTTCATCGAGCGACGACCGTGTGCCGTTCATTTTCCAGTTGCCCGCGATCAGCGGCGAGATTGTCGTGGTCACTCTATGCTACTCCTGCCTCTTGCACCGGGACGGGCTTTGCCCTAACCCCGGCTGTCGATATGGATTACTAATGCCCGGCCGCACGTGCGGTAAAGCTCAAGTCTCTGAACGGAACGTCTGAAATGCTCGATAGTTTGCGTCTTTTCGCGAAATCCTGGCCCGGCAAGATCCTGGGGGCGTTCCTGCTGGTTGGTGTAGCCGGATTCGGCATCAACAATGTCATTACCGATTTGGGCTCCAGCACGGTGGCCCGCGTCGGCGATGCGGAGATCAGCTCCCGGACTTTCCTGCGCGCCTATCAGGGTCAGATCAACCAGGTGGCCCAGCAACTGGGCTCGCGGCCGACCGCCGAGCAGGCCGTCAATCTGGGCATTCCCTCCATGGTGCTGCAGAATCTGGCCCAGGATGCCGCGCTTGATCAGCTGGCCGACCGCTTTGGCCTGGGCGTATCCGAGCAGAAGCTGAGCGAGATGCTGCGCGCCGATCCGTCCTTCCAGGGCACGCTGGGCAGTTTTGATCCATCGACCTTCACCCAGGTCCTGCGCCAGAGCGGCCTGACCGAAGCCGAATATTTCGAGGACCAGGGCAATGCCGCGCGCCGCGAGCAGCTGATCCTGAGCCTTTTTGCCGATACCGCCCTGCCCGCCACGGCCGCCGAGCTGATCAATCGCTATGTCGCCGATCAGCGCACCATCGATTATTTCGTGCTGGGCGAGACCAATATCGAGACCCCGGCCGAACCCACCGAGGCCGAGCTGGTCGCCTATCTGGCCGAACACCAGGCCGAGTTCCGCACCGTCGAAACCCGCACCGTCCAGATGCTGCGCCTGTCGCCCGCCGATCTGGCCGCCACCAAGACCATCGACGACGCCGCCATTGCGGCCGAATATGAGCGCACCAAGGCCAGCCTGAACAAGCCGGAGCGCCGCACCATCCAGCAGGTCGTGCTCAACGACGCCCAGGTCGCCGCCTTCGAAGCCGGCAAGGCCGCCGGCACCCCGTTCGAGACGCTACTCACCGACAACGCGCTGACCCCGACTGATTTAGGCAATCTGGCCCAGAGCGACATCAATGATGCCAATCTGGCGACCGCCGCCTTTGCCCTCGCCAATGGTGACTTCGCCATCATCGACGGCGTCGCCGGCAAACGTGCCGTTCACATTTCAGCCATCGAGGCCGGCGGCGAGCCCAGCCTCGAGGAAGCCCGCGCCCAGATCAGCGACAGCCTGGCCCGCACCGAAGCCCGCAACGAAATTGCCGAGGTCCAGGACCAGGTCGAAGAGCTGCGCGCCGCCTTCCGGCCGCTCAGCGAAATCGCTGAGCGTTTCGGTCTTGATCTCTACGAGGCCGATGTCAGCGCCAGCGGCGCCGAGCTGAGCGTGCTGCCCGATCTGGCCCCCGAAGACAGCGGCCGCATCAGCCAGGCCATCTTCCGCGCCGAACAGGGCCAGCTGACCGCAGCGCTCCCGCTGGCCGGCAGCGGTAACCTCTATTTCGACCTCACCGCCATCTCCCCGGCCCGCGACCAGACGCTCGAGGAAGTCCGAGACACGGTTGCCGCGGACCTGACTGCCCAGCGCATCAATGATGCCCTGCTGGCGGCCAGCGCCGAGGCCGTGGCGAACCTAGACGCCGGCACGCCGATTGCCGATGTGGCGGCCAGCTACAATGTGTTCCCCCAGCTCAGTGCGCCGTTCACCCGCTTCGGTGCGCCCGATTCCAGCATCGACGATGTCGTGGCCGGTGCCGCCTTCGCCGGCGACGAGACGCACCATGACGCCGTACAGAACCAGGCGGGCGAGCATATCGTCTTCCAGGTGGTCGATATCCTGCCCGCCGATGCGCCGCTCGCCACCGATGCCCAGGCCAGCCTCGAAAACGAGGCCCGCGTCGGGCTCTATGGCGAATTCGTCACCGCCATCCGCGACGATGCCGGCCTGCGCATCAACCAGCAGGCCCTGCAGCAGACCCTCGATACCGGCCTCTAGAGCCGCTCCGTAACAAAGACCTAACTGGACACGATCCCGATGGACGACGATTTTCAGCGCTTCTCTGACCACTATGAGGCCGGGAAATCGCAGATCGTCTGGCGGCGCATCGTGGCCGATCTGGAAACGCCGATCGGCACCTATCTCAAGCTGGCCGAGGGCCGTCGCAACACCTTCCTGCTCGAATCGGTGCAGGACGCCACGGTGCGCGGGCGCTATTCGATCATCGGCACCCAGCCGGACGTGATCCTCAAGGTCGAGGCCGGCGCCGCCGCCATCAACCGCTCGGCCCAGCTTGATGAGCATGGCTTCGAGCCGGTCACGGCGCTGCCGCTCGATGCCCTGCGGGCGCTGGTGGCCGACAGCAAGATCGAGGTGCCCGCCGGGCTGCCGCCCCAGTCGGCCGGCGTCTATGGCTATCTCGGCTATGACATGGTCCGCTATATGGAAGTGCTGCCCAACAGCAATCCGGACCATCTGCAGACCCCCGAGGCAGTGCTGATGCGCCCCTCGCTGCTGGCCATCTTCGACACGCTCAAGGACGAACTCTATCTCACCGCGCCAGTCTATGTGCGTGACGGCGTCTCGGCCCGCCAAGCCTATGAGGCCGCGCGCAGCCGCATCGACGACGCCATTGCCCGCCTCGGCAGAGCCATGCCGACCACGCCGGCTCTGCCGGATCTGGAAAACATTGCCGTCACCAGCAATACGTCCAAGGACGCCTACTTCGCCATGGTCGCCAAGGCCAAGGACTACATCACTGCCGGCGACATCTTCCAGGTCGTGCTGAGCCAGCGCTTCTCGGCCGATTTCAGCCTGCCCCCGACCGCGCTTTATCGGGCACTGCGCCGCACCAATCCCAGCCCCTACATGTATTTCCTCGATTTCGGTGGCTTTGCCATTGCCGGATCGAGCCCGGAAATCCTGGTGCGGGTGCAGGATGGCGAGGTCACCATCCGCCCCATTGCCGGCACCCGCAAGCGCGGCGCTACGCCGACCAAGGACGCCGAAATGGCGGCCGAGCTGATGAGCGACCCCAAGGAACTGGCCGAGCACCTGATGCTGCTCGACCTGGGCCGCAACGATGTCGGCCGTGTCGCCAAGATCGGCACGGTCAAGGTCACAGACAAGTTCTTCCTCGAATACTATTCGCACGTGATGCACATCGTCTCCAATGTGGTGGGCGTGCTCGATCCGCAATATGACTTTGTCGACGCCCTCTCGGCCGGCTTCCCCGCCGGCACCGTCTCGGGCGCTCCAAAAGTGCGGGCCATGGAGATCATCGACGAGCTGGAAAGCTCGCGGCGCGGCATCTATGGCGGCTGCGTCGGCTATTTCGGCGCCGACGGCACCATGGATACCTGCATCGTGCTGCGCACCGCCATCATCAAGGATGGCAAGCTCCATGTGCAGGCCGGCGCCGGCATTGTCGCCGACAGCGTGCCCGAGCTCGAGCAGATGGAATGCGAAAACAAGGCGCGTGCCCTTTTCAGCGCCGCCGAGGAAGCGCTACGCTATGCTGGCGAGGCGAGGATCGGGCAATGACACGCATAGGCACAGTGGGAACGCGATGGCGGGGCTGGTTCTGAACCGCTTCACCAGAACCAGCTTTCAGGGACAGGCCCAATGACCAAGACCCTCGTCATCGATAACTACGACAGCTTTACCTACAATCTCGTCCATTTCCTGGGCGAACTGGGCGCCGACATCACTGTGGTGCGTAACGACAAGATTACTCTTGATGAAATCGCCGCCATGGCGCCGCAGGCCATCGTGCTCTCGCCCGGTCCCTGTACGCCCAATGAGGCCGGCATTTGCCTGGCGCTGATCGAGCGCTTCCAGGCCGACATCCCCATCCTGGGCGTCTGCCTGGGCCATCAGGCTATCGGCCAGGCCATGGGCGGCGACGTCATCCGCGCGCCCCATCTGGTGCATGGCAAGACCTCCAAGATCCACCACACCGGCAAGGGCCTGTTCCGCGGCCTGAACAACGACTTCGAGGCCACGCGCTACCACTCGCTCATCGTCAAGCAGGACACCCTGCCCGCCACGCTCGAAGTCACCGCCACCACCGACGACGGCCTGATCATGGGCATGCAGCACAAGACCCTGCCCCTCCATGGCGTGCAGTTCCACCCCGAAAGCATTGCCAGCGAAAACGGCCATGCTTTGCTGCAGAATTTCCTCAACCTCGCCCGCGACTTCAACCTCAAGCGAGCCGCGTGATGGATATCAAGCAAGCCCTCCACAAGATTGCCGACCGCAAGGACCTGACCGGCGAGGAAATGCGCGGCGTCATGCGCATCATCATGGCCGGCGAGGCGACACCGAGCCAGATCGGCGCCTTTCTGATGGGCATGCGCATCAAGGGCGAGACAGTCGGCGAAATCGCCGCTGCCGTCTCCATCCTGCGCGAGCAAATGGTCCCGGTCATCGCCCCTGACGGCGCGATCGACATTGTCGGTACCGGTGGCGACGGGCTGGGCAGCCTCAATATCTCCACCAGCACCGCCCTGGTCGTCGCAGCCGCCGGCGTGCCGGTGGCCAAGCATGGCAACAAGGCCCTCTCCTCGCGTTCGGGCGCCTCGCAGGTGCTCGAAGCGCTGGGCGTCAAGCTCGACCTGACGCCCGAGCAGATCGGCACCACCATTGCTGAGGCTGGCATCGGCTTCATGTTTGCCCCCAGCCACCATCCCGCCATGCGCCATGTCGGCCCGGCGCGCGCCGAGCTCGGCGTGCGCACGCTGTTCAACCTGCTCGGGCCGCAATCCAACCCGGCCGGCGTACGGCGCTACCTGCTGGGCGTCTATGCCGAGCAATGGGTCGAGCCCGTTGCGGCGGCGCTGCTGGCCAACCGGGCCATCAAGGCCTGGGTGGTGCATTCAAGCGAAGGGCTGGATGAACTCTCGACCTCCGGCCCCAATTTTGTGGCCCAGATCGCCAATGGCGACCTGCGCAGCTTCGAACTGCATCCCGAACAGGTGGGCCTGTCGCTGACCGATCCCAGGGATCTGCTGGGTGGCGAGCCGGCCGACAATGCGGCCGCCATGCTGGCGCTGTTTGACGGCGCCCCGGGCGCCTATCGCGACACCGTGCTGCTCAATGCCGGCGCGGCCCTGCTGGTGGCCGACAGGGTGGGCAGCATCGAAGACGGCATTGCCCTGGCGCGCGACGCCATCGACAGCGGCAAGGCCAAAGACACACTCGCCCGCCTCGTGGCGGTATCGAACGGACAGCAGCAATGAGCGACATTCTCAAGCAGATCGAAATCTATAAGCGCGAGGAAATCGCCGCCGCCAAAGCCATGCGCCCCTGGGCCGAAGTGGTGGCGCAGGCGCATGACCAGACGCCGACCCGCGGCTTCCTCAAGGCGCTCAAGGCCAAGCGCGCCAATGACGAATTCGCCCTCATCGCCGAGGTCAAGAAGGCCAGCCCGTCCAAGGGCCTGATCCGGGCCGATTTCGATCCGGCCGCCATTGCCCGCGCCTATGAGCTGGGCGGCGCCGCCTGCCTCTCGGTGCTGACCGACCGGCCGAGCTTTCAGGGTTCGCCCCGCTTCCTCATTGAGGCCCGCGCCGCCGTCAGTCTGCCGGTGCTGCGCAAGGATTTCCTGTTCGAAACCTACCAGGTCGCCGAAGCCCGCGCCTGGGGCGCCGACTGTATCCTGATCATCCTGGCCGCCGTCGGCGACGACGTGGCCCGCTACCTGCTCGACGCTGCCGAGGAGTGGAAGATGGACGCGCTGGTGGAAGTGCATGACCAGCTCGAGCTCGATCGCGCTCTGGCCCTGGGCGCCACGTTCATCGGCATCAACAACCGCAACCTGCGCACCTTCGAGACGACGTTGGACACCTCGGTCAACCTGGCCGTGGGCGTGCCCAAGGGCACCTTCCTCGTCAGCGAGAGCGGCATCCTCGATCATGCCCATCTGCTCAAACTCAATACCGAAGCCGGCATCGGCACCTTCCTCGTCGGCGAAAGCCTGATGCGGCAGGACGATGTCGCCGCCGCCACCCGCGCGCTGCTGCACGGCGCCGTCGGGGCCCCCGCCTGATGGCGAGCGAACTCACCCATCTCAACGACAGGGGCGAGGCCCATATCGTTGATATCAGCCACAAGCCGGCGACGCGCCGCCGCGCCGTGGCGCAGGCTCGTCTGGTCGGCCAGCCCCACACCATTGCCACCATCATGGGTGGCGGGCTGAGCAAGGGCGACGCCCTGGCCGTGGCGCGCATTGCCGGCATCATGGCCGCCAAGAAGACCAGCGAGCTGATCCCGCTCTGCCACCCGATCGCCCTGACCAAGGTCGCCATCGAGATTTCCGAATTCGGTGAAGACGCCATCCTGATTCTGGCCAGCGCCGAAACCACCGGCCCCACCGGGGTGGAAATGGAGGCGCTGGTCGCCGCCTCGACCGCCGCGCTGACGCTCTACGACATGGCCAAGGCCATTGATCGCGCCATGGTGATCACCGATCTCTGCCTGCTGGAAAAATCCGGCGGCGCCTCCGGCGACTTCGTGCGCGCATGAGCCTGCTCCCGGTCGAGGACGCCATTGCCGCCATCCTGGCCCGTGTGCCGGCCCCGACCGGCGAAAGCGTCCCGCTGGCCGAGGCCGCCGGCCGGGTGCTGTTCGCGCCCATCGTGGCAACGCATGACCAGCCGCCCTTTGATGCCAGCGCCATGGACGGCTATGCCGTCCGTTCGGCCGATATCGTGCCAGACCATGCCCTCACCCTGATCGGCATGTCCCAGGCCGGCGCCGGCTTTGCCGGAGCGGTCAGTCCCGGCGAGACCGTGCGCATCTTCACCGGCGCGCCGGTGCCGGCCGGCGCCGATGCCGTGATCATGCAGGAAGACGCCACTGTTGATGGCCCCCTGGTGCGCTTCTCCAGCACCCCGCAGCCGGGGCGCAGCGTCAGGGCTAGGGGCAATGACTTCGCCACCGGCCAGATCCTCGTCGAGTCGGGCACGCGGTTAACGCCCATGCAGCTGGCCGTCGCCGCCGCGGCCAATGCAGCTGCCCTCACCGTCGCCAAACGTCCCCGCATTGCGCTGCTGGCCACCGGCGACGAACTCGAATTGCCCGGCACAGAGCTGGGGCCCGACCAGATCGTCGCCTCCAATAGTTTTGGTCTGGCCCCGCTGCTGGCGCCTTACGCCGATACCGTCACCGACCATGGCATTGCCCGCGACGACCGGGATCAGCTGCGGGCAAAGCTCGTTGCTATCTTTGCCGATGAGCCCGACATCCTGATCACCACCGGCGGCGCCAGCGTCGGCGATCATGACATCGTCCAGGAAATCCTGCTCGAGCTGGGCGTGACGCTCGATTTCTGGAAGATCAACATGCGCCCCGGCAAGCCGCTGATGTTCGGCACCCGCGGCAAGACGCTGGTCTTCGGCCTGCCGGGTAATCCAGTTTCGGCCATGGTCACCGCCATCGTCTTCATCAAGCCGGCTCTGCGCGCCTGGCTGGACCATGCCGAACCGGCCCAATGGCGCCTGCCTCTGGCTGCGCCGACCCCGGCCAACACGGCGCGCCGCCACTTCATGCGGGCGCAGCTGGTCCACACCGCTACCGGGCCCGTCCTCATGCCGATCGCCCAGACCGATAGCGGCCACACCGCCTCGCTGGCCCATGCCGACCTGCTGATCATCCAGCCGGAAAACGATCCCGGTCAGCCGGTCGGCGCCATGGCCGAGGCCCTGGTGATCGACGCCTTCTAGCCTCAGGCGAACAGCACGCCCGGATCGGACAGGCCGGAAATGCCATAGAGCAGGATCGAGCCGCCATCGGACAGCGCCAGCACGGTGGAATCGGCAACCATGTCGAAGTCGAAGTCGAAATCCGCCATCGATTCCAGCGTCAGGCCCGCGGCGAAGCGCAACCGGTCCTCGCCGGTGGCAAAATCGATAATCACGTCATTGCCGCAACCCGCGGCAAAGACGAAGACGTCGTCTCCCGTTTCGCCAAAGCATAGATCATCGCCCGCCCCGCCGCGGATGATGTCATTGCCGGTGCCGCCGACGAGCTGGTCATCGCCTTCCCCGCCATTGAGAATGTCGTTACCGGCATCACCCCAAAGCAGGTCATAGCCGGCCCCGCCGCGCAGCAGATCGGCGCCGTCATCGCCCGTCAGCAGGTCGTCGCCCTGCCCCCCGACCACCAGGTCATTGCCGGCGCCGCCGGCCAGCCGGTCCAGGTCGCGGCCTCCATAGATCATGTCGTCGCCGGCCTCGCCGGCCATCAGGTTGAAGCCGTTGCCGCCGCGGATCGTGTCATTGCCATTTTCGCCCAGCAGGACGTCGTCACCATTGCCACCGAAGATGAGGTCATCGCCATCACCACCTTCGATGAGGTCGCCGCCATTGCGGCCCGACAGCGTGTCATTGCCGCCTTGTCCATCGAGGAAGTCGCCGAAGAACGCGCCCGACAGCACGTCATCAAGCGGACCGCCGCCGGCAATCTCCACGCCGTCCAGAATGATCAGCGGCACATCGACCGCGATGCTGCCGCCGCCGGGCGCCTGCGCCGTCACGGTCACCTGCAGCAGCAAGGTGCCGGGGTCGGCCGCGCCCCCGTCGAAGGACAGCGTCAGTGTCGCCGGATCAAAATTCAGCCATTCCGGCAGCGGATTGCCATAGATGTCGGCGGTGAACACCGTCGCGTCCGGCAAAGCGGCGAACAGGCTGGCCGGCAGGACCAGGCTCATGCCCTGCGCCGAAAACGCCGGCACCGGCCGCGTCAGGTCGACTGTGGACGGGTCGCCGGGCTCGTTGCGTAATAGGGTCACTGGAGGAACATGGCTTTCGCCCTGCGCCAGCGAGCCGACCAGTACATCGATATCGCCATCGCCGTCGAAATCGCCACTGGCAACGCCAGTGCCAAAAGTCGCCCCGGCAAAACGCTGCACCTCCACGAAGACACCGTTACCGCTATTTTCAAGGACCACGGTGGGATACGCCGCCCAGGCCGCTGAAATAAGGTCGAGATCACCGTCTGCATCAAAGTCGGCGAGTTCAAGGCGGCCGGGGCCTTGCGCCAGGCGCTGCCCGCTATCGGTAAAGCTGCCCGATCCATCATTTAGAAATATCCGGTCGCCACTGCCGTTGCGTACGCGCGTGGCGATATCGATATCCCCGTCACCATCGACGTCGCCTGCGGCCCCAGCATCAAAGAGGTTTGTCATGTCCTCCGCGTCAGCAAAGGCAATCTGGCTCACAAATGAGCCGGAGCCGTCGTTGACATAAATGAGTTTGCTGTTGGACGAGTGGCTCGTCACGAAATCGAGGTCTCCGTCCCCGTCGAAGTCGGCCACGACGGCGTGGCGCGCACCGGAAATCGGCGCCTCCCAGCCCTGAATAAAGGCACCAGTTCCATCATTGCTGAACAGCCGCGTATGACTATCGCCCACCGATAGGATATCGACATCGCCATCGCCGTCGAAATCGCCGACCTCGACGCTGTAGCCGCTGTCCTCCTCAATCAGCAGCGCACCTTGGGTGAGATTGCCCATGCCGTCATTGAGCCAGATCGTGCCGGGATTGTGGGGGCTGCTGAACACCGCATCCATGTCGCCATCGCCGTCCAGATCGGCAAGCGCCACACTGATCGAATTGGCGTACAGGGAGGCGCCAGCAGTGAACGCGCCCGTGCCGTCATTGGTCAGTACTACCGCGCCACCTGTGGCGACGACAGCGTCCAGATCGCCATCGCCGTCCATGTCGGCAACGGCGATGTCAGCTGCGTTGCCAGTTCCGGCAATGGTCCCCGCATTGTCGAAGTGCCAGCCCGTCTCGACTGGCGGCGCAAAGACCACGGCCCGACCAAAGTTTACAATGCCAAAGTTCAATCTCGCCCCCGCGATAGACTTGCCGTATTCACCTCCCATATGCCGACAACAGAACACAGTCTGTCAATGCTCTGTTAATACAATACTGGCCGCTGGATCGGCGCCCTGCCGCGAAGCAATGCGCAGTCACACCTCACAACTGCCGCCCGGATATCCCTGCAATACAGGCGTGGAACGGATGACTTGCAGAACACAACCGGAACACCTATAGTCGTTCTGTCTATGTTCCGATTCTAATCCCGAGGGGCCCATGCTCACGCGCAAACAACACGAGCTGTTGATGTTCATCCACGAACGGATGAAGGAAAGCGGCATTCCGCCCTCCTTCGACGAGATGAAGGATGCGCTGGATCTGGCCTCCAAATCGGGCATCCATCGCCTGATCACCGCCCTCGAGGAGCGCGGCTTTATCCGTCGCCTGCCCAACCGGGCCCGGGCGCTCGAAGTGCTCAAGCTCCCCGATTCCATGAACCCCTCGCTGGGCGGCCGCAAGGCGCGCTTCGAGCCTTCGGTGATCGAGGGCAATCTGGGCAAGGTAGCCAGCCCCCCTTCGCGCATATCAGCGGCCGAGGACTATGCCAGGCCGATCGCCATTCCGGTCATGGGCCGTATCGCGGCCGGTACGCCCATCGAAGCGATCCAGAACCATTCTCACACCATCATGGTCCCGCCCGAAATGTTGGGCAGCGGCGAGCATTACGCGCTCGAAGTGCGCGGCGATTCGATGATCGATGCCGGTATTTTCGATGGCGACACCGTCTTGATTAAGAAGCAGGACGCGGCCAGCACCGGCGAGATCATCGTGGCTCTCGTGGATGATGAAGAAGCCACCCTCAAGCGCTTGCGTCGCAAGGGTAATACCGTGGCGCTCGAAGCCGCCAACCCGGCCTATGAGACCCGCATCTTCCCGCCCGACCGGGTCAAGATCCAGGGTCGCCTGGTCGGCTTGTTGCGCAAGTACTGATGGCAGCGATCGGCCCCGAAGGCGTCATGGAACGCTACGGGTCGCTGATCAACGAGCACCGGTTCGAGGTCTTGCTGCCGTTGATTGCCCCGGACGCGGTGTTCTGGTTCAACGACGGATCGCATGCCGGCATAACGGCGATTGCCCAGGCCTTTGAATCGGTTTGGGCGGTTCTGCGTGACGAAAGCTATTGGCTGGAAGATCTGCATTGGTTGGCCCGGGATGACCGGGCCGCCGCGTGCATCTACCGCTTTTGTTGGACCGCCACGATCAATGGCCGGGCCGCATCTGGCAGCGGCAGGGGCACGACGGTGCTGCAGTGCCGCGCTCAGGCTTGGCAGATCGTGCATGAGCATTTGAGCGCGGCGCCGGGGTAAGGCATGCCTGAGGGCTGGTTTGACCGCCCTACCCAGCCGTCTTGAACAGCAGCCTTGTCTCCCATTTTGCCGGGTCCGGTTCGGCCGACGGGTCGGTTTCGTAGATTTCGAGGCGACAGGCGAAATGGTCGCCATCGCCTTTTTCCACCACATCCCAGGCAATGCCGCGCTCCTTGGCCCAGCCGATCAGCATGGCGGTGGCGTCATAGAGTCCGTCATAATGACCGGTATGGGTCATGGCCGCATATTTGCCTGCCGGCAATTCGCCGAACTTGATCGCGCCGTCCGGCGCCGCGACCCGGTCGACCGGGACGCCGACCTCGATATCGAGCGTCCTGGCCATGTCGATGCGGCGATAGTTGAAGAACGGCGCCGCAATGGGCGCGACGCCGAGCTTGGCCAGCCCGGCAAACAGCGCCGGAAAGCCTTCATCGGCGGCCTTTTTCATCTCCGCCATGGTGACGGTGAAATCGATATAGGCATAGGGCCTTGCGGCCTGGTCTTGGATGATCGGGGTGGTCAGCACGATGGGCTCCTCTCACTTCTGCTGCGACAGTCTTCTGCCGCTCCCGCACGCTGGGGCGTGGCAGTGTGAGGACGACGATCAGCAGGAGTGGGATTCGACAGGCTCGGAAGAGCGAGCGGCGATCAGTCGCGCGCGTCGGGCGGCGGGATATCGGTGCTGGTCTTGCACTCCACCAGCCACACATCATAGACGGCGTGGTCCACGGCATTGAGCGCCGGGCTGTCGGCAAACATCCAGCCGGTAAAGATGCGCTTGGACGTGCCGGTCAGACTGCGCTGGTCGACCTCGAGAAAGGCCGACACGCGCTGCGCTTCGGTGACGGGGTGGCTGTAGCAGGCGCGCGGGGTGATCTCGAGCGCGCCGAACAACACCGTCTCGTCAATATAGACATCAAAGCGGGTGATGCGGCCGGTGATCTTGTCGAGCCCGGCAAAGGCCGCAACCGGATTGGCAATCGGCTGCGCCATGGCCGAACCGATATGGCCGGCACTAGCCAATGCCGTCAGCGCGAGCAGCGCCGCGGCACGGCGCAGGATAAAGGTGAGATGGCGCAAGGCGCCCGCTCTATTCAGGCGACCAGGCGTCATAGTCCCCGGTGACGCGCGGGCGCTCGCCCTTGTTGAGCAGGCTGCCATCGGGGCGATAGGCTTCCGCCGTACCGGTCAGGTTTTCCTGGTGCGGCAGTTCCCAGCTCTTGGCCACGTAATTGGCCTTGGTGGGGACCACGTCGGTGCGGTGATGCATCCAGCCATGCCAGCCATTGCCGATGGTGGAGGCGTCGGCTGGACCGGCATAGGTTACATAGCGCCGGTCGGCTTTCTTGTCCTGATAGTACTGGTTGCCGAACTCGTCGCTGCCGACATAGTCGCCGAAGCGCCAGATCCACAGGCGGGTGCCCCAGGTCTGACCACCCCACCAGGAGAAGATTTCACTCAGGAACTGCTTGATACCCGATTTTGCCACTTGTCGATTCCGCCGTCGGAGCTTTGCGTTGGGCCGGGTGTACCATGGGTTCGACACGCGGCCTAGTCTCGGGCGGGCTTTTCGGCGCGCCAAATTGACCTTCTGGTGCCGCTTTTGCCGCCCGGCAATGCACCAGGCGCGCCCCTGCCCTGCATACTGCATCTGGGTGGCCGCGCGCGGGGGCAGCCACAAGCGCTGGTGTGTCCCTCGCCGACAATTTTTCGGCGAATTTTCTGCGCTTGACAGGATTTGCGGTCGCCTGATTCTGGGTTTTTGAGCTATGGTTAACCAGTTATGACCGCCTGATGACAGAGGCCGGAAGCATGAGGAATCACGGCGCTTTAGCGCGGCTTTCTGGCCTCACATATCGGGCCCTCATGTGACACTGCTTGATGGGTAAATAGAGCCGGGCAAGAGCCGGAAAATCTTGCACTTTGTCCCCGCTATCCACATATTGAGCCTACTAGTGGTTGTCCCGGTGACCCATCGCACCACTAGACCTTGTGATTTCTTGCGTTGACGCGTGGTTTGAATCGGCAGATGTTTTGATCCAGGCCCGCAGCACCGACTGCCGGGGGCCAAGTCCCCTGCTCGGAGCGCTGGCATCAGACCGGCGCCATTCGGGGGCACAGGCATGTTTGTCGAGCCCGGCCACGGGCTCGGTTGGTGACGCGTCAAAACAGATTTGGGTTTGAAGCCGGGTTTTTCGGCTCGCGGGCATCTGCCCGTTACATTGGGGACTAAGACGACTATGCGCATTGAACGCCGGTTCACGACTGCCAATCAGGACCGCTATGCCGGTCTGCAATTCCGCTCGGCCACCAGCGAGATTCGCAATCCCGATGGCTCTGTCGTTTTCAAGCTCGAAGACATTGCCGTGCCCGCTTCCTGGAGTCAGGTGGCGGCCGATATCATTGCCCAGAAATATTTCCGCAAGGCCGGCGTCGCCAAGGCGCTCAAGAAGGTCGAGGAAAATTCCGTCCCATCCTGGCTGTGGCGCTCCGTCCCTGACGAAGCTGCGCTCGCCAAGCTGCCCGAGAATGAGCGCTACGGTTCGGAAATGGACAGCCGCCAGGTCTTCGATCGCCTGGCCGGCACCTGGACCTATTGGGGCTGGAAGGGCGGTTATTTTGACTCTGAAGAAGATGCAAAAACCTTCTTTGACGAACTCGCCTTCATGCTGGCCAGCCAGCGCGTCGCGCCGAACTCGCCCCAGTGGTTCAATACCGGCCTGTTCTGGGCCTATGGCATTGATGGCCCCGGCCAGGGCCATTTCTATGTCGACCCCTTCACCCACAAGCTGGTGAGCTCCAAGAGCTCCTACGAGCATCCCCAGCCGCATGCCTGCTTCATCCAGTCGGTCAGCGATGACCTGGTCAATGAAAACGGCATCATGGACCTCTGGGTCCGCGAAGCCCGTCTGTTCAAGTATGGTTCGGGCACCGGCACCAATTTCTCCGCTCTGCGCGGCTCGGGCGAACGCCTCTCCGGCGGCGGCAAGTCAAGCGGCCTGATGAGCTTCCTCAAGATCGGCGACCGTGCAGCGGGCGCCATCAAGTCGGGTGGCACGACCCGTCGCGCCGCCAAGATGGTGGTGCTGGACATTGATCATCCAGATGTCGAGGAATACATCAACTGGAAGGTGAAAGAGGAGCAGAAGGTTGCCGCTCTCGTCACCGGCTCCAAGGTTGTCTCAAAACACCTCAAGTTGATCATGAAGGCTGCCGTCAACTGCGAAGGCAGTGGCGACGACTGCTTTGACGTCTCCATGAACCCTGCCCTCAAGCGCGAAGTCCGCGCTGCCAAGAAGGCCCTGGTGCCGGAGAACTACATCTTCCGCGTCATCCAGTTCGCCAAGCAGGGCTACACCAATATCGAATTCCCGGTCTACGACACCGATTGGGACAGCGAAGCCTATCTGACCGTCTCGGGCCAGAACTCGAACAATTCCGTGCGCGTCACCGATGATTTCCTGCGCGCCGTCGAAGGCGATGGCGACTGGGATCTCAAAGCCCGCCAGTCCGGCAAGGTCACCAAGACGCTCAAGGCCCGCGATCTCTGGGAACAGGTCGGTTACGCCGCCTGGGCCTCGGCCGATCCCGGCATCCAGTATCACACCACCATCAACGAGTGGCACACCTCGCCAGAAGCCGGTCCGATCAATGCATCGAACCCCTGCTCGGAATATATGTTCCTCGACGACACCGCCTGCAACCTGGCCTCGGTCAACCTGCTGCCCTATCGCAATGCCGATGGCTCCTTCGACACATCGTCCTATGAGCACACCGTGCGCCTCTGGACCATCGTGCTCGAAATCTCGGTGATGATGGCCCAGTTCCCCAGCCGCGCCATTGCCGAACGCTCGTTCGAATACCGTACCCTCGGCATCGGCTACGCCAATATCGGCGGCTTCCTGATGACCTCGGGCATTCCTTATGACAGCAAGGAAGGCCGCGCCATTGCCGGCGCCGTCACCGCCATAATGACCGGCGTCTCCTATGCCACCTCGGCCGAAATGGCCAAGGAGCTGGGCCCGTTCAAGGATTACAAGCGCAATGCCAAGCACATGCTGCGCGTCATCCGCAACCATCGCAATGCCGCCCATGGCCATGCCGAGGGCTATGAAAACCTCTCGATCAAGCCGGTGCCGCTCGACCACGCCTCGCTGATCGACGCGGCGCTCAGCGAACGCGCCAAGCTCGCCTGGGACAATGCCCTGGCGCTCGGCGAAAAGCATGGCTACCGCAATGCCCAGGTCTCGGTGATCGCCCCAACCGGCACCATCGGCCTGGTCATGGATTGCGACACGACAGGCATCGAACCCGATTTCGCTCTGGTCAAGTTCAAGAAGCTCGCCGGTGGCGGCTATTTCAAGATCATCAACCGCGCCGTGCCGCCGGCTTTGCGCACCCTGGGCTATTCGGAATCCGACATTGCCGAGATGGAGGCCTATGCGGTCGGCCATGGCAATCTCAACCAGGCCCCCGGCGTCAATCCGTCAACATTGAAGGCCAAGGGCTTTACCGACGAGAAGATCGCCGCGCTCAACGCCGCGACCGCCTCGGCCTTTGACATCAAGTTCATCTTCAACCAGTGGACCCTGGGCGCGGACTTTCTGAAGAGCCTGGGCGTCACCGACGAGCAGCTCGGCGATTTCACCTTCGACCTGCTGCCCTTCCTGGGCTTCTCCAAGAAGGACATCGAGG
The DNA here is from genome assembly GCF_014926585.1 of Devosia beringensis. Lineage (NCBI taxonomy): Bacteria > Pseudomonadati > Pseudomonadota > Alphaproteobacteria > Hyphomicrobiales > Devosiaceae > Devosia > Devosia beringensis. The sequence goes on along the minus strand of NZ_CP045422.1, from coordinate 3,843,902 downwards.
CCGCCAATATCCATGTCTGTGGCGCGATGACGCTGGAAGGCGCCCCGCACCTCAAGGCCGAGCACCTGCCCGTATTCGATTGCGCCGCCCCCTGCGGCAAGATCGGCAAGCGCTCGCTCTCGATCGAAAGCCACATCCTGATGATGGCGGCCGCCCAGCCGTTCATCTCGGGCGCCATCTCCAAGACCATCAACATGCCCAATGATGCGACCGTGGAAGACGCCAAGCAGGCCTATATGCTGAGCTGGCGCCTGGCGCTCAAGGCCAATGCGCTCTATCGCGATGGCTCCAAGCTGAGCCAGCCTCTGAACTCATCCGTCCTGGCTGCGGCCGATGACGATGAGGACGAGGACCAGGCCGAGGAAATGGCGGCCCTGTCGGCTGCCGCCCGCGTGCCCCATGTCGCCGAGCGCATTGTCGAGCGCATTGTCGAAACGGTCATCCGTGACCGCGAGAAAATGCCCGATCGCCGCAAGGGCTATACCCAGAAGGCCGTGGTCGGTGGCCACAAGGTCTATCTGCGCACCGGCGAATATGACGATGGTCGCCTCGGCGAGATCTTCATCGACATGCACAAGGAAGGCGCCGCCTTCCGTGCGATGATGAACAACTTCGCCATCGCCATCTCGCTGGGCCTGCAATATGGCGTGCCGCTGGACGAATATGTGGAGGCCTTCACCTTCACGCGCTTCGAGCCCGCCGGCATGGTCATGGGCAATGACCGGATCAAGAACGCCACGTCGATCCTCGACTATGTGTTCCGCGAACTGGCCGTCTCCTATCTCGACCGCGACGACCTGGCCCACGTCAATCCCGAAAGCCCGACTTCGCTGGGCAAGGGCAATGACGAAGGCAAGGGCGGCCGTTCCACCCCTGCCCCGGCAGCGCCCATGCAGGCCGATCGGTTTGTCTCGCGCGGCATGACCCGTGGTCGCGTGACCAACAAGTCCCTGATGATCGTCTCCGGCGATCACCCGTACAATCCCGTCCAGGCCATGCAGACCTCGACCATCACCGCCCTCAAGACCGCCACGGCCCTCAAGATCGAGACCCAGCTCTCGCCTTCCGCCTTCGCCCCCGCCGAGCTCAACCCGATCCCGAGCCCGCCGCCGAGCAAGGACTCTGGTCTCCTGCGCGCCGAAGCCCAGATGAAGGGCTATACCGGCGACCAGTGCACCGAGTGCCATAACTTCACCATGGTGCGGAACGGCACGTGCCTGAAGTGCGACACGTGCGGGACGACGACTGGCTGTAGCTGAGGACTAGTCAAACAACGTCTCTGGTTGCGGCGCGCTTGCGCCGCAACCTTCTACTTAGTCGAACAAATGGGGTACGAAAGTAGGATATCATAATGAGCAAAGATCGAGACCGAACCATCTCCAGACGACCGGATGGTACGTGGGCCAACAAGCGGAACGACGCTGATCGTGCAACGTCGATCCACGACACCCAGAAGGACGCAATTGCTGCCGGTAAACGCCTGCTAGAAAAACAAGGCGGTGGCGAACTGACGACCAAGGGCGTGGACGGCAAGATACGGAGCAAAGACACTATTGCTCCCGGCCATGACCCAAATCCACCCCGTGACAAAGAGCACTGATAGCGGCGGGATGTAGGGGTATTCAGGCACAATGAACGAAGCCAAGATTTCTCATCTTGTCATGGTGCAGGAGGTAATCGGTCGCATGGCGTCGAACTCTCTTGCACTAAAGTCGGTCGCCGCAACAGTCGCGTCCGCCATCGTTGCCTTGACTGCATCACAGTCCGAGCAGGGCGGAAATTCAGCGACTGTAGCGCTCGTGACCCTTTTACCTTTGGCCATCTTCTGGTTCCTTGACGCTTTTTACCTCCGCATAGAGAGAGCCTATCGCGGACTTTTCGACGCTATCAGGCGCGGCCAAGACGTTGAGGAGTTCACGATGGACTACCGCCCTTTCAAGGCCGGCCTCGTTGATACCTTGAAGATCGGAGTCTTAAACCCGGTGATGGGCGTCTATCCGGCCCTAATGATACTTGTCATCTTCATCGCGCGAATTGTGGGGTGAGCCATGTCGGGTCTAAATCTATTGGCGCTCGTTGCAGAAATCGAAGCGGAAGAACAACGCAGGCGCAACGCCATCGCGGTTGCACTCATGCGGCCTTCGCTGCCGCGTCCCGTGAACACACTATCGTTCCTGAACGGAATTCCCGCGCCGCCCTCGCCTCCACCCCGGAATGCCTTGGCAGAGGCGCTCGGGCACCAGACAGCCAAACCGCCAATGAAGCCATTGAGCTTCTGGGGCGGCATTACCGCGGACACAGCGATACCCCCTCTGCCCACAATCAAGCGAAGTGTCTTTTACTCCTTTCACTATGGCGACGTCATCCGCGTAAATAATGTAAGGCACGCTGAGCAATTCAAAGCAAAAATCCTCGAAGTGCCGCAATCCCACTATGACAGAAGCCTTTGGGAAAATAGTGAGCGCACCAATCCGGATTCTCTTAAGCAGTTGATACGTGAAGGGGTGAAAAACACCTCTGTCACTTGTGTTCTTATTGGCTCAAACACCTGGTTACGGCCCTGGGTTCGATATGAGATTGCACGGAGCGTAATCGAGGGAAAGGGTCTGCTGGCGGTCGACATCAATTCGATCAACCATCACAAAGACCGATATCCGCATCCGCTTGGTCCCAACCCCCTCGCCTATATGGCAGTTGGCAAGATGCAAGATGGCACGTTCAGGCTGTTCGAAAAGAACATGCGGGTTGTAGATGAACAACGGCATTGGTCTTGGGACAGATATGCCAACTATACCTTGGCTGTACCGTTGCCGAAATATCTACCCGAACCTGCCATAGGATACGTCATTCCGCTGGATCATGGGGTCTTCAGATACGATGCGCGTCGCGACGACGTTTGGAAAAATATGCCTGCGTGGCTAAACCTTGCAGCGGTGCGAGCAGGGCGACAGTAGTCACCTCGCCATGCCCAAGCCGCTCGCCGACGCGGAAGGAACTACGTGGTAAACGGCTATCACTGCTCAAGATCAGGGCGATTGAAACGCTTGGCAATGACGATTAATGTACCCTGACGAAGCTCAGAAACAGTTGTTGACCCCGCCATCCACTTTCTTCTGCCAGTCCGGACCCAATGCCGCCCGGGCGTCGATGCCCTGTTCGTAGCCAACGTCGCCCGGATTGAGCATGGTGATCTGCATCTCTGCCTCATTGCTGCCGGCGAGAAAGGTACTGCTACCGCCATAGGTGGTGTTGGTCGTGCCGTACACGCTGTTGCCAAAGCGATTGAACGACCCGCTGGTCGTGGCGTAGGTCGGCCCGGTCGAAACGACACGCGTGTTGTTCATCGTGCCAAAGCCGCCCACTATAAACCGGTTATAGCCCGCCTTGATCGTGGCGATCGCCGCCATCTGGTTAGCGACACTTGCGGCCCCGGTGGTCCGGCAAATGGGCGCTGCCGATGCCGAGATAACTGCAGTATTGCTCGATAGCTGCGTAACAGAACTGCTCGCACAGGCAGAAAGCGAGATTGACGCCAGACACGTCAGCAAAATCGAATAATTCATCCTGTCCCCCTCGCATAATATCCTGCACTGTACCGTCGTCTCGATCAGCATTGCGATCAATATTTCGTCTGCTGGGAAATAATCATGAGCAGGTTGTCACCAGGCGTTAGCTGCTCTGGCGGGGCCCAATCCTCCGCCCCGCACTAAAGTACCAGCCGCATGCCACCTCAATACGAGAACTTGGCGATAGTATTCGTTTAGCTGTGTGCGCTATTTTCCCAGGGAGAGGCGGATACCGGGGGAGAAATGCGACTATTCTGGATGCTCGTCCGGTTGTTCCGGCGCCGTCGCCCACGCATCCGCCAGACCCGGCGCTATCCTAGCGAGGTGGTGCCGTTCCAACGTCAGCCGGCGCAAACGGAAACGGTGTTGCGCGGCCAGTGTTGGGTCATCGATGGCGACACCATCGTTATCAACAAACAACGCATCCGGCTTGCCGGCATTGATGCACCCGAACTCGATCATCCCTGGGGGCAACGCTCAAAATGGGCGCTGGTGCAGATGTGCAAGGGCCAGACAATAACGGCGCGGATACGTCCCGAATTGTCCTATGACCGCCTCGTGGCGGAGTGCTACTTGCCTGATGGCAGCGATCTGGCGGCCGAACTGGTCCGCTGCGGCCTGGCGCTGGACTGGCCAAAATTCTCGGGCGGCAAATATCGGCACCTCGAAACGGCGGACGCCCGTCGCAAGCTATGGCGCGCCGCCGGTCGTCAAACGGACAGTTTTCTGCCGCCTCGTTTCTAGTGCGGGTGCCAGCCACAGTGGGGTCTTGCGCACCAGCATTTGCTCCCCTAATCTGATCGGGCACACATCAGGGTTGGGGTATATGCCCCGTCCGTTGCCCGTTTCAATAGCGGCCGAGTGCAGGAGCGCCCCTAAGGGTGCGGCAACTTTCTGGATCATCATCCTTGATCTTGAAAGTTATCCATGTCGAAACTCAACAAACTCCGTGACGAGGCTTTTGACCGCCAGGGCGGGCTGTGCTGGTATTGTGGCCGCCGCATGACCGCCGCGACGGACAAGCGGCCAAACAGGCGCACCGCCGAGCACCTGCTGGCGCAATGTGACGGCGGCCAGGATGTGGCGGAAAACATCGTCGCAGCCTGCTGGTTCTGCAACACCAGGCGGCACACGTCAAAGACCCCGCTGTCACCCCAAGCCTACCAGGATTACGTGCGGCACCGGCTCGCCAGGGGGAACTGGTTCAATCCCAAGGGTGGTAAACCCGCTGACGCTTCCACCCCCACCGCGCGTCTCCCTCGGGCTTGACCCGAGGGCCCTGCACCGACGGGGCGCGGCCTTTGCACCGATCGCGCCCCACCTCCGGTGTCATCCCGGCCTTGAGCCGGGACCCATCCTGAGATGTCTGAACGGCCGCTAGGTGGTCGGGCCTGTCCACCTGCGGCTGTGGCTTGATCTCGGGATGGGTCCCCGCTTTCGCGGGGATGACATCGCGGTCGGGAATGGCTTGGGTGACCGCCCCCTACCCCTCCCGATCCCCCACAAACCCCGTCATCCCCGCAAACGCCGGCAGCCATTTCTCCCGCCGCGCCGTCCAGCACTCATAGGTCGGGGTGAACTGGTCCGGCGCGTCCAGCGTGCCGAGATGGACTTCCACTTCGTCGCCCGAGCGGGCAAAGAGCGGACTGCCGCAGACCGGGCAGAAGTGGCGGCCGTGATAGGCGCGGGTTTCCCCGGTAATGGTCACCGCCTGTTGCGGGAAGATGGCGGCGGCGTAGAACAGCGCGCCATGCTGCTTGCGGCAATCGAGGCAATGGCAGATCCCGACCCGAAGGGGCTCGCCCCGCACCACCAGTTGCACCGCGCCGCAGCGGCAGCCGCCTTTTACCTCTTCCATGGCTTGTCCTCCCCTGTCGGCGGCTTTACCACCAGCTTGGCACGGGCCTGAAGCACGGGCCAATCAAACTTGTCCCCGCCCCCAGACCCCGTGCCATACTTCCCCCATCACCCCACGCAGCGGCCTGCAGGCGAACAGTGGTGGGGTGGGCCGGGTGGAGGACGCCTCTTCCACAGGTTCCAAGACGGCCGTGCGAGGACGAGCGATCCCGTGCCGCCGAACAGTTCCAAAAACCGGCGCCCCGAGGCGGTTTCCGTCTCATTTTTTAAATTTACCAGGGGCGAAAATCGCCTCGGGGCTCGCTATCTCGTGACAACCGCATCCAGGCGGCGCTTCCGCCTGCCCGGCCGCCCGATCAGCGCAGCAGGCCCTCGCGCATGAAGGCAGCCCAGCCGGCCAAGCCCGGATCGTCCTCGCTGGCGACCGGCGCGGTCTTGCCGGCCTTTTCCGCCCGCTTCAGCTTGGCGTTCCACAGGGCGCGCTGCCGGTTCTCACGGCGGGTTTCGACATCCTCCTCGCGCCAGGCATCCATCTGGTCGCTGTCGAGCAGGTCGCGCACCACGCGCGGGTCAAAGACGTGAAAGGTGATCTGCTTGGCCCGCCCGGCCAGCCGCACCGTCCGCGTCCCGGCGCTGGGCAGCCTGCCGTCCTTGAGCCAGCGATGGCGTTCCGAGGTCTTGATCGACAAAATATCCTCGATCTCGCGCGGAATGACCGGCAGGCTTTCAATGCCGACCAGGCCCCGCGTCACGATCTCGGCCACGGCCCGGAACGTTGCCGCATCGGCCTTGGGCAGCTCCAGGGTCAGCGTGCCGGCGACAATATCGAGCGCCTTGCGCAGCGGCTGCGGCAGCCGCGCCCGCATTTCGAGCAGGATGCCCTTCGCGCGCACGGCCGATCCCAGCGTGGCGGCAGAGGGCAGCTCCCATTGCTTGGAGAGCATGGGGACGTCAGGAAGGGTACGGGGCTTGGCCATGGGCTCTGAGATAGGTCATTTGTGCTGCCGCTTCAACGCGGCACAAGCTGACCTAGCTGCATTTGCCCAGCACCTGGCCAATGGTCGACTTCGAGCCCTTGGCGCCGAACACCTGGCTGTCGAAGACCTCGAGCCCGCTGCCGGCCTGGCGCACAAAGGCGACGCGCAGCTCCGTGCCGGCGCCCTGGGCAATCCGCGCCCATTGCCGGGCCACCGGGCCGCGCACGATGGCCGAGCTGCCTTCGAGATGGATCAGCGGCATGTCCTGGGCAAACAGCGTCGCCGCGCTACCGGCCGAAACCGTGCTGCCCTTGGCCGGGTCGGGCGTGATGGCGAGACTGAGCGCACTGGCACTGGCGACCGAGGCCTCGGGTGCCCGCACCCAGAAGCCCATGGCCAGCTGGCCGCCGCGACAGGCGAACTGGAACTGCGCCGGGCCATTGTCGATATAGGCAATGGGCGTCGCCCCGCCCTCATAGTGCCAGCTCTCGGCCAGGACGGGCCCGGCCAGCATGAGGCCGACGGCAAGGGCGATTGAGGATTTGCGCATGGGTCACTCCGGATCGGACATTCCCCGTGCCTGCACCGCAAACCGCTAAAATAGTCTTGCGCTCCCGCATTGGTGATCGGCCAGACGTCCCGATAATCATTGCGTGATGGCACCTTACGACATTGTAATGTTGCCGGCGTTTGCGCCCTGCTACCCTCACCATCTGTTCGCCGGCATGCCGGTCTCCCTGACATTCCGAGGTTCTGGTTTGATACGGCAAATTCTGGCGTCCCTGGTCATTCTGGCGGCGGCCGCCATCGCCTGGATCGTCTTCGTCCCCAGCGCCGGCCAGACCCTGGCCAGCTATGGCATCACACTGCCCTTTGCCACGGCCGACGCCACCAGCGCTGCCGCACCCGGCACCCGAGGCCCCGGCGGTCCGGGCGGCCGTCCCGGCGGCGCTCGGCAGACCAATGTGGTGACCACGCCGGTGACCCTCGCCACCATCAATGCCGGCCTTACCGCCATCGGCGAAGGCAGCGCCGCCCGCTCGGTCACCGTCACCGCGCCGGCCGGCGGCACCCTCGCCGAAGTCCTCGTGCGGCCCGGCCAGGTCGTCGCCCAGGGCGATGTGCTGGCCCGCCTCGAATCGGCCGACGAGCAGATCGGCTATGATCGCGCCCGGCTGGCCGCCGACGACGCCAATGCCACTTTGGCTCGCACCGAGGGCCTCGCCAGTTCCAGCCTCGTCGCCACCACGGCGCTGACCGCCGCGCAACTGGCCGCCGACAATGCCAATCTCGAACTGCGCAATGCCGAGGTGGCGCTGGCCCGCCGCACCATGACCAGTCCCATTGCCGGCACCATCGGCCTCATCCAGGTGACCCCAGGCAATTACGTCGCCGCCCAGACCCCGGTCACCACCATTGACGACAATTCGGCCATTCGCGTCGATTTCTGGGTGCCCGAGCGCTATGCTGGCGCCATTGCGCTGGACATGCCGGTCACCGTCTCGGCCATCGCCCTGCCCGGCCAGACCTTCGCCGGCACGGTGCGCGCCGTGGACAGCCGCATCGACCCGGCCAGCCGCACGCTGCAGGTCCAGGCCGAAATTCCCAATGCCGACGGCGCCCTGCGCGCGGGCCTCTCGCTCTCGGTGGCGCTCAGCTTTGCCGGCGAGGACTACCCCACGGTCAACCCGCTCGCCATCCTCTGGTCCGCCGAGGGCTCCTATGTCTGGCAATATGTCGACGGCAAGGCGGTGCGCGTCCCGGCCCAGATCGTCCAGCGCAACAGCGATGGCGTGCTGGTCCAGGCCGATTTGGCCCCCGGCGACGCCATCATCACCGAGGGCATCCTGCAGCTGAGCGACGGCGCCGACGTGGCCTTGCTCAGCGGTCCCGACGGCACGGGCGGTGCCGACACCGCTGCCGCCCCGGCCAACTAGCCCCGCCAAGGAGCCCCGCATGTCGATTGAACAGAAAAACGAGCGCGGCGGCACCCTGGCAGCCCTTTTCGTCCGCCGGCCAGTGCTGGCCGTGGTCATCAACGCGCTGATCGTCGTGGCGGGCCTCGCCGCCCTGCTCGGCGCGGAAGTCCGCGAACTGCCCAGCGTCGAGCAGCCTGTGCTGTCGATCTCCACCAGTTTCGACGGCGCCGCGGCCGAGACCGTCGACCGCGAGGTTACCGCCGTCATCGAGGGCGCCGTGGCCCGCGTCCAGGGCGTCACCTCGATTTCCTCGAGTTCGTCCACCGGCAATAGCCGGGTGACGCTGGAATTCTCCGACGGCACCAATCTCGACGTCGCTACCTCCGACGTCCGCGATGCGCTCAGCCGCAGCACCCGCAACCTGCCCGAGGGGGTCGATGATCCCACCATCTTCAAGGCCGACAACGATGCCCAGGCCGTATTGCAGCTGGCCGTGACCTCCGACACGCTGTCAATCGCCCAGATGAGCGAACTGGTCGAGACTCTGATCACCGAGCGCCTCGGCGCCGTGCCCGGCGTCGCCGAGGTGCAGGTCTATGGCACGCGCAGCACGGCCTTCGAGGTCGATGTCGACCCGCTCAAGCTGGCCAGCCGCGGGCTGACCGTTGCCGATATCCGTAACGGCCTCGCGACCATTGCGCTCGACACCCCCGCCGGCTCGATCAACGGCCCCAACCAGAACATCACCGTACGCGCCATTTCAGAGGTCACCACGGCCGCCGATTTCGAGAACATCATCATCAATGGCCGCACAAGGCTGGGTGACGTCGCCAGCGTGGTCTTCGACGCCGCCGCCAGCACCTCGGCTCTGCGCTCGGACGGCAAGCCCGGCATCGGCCTGGGCATTGTCCGTCAGGCGCAGTCCAACACCATCGAGATTTCCAAAGGCGTGCACGCCGCGGTCGACGTGCTCAACGACACCCTGCCCGCCGGCGTCGACATCAAGGTCTCCAGCGACGACGCCATCTTCATCGATGGCGCACTGCATGAGGTGCAGATCGCGCTGGTCGTCTCGCTGGTCGTCGTGGTGGCGATCATCTTCCTCTTCCTACTCGACTGGCGCGCCACCATCGTGCCGGCTATCTCCATGCCCATCGCCCTGCTCGGCGCCGTTGCCGGCATCTACATGGCCGGCTTCTCGCTCAATATCATCACCCTGCTGGCCTTGGTGCTGGCCACCGGCCTCGTCGTCGACGACGCCATCGTGGTGCTGGAGAATATCGTCCGCCGCAAGGCCATGGGTGCCGGGCCACGCGCCGCGGCCGTGCTGGGCACCCAGGAAGTGTTCTTCGCCGTCATAGCCACCACGCTAACCCTGGCGGCGGTGTTCATTCCGCTGTCTTTCCTTGCAGGCCAGACCGGCCGGCTGTTCCGCGAGTTCGGCTTTACCCTGGCCATCGCGGTGCTGCTATCCTCGGTGGTGGCGTTGTCCATGGGCCCGATGATCGCCTCGCGCTTCCTCAAGGCCAATACCGCCCACCAGCATGGCGGCGTCGTCGGCGCCATTGGCCGAGCCCTGGCGCGATTCTACCGCGTCACCCTCAAGATCGCCTTGGCCAATCCCTTCGTCGTGGTGCTGATCGCCCTGCTCTTTGCCGGCTCGTCCTGGTTCGTCTATGGCAACCTGCGCCAGGAAATCACCCCGCCCGAGGATCGTTCGCAGCTGTCGCTGCGCATATCTGCGCCCAGTACGGTCAGCCTGGACTACGTGCGCACCCAGATGACGACGGTCGAAGCCCTGCTGCAGCCCTATGTCGAGAGCGGCGAGGTGCAATCGCTGTTTGTGCTCTCCGGCTTCGGCACCGGCGGCTTCATGACCCTGACCCTGGCCCCCTGGGGCGAGCGCGAGCGCAGCCAGGCCGAAATCGCCGACGAGATCAATGCGCTGATGACCCAGGTGCCCGGGGTCAATGCCTCGATCCGCCAGGGCAATAGCCTCGGCATTCGCGGCGGCGGCTCGGGCCTGCAATTTGCCGTGGTGGGCTCGGACTATGCCGTGCTGGCCGACACGGCCCAGGCTATTGCCGACCGCCTCGACGAGGACGGCCGTTTCGGCCGCGTCAGCGTCAATTTCGACACGACCCAGCCGCAGCTTACCCTGACGGTGGATCGCGCCAAGGCCGATGCCCTCGGCGTCGACATCAATGGCCTAGGCGCCACCATGCAGGCGATGATCGATGGCAGCGATATCGGCAATGTCTTCATCAACGACACCAGCTACACCGTGCGCATGGTCTCGACCAGCAACCCGATCAACGATCCGCGCGATCTGGAAAGCCTCTTCATCAAAACCGGCGATGGCCGTTACGTGCCCATGTCCACCATTGCCAGCATCGAGGAATCGGCCGTTCCGCCGTCGCTGCGCCGCGAGCAGCAGCGCCGCGCCGTGCCGGTGACGGCCAGCCTTGACGGTGGCGGCATCGCCCTGGGCGACGCTTATTACCAAACCCTCGACATGGCGCGAGACCTGCTGCCCGAAGGCGTCTCGATCATCCCGCTGGCCGAGGCGCGCACCATCGGCGAGGCCAATAATGGGCTCTTGATAACCTTCGGCTTTGCCCTCGTCATCATCCTGCTGGTGCTGGCGGCGCAGTTCGAGAGCCTGTGGAGCGCGGTCATCGTCATGACCACGGTGCCGTTCGGCGTCGCTGCGGGGCTCTATGCCCTCCTGGTCACGGGAGGGAGTCTGAACATTTTCAGCCAGATCGGGCTGGTCCTGGTCGTCGGAATCATGGCCAAGAATGGCATCCTGATCGTTGAATTTGCCAACCAGCTGCGCGACAAGGGCATGTCGGTGCATGAAGCCATTGAGGAGGCGTCCAATATCCGCCTGCGCCCGGTGATGATGACCATGATCGCCACCATTCTGGGCGGCCTGCCGCTGGTACTGGCCTCCGGTGCCGGCGCCGAAGCCCGGTCCGCCCTTGGCTGGGTCATGGTCGGCGGCCTCAGCTTTGCCGCCATCTCGACGCTCTACCTGACCCCGGCCGCCTATCTGCTGCTGGCCCGCTTCTCCCAGCCCAAGGCCGAGGAAGAGGCCAGGCTGGAACGCGAACTGGACGCCGCCAATGCGGCGCCCGATCCGGCCGAATAGGTCGCTTTAGACCGGCGGGTTGGCCAGCGCCTCCGCCACGGCGAGCTCCGCCAGGGCCAGGGCAGCTGCCCTTGTTTTGGCCGCCGCGATGAAGCGGCCATTGTGGCAGAAGCTGGCGCCGGGCACCCCGCTGGCGGCTTCAAGCGCCGCATCGGTCAGGCCGGCCCAGGCGGCCGGCAGATCGGCGCGCACGGCAAAGCCGTCGTCATCGCGGCGAATGGTGGTGAGGCACCAGTCGCTGCCCCGCGGATGCACCACAAACAGCAGGTGATCGGCCCCGGCCTTGACCACGGCGGGCCGGAACGGCATGCCCATCGGAAGCTCCAGCACCCGCCCATGGCCGGCCGCGGCAATGGCGCCTGCCACCAGGCTCTCGGCCCGCAGCTTGGCATCGCTGCGCGCGATGCGCGCCTCGACAAAGGCCCGCGCAATAGCCAGCGCGGCATGGAAACCACGGTCTTCCGCTGCGGGGTCGGTCTCGTCGAAGACCGGTTTGAGCGTTTCGAGCAGCACCGGCAATGTCAGGCCGGCCAGCGGTCCGGCCACCGAGGGGCTGAGCGCGCCATTGTCCATCAGGTCGATGGGCAGCACGAAGCCGGTATCGAAACTGGAATGGACGGTTTCGACATGGGCCGGAGGTAGGCCGGACGCTACCAGATAGTCGCGGCCGAAATGCTTCCACACCAGGCCGAACGAGCTATAGGGCTGGCCATCTTCGCGCAGCGGCGCGCCGCGCTGATGATGGTCAAAGATGGCCGCGGCGGCGTCATAGGCGCCGCCGACATCATAGATGATGCGATCGGCACCCGGCGTGATCCATTCCGGCGCCCGACTGCGCACAATCTGCGCCTGCGGAAACAGCCGGGTCAGGATGACGCTGGAGAGCAGTTCATCGGCGTGAAAGCCACCCGAATGGGTGACGAGGAAATCTGGGGTCATGCCGCAACGCGCCTTTGCTATGCGGCAGCGCCGCCTGGAGATGGCTCCAGATAGCCGTTGTCGTCAGCCGGCTCAACCCGTCTCGATGCGGTGATGCGGATGGAGAGATGCGAAAACGGCTAGCCGCGCCGCGCCCCCTCGGCCCATTTGATGATGTCGCTGGAGGACATGGCCCCCGAAACACGGGCCACTTCCTTGCCGCCCTCGAACAGCAGCATGGTGGGAATGCTGCGGATGGCCAGGCGGGTCGACAACTCCGGCGCCTCGTCCGAGTTGAGTTTGACAAAGCGCATGGCCGGCTCGGCCCGGGCGGCCGCGGCGGCAAATTGCGGGCTCATCATCCGGCATGGACCGCACCACGGCGCCCAGACATCGACGAGCACAGGAATGTCGGTCTTGGCGATCTGCCGCTCCAGTGCGCTCGCAGACAGCTCCGCCGGCTCGCCGGTGAAAAGCGGCACTGCGCACTTGCCGCATTTGCCGGCGGCAGCGTCCTGGCTAGTCGAAACCCGGTTGATGGCACCGCAGGCGGTGCAGACGACGTGGCTGGCTTGATCCATCAATGACACTCCTGGCCGCTCGGCAATCGCAGGCGCAGCATGATTGCGCCGAAAACCCCGATGACCCGATCCCAATAATATTAGAGATACCTAATGTTCTTTGATCGCAATTGCAAGACGGCGCCGGTCGGCACGTGACACGCCGCCCGACGGGAACGTCCAAACGCTAGCATGGGAAAGCGATACTGCCTCACTCGCCAAATGTGGCATGAAAATTCCCCGCACCGAGCATCTTTGACACGCCGTGACCGGACAACACCGACCCATTCGCCTAGATTGAACGTAAGTCTGGAATTGGAGTTTTGAAATGCGCATTGCTTTGTTCGCCGCCGCTGCCCTGACCACCGTCGCCATGCTGTCGACCGCTGCGCAGGCCGAGCGGCTGACCGATGCTCCGCTGGTCGATGCGGCCTGGCTCGAGCAATATCTCGGCAATGAGAGCCTCGTTGTTGTCGACGTACGCGACCCCGTGGAAAACGTGGCTGCCTATGACGCCGCTCACATTCCCGGCGCCATCAAGGCTCCCTATGCCGGCACTGGCTGGCGCATGGAAATCGAAGGCGTCCCCGGCCAGTTTCCCGGCGTGGAGCCTACTTCGGCGCTGATCGGCAAGCTGGGCATCAGCAATGATGACCACGTGGTGATTGTTTCGCAGGGTACCGATGCCTCCGAATTCGGTGCCGCCACCCGCGTCTACTGGACCTTCAAGGTGCTGGGCCATGATGCCGTGTCGATCCTGGACGGCGGTGCGCGCGCCTGGGAAGCCGCTGGCGGCGAGGTGACCGCCGAGGCCACCGTGCTGGAGCCAACCACCTTCACCGCCGATTTCCAGCAGCATCTGCTGGCCACGACCGCCGATGTCGAGGCCGCCCTGGCTGATGGCACCACGCTGGTGGACGGCCGTCCCGTCGCCCAGTTCCGCGGCGAGGGCAAGAGCCCGGTCGTGCGCATTGCCGGCACCATTCCCGGCGCGGTCAATATCGACAACGGCAAGCTCTACAATGCCGAAGGCGCCTCGTTCGTGAGCGCGGACACCGTTGCCCAGCTGGCCTCGGGCGTTGGCCTTGAAGCCAACGAAGCCAACATCGCCTTCTGCAATACCGGCCACTGGGCTTCGATCGCCTGGTTCGCCCTCTCGGAAGTCCAGGGCAACAAGAACACGCGCATGTATGACGGCTCGATGGCCGAATGGGCTGCCGACGAAAGCCGCCCCGTCGCCAACGGCATCTAGTCGCCGCCGACGCCTTCCTATGACCGCCAATGTCCAGGACCGCGGTTCTGGACATTGTGCGTTTGCCCGTCCAAAAGAGCATTTCCTTCCTGAAGGGGCGCCAGCGCCATGAGTGATATTTCCGCCGCCGCAACCCGGCCCGCCCCCGTCAATGGCAGGCTCAGCGTCGACAAGGGTGTGGTGCTCGCCGTCAGCCTCTGCATCGTGCTTGGCGCGCAGATTGTCGGCCAGCTGATTTCGCCGCGCCAGTCGCTGCTGTTCCTGATCGGCGGCCTGCTCGGCGCTACCCTCTATCACGCCTCGTTCGGCTTTACCGGCGGCTGGCGCCGCATGGTGGTCGAGGGTCGCGGCCACGCCATGCGCGCCCAGATGCTGATGATCGGCGTCACCGCCATTGCCTTCCTGCCGCTGCTGGCCAGCGGTAACGTGTTCGGCCAGTCGCTGGTCGGCGCCACGGCGCCGGTCGGCGTTTCGGTCCTGATTGGCGCGGCGCTGTTCGGCCTCGGCATGCAACTGGGTGGCGGATGTGGCTCGGGCACGCTGTTCACCGTCGGCGGCGGCAGTGCCCGCATGCTGGTTACCCTGGTCTTCTTCATCATCGGCGCCGTGCTCGGCACCGCTCACCTGCCTTTTTGGCTGACCCTGCCCGCCATGCCGCCCACCAGCCTGGGCGCCGTGCTGGGCGTGCCCGCGGGGCTCGCCGTGACACTGGCCGGTCTGGCCGCAGTGGCCGGCATTACCGTGCTGATCGAACGCGCCCGCCATGGCACGCTCGAAGCCCAGTCCCGGCCGGAGCGCAAGGGCCTTGAACGCCTGCTGCACGGTCCCTGGCCCCTGGTCGGCGCCGGACTGGCATTGGCCGGCCTGAACATCGCGACATTGCTGGTTGCCGGTCACCCCTGGTCGATCACCTACGGCTTCGGCCTCTGGGGCGCCAAGATCGCCCAGGCCATCGGTATCCCGGTTGCCAGCTGGGAATTCTGGACCTGGCCGGCCCAGGCCCAGGCCCTCAACAGCAGCGTGCTGGCCGACACGACCTCGGTGATGGATTTCGGCATCGTGCTCGGTGCCGCCCTGGCGGCGGGTCTCGCCGGCAAGTTCGCCCCCAAGGCCAAGCTGCCGCTGCTCTCGCTGCTGGCTGCGGCCATTGGCGGCGTGCTGATGGGCTATGGCGCCCGCCTGTCCTTCGGCTGCAATATTGGCGCCCTGTTCTCCGGCATCGCCTCGGGTAGCCTGCATGGCTGGCTCTGGTTCGCCGCCGCCTTTGTCGGCAGCCTGGGCGGTATCCTGGCCCGCCCCCTCTTCGGTCTTGATGGATTCAAACGCTCATGAGCACGCGCAATACCATGCTGTTCGGCGCCGCTTTGGTCGCCGCCACCGGGGCCATTGCCGCCGATCACCTTGCCCATAGCGTGGCAGCACCCGCTGCCATTGCTGCGCCCATGGCCAGCGCCGCCCCCTGCGCCGCAGCGTCCTGTTCAGCCTCACCTTGCTCGGCCGCACCCTGCTCTGCAGCACCTGCGGCCGCTCCCTGCGCCGCCGCCCCTGCTGCCGCGCCCTGCTCGGCCGCCAGCCCCTGTGCCGCGGCGGCACCCTGCTCTGCGGCACCCGCCGCTGCTCCCTGCGCTGCTGCATCGCCTTGCGCCGCTGCCGCACCCTGTGCGGCGGCTGGGCAATAGGCCGTCGGGAGGCGGGCATGGAGCCGCTGCGCCAGGCCGCCCAGGAGGCGCTGTTCTGCGAAACCGTGCTCGCCAAGTCGGGCGACAATATCCTGCTTGAAACCCTGCGCGGCGCCAGTCCGGTCACCTGGGAACACTATCCGCCGGGCGATGTCTTCGACCGCGACAGCGGCTCTCAGTGGTATTATCACAGCCATAGTGGCCCGCCCGGCGCAGCCGAACACGGTCATTTCCACTGCTTCATGCGGCCACAGGGCAAGGATGGTCCCATCCACCATCTCGTCGCTATCGGCGTCGATGCTTATGGCAAGGCCATTCGCCTGTTCACCGTCAATCAGTGGGTGGTCGACGACGTCTGGGCCGATGCGTCCACCACCATCGCCCTGCTCGATGGCTTTGACGTGCACATGGCCCGCCCCTCCTATCTGGTCAATCGCTGGCTGACCGCCATGCTTGGCCTCTATCGCGACGAGATCGCGGCGCTTATTCTTGCCCGAGACGCGACACTGGCCGCCCATATTCCTCCCGAGGGCATCGCTGCCCGGCAGGATCGCGGGCTCGAAGTGGTGTCCCAGTGCCCCGTCGACCTGGCCAGCCACGCCGCAGCGCTCGGCCTCTAGCCACGTCATGGCTACCGGAACGCTTGCCGGTCCGGGCGTGTTGTCCCTTTATCTATTCAAAGCAAGGAGTTGCGCCATGGACCATTCTGAGCACACGCCGCTGGGCAGTGACGAACTGACGTCCGACACGCTCAAGGGCGCCACCATCTACGGCGCCGACGACGCCGCCGTCGGCCATGTCTCCCATCTGGTGGGCAGCGGCGCAGCCTGCCAGGTCATTGTCGATGTGGGCGGCTTTCTTGGCCTTGGGGCCAAGCCGGTCGCGGTGGGTCTGGGCCAGCTCTCGTTCATGCGCGACGCCGAGGGCATGGTGCATGCCGCTACCGGCTGGACCGAGGAGCAGCTACTGTCCATGCCGGCCTATGCGGAGTGACCCTGGCGACGCAGCAATGACGGGCCAATTGATCGGGATCAAGGTGAGCCGGCGGCACAACGCTAGGATGACGGCAACAGTCACGGGAGATCTGAGATGGAAATTCGCAATATCGTCGTCGGCCTGACCATCGACGGTGTCGATCCGGCTTTGGTCGCCTTTGCCGCCGATCTGGCGCAGCAGCACAAGGCCAGCCTCACCGGCTTTGTCGCGGCCGAGCCACCGGTGATCGCCAGCATGGGTGCCGGAGACGTCGCGGGCGCCCTCTATACCGAGCAACTCAACGAGATCGAGGCCTCGATCGCCGTCGCGCGCGACAAGTTCGCCGGTCTGGTGCCGGCCGACCTCAAGCATGGCTGGATTGCCGGCGTGCAGCAGCCGGCCCTCGGCTTGATCGAAGCGGCGCGCAAGGCCGATCTCATCGTGATCGGTTCCCCCGGCGAACTGCGCGATGAGGGCTATCGCACCTTTGACTTGGGCACCCTGCTGCTATCGGCGGGCCGGCCCGTGCTGATCGCCGCTGCCGGCGCCCCCAAGCTCAAGGCCAGCACGATCATCGTCGCCTGGAAGGATACCAAGGAAGCGCGGCGCGCCATTGTCGACGCACTGCCCCTGCTGCAGGCCGCCAGCGATGTGCAGGTCGTGGTGATCGGCGAGGGTGACCTCGGCGTAGAGCGCGACAGCATGCTGGACGCCGTCGCCTGGCTGCAGAGCCACGCCGTCAAGGCGCGCGGCGACGTGTTGCCCAATCGCGGCGGTGCGGGCCAGTCCATCCTGGATGCTGCCAAGGCTGCCGGCGCCGACCTTATCGTCAGCGGCGCCTACGGCCATAGTCGGCTGCGCGAATGGTTGGTGGGTGGCATGACGCGGGACCTGCTGGGCGCGCCGGGCATTCACCGCTTCCTGTCGAACTAGACCAGACGGCTTGGCACTGGTTGGGTCCGCTGGTCAGCGGGCCCACAGCTTCGGCCAGTACACGTCGCTGTCGAAATCCTGCGGGATGGGCGACAGGCGCGAGATCGCCGTGGCAGCAAATTCGACCTGCAAGGCATAGTGGCGGACATCGTCGGGCATCGGCTGGCCGGTGATGAACTCCCGCGTGCGCCATTCATGCAGCTTGATCGCCCGCAGCCGACGCCGGGCTTCGGCCTCGACATCCTCGACCAGAACGGCCACCGGCGCAGCCTGTGACCGCTGCCAGTTCGGCTCGGTCCACTCCCTGCTTCCCTCGATCTCTGCGAAACGCACGCTGTCCTCTGCTCTCTGGCGTCTGCCCCTCGGCGCCGCCTCTGTCATCAGAATGTCACCGACCCCTTACCGAAACGGTAACGCAGGCTATTGGCAAGGGGGTGGGCCATGTTAGCCTTGCAGGCATGACCATCCTTTACGTCATGGCCGCGCAGGCCGAATACGGCCCCCAACTGCAGGCCAGGATCGATCCGCTGATCACCGGCGTCGGTCCGGTCGAGGCCGCCATCGCCGTCACCCGGGCATTGGCGGAGGCCCGTCCCTTGCCGCGCCTGGTTGTCTCGCTGGGCTCGGCTGGTTCGCGCCTGCTGCCGCAATGCGGCGTCTACCAGGCCATCTCGGTGAGCTATCGCGACATGGATGCCTCGGCCCTCGGCTTTGCCAGGGGTCAGACGCCGTTTCTCGATCAGGCGCCGGTGCAGATGCTCACCCCGCTCATCCCCGGACTTGAAACGGCCCGGCTGTCGACGGGCGCCAATGTCGTCTCGGGCGCGGCTTATGACGGCATTGATGCCGACATGGTGGACATGGAGACTTTTGCCGTCCTGCGCGCCTGCCAGACCTTCGCCGTGCCGCTCGTGGCGCTGCGCGGCATTTCCGACGGCGCAGCCGAGCTCGGCCACGTGGACGACTGGACGCGGTACCTGCACATCATCGATGAAAAGCTGGCGGCAGCGGTGGAACTGGTCGAAGTGGCGGCGGCGACCGGACGGATCTAGCGGCCTGCGGCCTTCTTGTCGCGCCGCTGGCGCCGCCAGGTGCTCCATTTGCGCATGCCGCGCACAATGGCCAGGTTCACCGGGCCCTGCAGGAAGGCCAGGTCGAGCGCGAGCAGCAGCAGGCCCAGCGGCAGCATCCAGATGCCCAGGACCGGCAGGAAGCTGAAAATACCCCCAAGGATCAGCAGGATCGCCAACGGTATGCGAAACCAGCGGGCGCCCGGACGCCGCAGATGGGCCAGAACGCCGGCCGCTTGCGGCACCTTGCGGGCAATGCGGTCGAACTGTCGATCAAGGCGGGCGCGGCTCTTGGCCATAGGGATCCCTTTGGTGGCAGTCGCAATGCCTCTGATGTAGTGCGCCCCAGTGCGCACGCCAAGGGTCATAGTGTTGCAGCGACGTACAAAGCCCAGACTGTCCCCGACAATGGAACTTCTACCCCGCGCCAGAGTTGAATGAGGACAACCTTCAAGGAGCGTCCCCATGGCTACGGCAACTCAGCGCGCACTCCGTCGCGCAGAACACAGTGGCGAAGCAATCTCGGAAAATCTGGTTCAGCAGATTGCTGTACTGCGCAAGCAGGTCGATGAAATGTCCCGCTCGGTGCAGTCCTATGGCGGTCACTCCATCGATGATCTGCAGCACAATGCAGTGGCCTTGGCTCACGAAGTCCGCGAACAGGGCCGCGTTGTCGCCCGCCAGGTCGGCCGCCAGGCCAATATCGCCGGCAAGGCCGTGCAGGAAAACCCCGTGCCGATGCTCGTCGTGCTGGGCACCATCGCCCTGCTCTCGACGCTGCTGTTTACCCGCGACTGATCTGGGCGACGCGTTAGCACTTTGCTAACCGTCCCACTCAGGGCTTGCTTAAGCCTAATGGGTCATTGTCGGACGAGCCTGCATTTGATCGTCCGACGGAGACTGCCCCATGAAGATCACCAAAGCCGTGCTGCGCACGATGGCCGTGATCCTCACCGGCAGCGCGCTCGGCGGTTGCAGCCTGTTCGGCATCAGCTTCGGCACGGCCCAGCTCAGTCCCAAGGAATGCCTGATGCGGGCAATGTACTTTGAATCCAACCGCTCCAGCGTCGATGGCATGCTGGCGGTCGGCACCGTGGTGATGAATCGCCTCAACGATCCCCGCTATCCCAAATCGGTCTGTGCCGTCGTCGGCCAGAAGAACCAGTTTGCCCAGGGCGTACTGACCAAGAAGATGACCGACAGCGGCGCCGTGCTGGCCTCACAGACCGCCGATCAGGTGCTGGCCGGTTGGCGTCATCCCGGCGTGCGCAATGCCCAGCATTTCCATACGGCCGGGCTGCGCTTCCCCTACAACAACATGCATTACGTGCTCGAAGCCGGCGGCAACGAGTTTTACGAAAAGTACTAGGCTGATCCGCAGCGCTAGAAGTCGCCGCCCATGTCAAAGCCGCCATCGCCGAAATCGTCGCCGCCACCGCTATCGCCGTCGTCAGCCGGCTGGTCTTGCTCGGCGGCAGCGTCAGGCTCTGCCGCGTGGGCGCTGCCAAACAGGCCGCCAAAGGCATTGATCAGCATCATGCCACCGGCCACGCCCAGCGCCGTCTGCGCCGCGCCGGCCAGAAAGCCACCCTGCCCGCCGCGGCCCGGCCTGTCCTCGCCGACATTGTCCCAGGGACCGCGCGCCCGCTGCTGGCCTTCCAGTTCGGCAATGCGGGTCTGGGCCTCGCGCAGAGCCTGTTCCTGGGCGACCACGGTCTGGGCCAGATAATAGGGCGCGGGCGGAAAGTCGCGCAGCCGCTGCTGGATCTGGGCCTCGGCATCGCGGTCGCGCGGCGCGCTGTTGCTCGCCACCGCCTCGATCCGGTCGAACAAATCATCAATGACGGTCTGGTCTTGCTGGCTGGCCATGGCGGCGCTCCCTCTATTCGGTAGTGCTAGAGATGGGGAGCGCAGCCGCCGGTGCAATGGCTGCCGCCGCAATTCACAGCTTGGTGCTGGTGCGCAGCACATAGCCGATGACCACCGCGACGGCCTCATAGAGCTCGATGGGAATGGTGTCGTCGATCTCGATGCCGCTCAGCGCCTGGGCCAGCACCGGATTGGCCTCGATGATCACGTCATTGTCGCGTGCCAGGGCGATGATGCGCTCGGCGACGAGGCCGCGCCCCTTGGCCACGACGCGCGGCGCATCGCGGGTGCCGCGCTCATATTGCAGCGCCACGGCCAGCGCGCGATCCTTGGGGTCCTCGCTCATGTCGTGGCATCCACCAGATGGCCCGAATTGGCCGCCTGCGGCGAGGCGGGCGGCGCCCCATGCCGCACGATGATCGCGCCCGGTGTCAGGCCCACCCCGGCCAGCGTGCCGCGCAGCCCGTCAATATCGGCCTCGAGCGCTGCCGACGTGGCCGGCTCGCTGGCCCACAGCATGACGCCGGCCGCACGGCCACGCAGCGACACCTGGGCCCCGACCTCGCCCATCCCCGGCAGATTGATGGCAAAGCGCATCTGCCAGCCCCGCTCAGACGCCGCTTCCCCGGGATTCTGCTCATCGCGATGAATCTGCAGTTGCAGCAGCGTCTGGTGCCCGGCGATCACCACCGGCAGGTCCATGCTCCACTCGGCGCCCTTCACATTGGGGTCAGGCAGGGATGCATGCTGATGTAGACGGAGGCGCGACAGCGCCGCCTCGGTCCGTTCAAGCAGGTGTTTGCCCACCTCGTCGGCCGCCGCCGCCGGATCGATCGGCGGAATACCCGACCCCGTCACCCGCGGAAACTTGCCGCGCAGGGGCGGGGCAACCTGGGTAACGGCGGCGATCACCGGCAATTGCTGGCCCAGCCAGCTGGTCAGCGTCGACCGCAGCGCCAGCAGCGAGGTTTTCATGTCTGCCTGCGGCACCAGCAGCGGCGTGCCGGCGCGGGCCAGCCCGGCTTCCTGGAACACGCCCGAATTCAACACCGCCTTCTGCAGGCTGGCGCCATCGAGCTTGCCCCCGGCGACATTGAGCTGATTGGCCAGCACCTGCTGGGCCGCCCGAACGACCGGCTCGGGCAGCGCCACTGTGCCGGCAATCGAGGTCAGGGCTGCCGTCAGCCCGACAATGCTGTTCTGCTGCGGCAAGGCTGCCTGGACCATCTGCGCCAGCGCCGCCTGTGGCGTGCTGGCCATGGCCGGGCCTGCCGCAGGCGCTGCTGCGGGCTGTGCCACCGGCCCGGTGGCGGGTGCAGCTGCGGGAATTGCCGTCGCGCCCGGGAGCGCCGCCAGGGACCCGGTTATTGAGGCGCCGCCGGGTGACGCCTGGGCATAGGGCACGGCGGGACGCGCGCTCGACGGCGCGATCACCTGTCCTTGGGTGCCCGGCTGTGCGGTGACGGTAGCAGGCGTCTGCGAAGCGGCAGCAGTCGTCGGACCGGCGACCGTCTGGGGGGCCAAGATGGTAGCGGGCGTGATTGTCGGGGGCGCGCTCACCAGCGGCGCGCTGGCCGCTGCGGGCAGTGAAGCCGCCGGCAATCCGCTTGGACCTGGCACTGTCGCAGCAGCAGCAGCCGTCGTGGCGGGAATGGCCGCAGGCGCCGGCGCGGCACCGGCCGCCGCCTGGGATACAACGGCGGGACTGCTGGCGGTGCCGACAGGCGCAGCTTGCCCCGGGGTCGCCGGAACGGGTGGCGCGGCAGCCGAACTGGCAGGGGCCGGCAGTGGCGTGGCGATCGGTGCCGTGCTTGCCGCGGGCGCCGCCTGCAGCGCCAGCCGCAGCTGAGCACCACTCCCCTGGACTTCAAAGCGCAGCGCCTCGCCCGCCAAGGCCAGCTGCGGCAGCACCAGGTTCAGCGTCTGGCCGGCAATCTGCACCTGCGTGCCGCCATTGGGCGCCGGCCCGATGACCGTGCCGCTGATGACCTGGCCCGCCTTGAGCGCAAGCGCCTGCAGCACCGAGCCGCGGGCGGCAGCAACAATCTGGGGTAGCTGGCCGGGGATAAGCATGATGTATCCGCCCCACCGCACCGCGCGGCAGCGCTACTCTAGCGCAACATCAGCATTCGCTGATTCTGTCCTGCTTGGGAAACTTAACGAGCGGTGACCAAAGTCCACGGCCCGCCGCGCCTAGTCCGGACGAATATCGGTGTAGGCCTTGGTGGCCGGCTTGCCGCGGAACGTGACCCAGAAGAAGTTCAGCGTATAGGTGCCGGCGGTGCGGAACACGCCTTCCTTTTCGAGGCGGCGGCCCGAGGTCATCATCTTGAGCCCGAAGGTCCATTTCACCGCGCCCACCTTGGACAGGCGAACGGCGACGTCGGTATCCTCGCCGAAGAACTCTATCGAGCGGTCATAGCCGCCCACCTTCTCCCAGGCGTCGCGCTTGAAGATGAAATTGCCGCCCTGCACTACCGAACCCACGCGCAGGATATAGCGGTTGAGCACATAGATCAGCCAGGTCAGGCCATAGAACATGTTCACCAGGAACCGGTTCCAGGCGCTCATGTCGTAATAGACATAGGGGCCGCTTAGGCAGACCAGCTTGGGATCGCGGGCAAATTCGGCAAACACCGTGTCGAGCCAGCCGGCCGGCACGATGGTGTCGCTGTCGATATTGGCCACCAGGTCAAAGCCCTCGGTGGCGGCAAAGCCGGCATCGCGCGCATTGACCAGGCCCTTCTTGGGCTCGTCGACCACCTGCACCGTCGGGAAACTGCGGGCAATCTCGCCGGTGCGGTCGGTCGAGGCATTGTTGACCACGATGATCCGGGCGTCCGTGCCGCTGCGGGCAACTTCTGCCACCACCGATTCCAGGCATTTGCCGATCAGCGCCTCTTCATTATAGGCGGGTATGACGAATGCCAGTTTCATTGCTGCCTCATGCTCGGGCCGGAACGGACCTTGGTCGGTGCAAATAGCGGTTGCGCCGGCGATGGGCAACACTGCGTGCCGCTTTTTCCAGCACCGGCCAAAGCGGGCCGCACCGCCGCCAGGGCGGCAGTGCGGCTCTCGCCGGTCCGTCGTCTCAGCCGATATAGTCGCGCTTGCCGATCGGCGCGCCATTTGCGCGCAGGATGGCGTAGGCCGTGGTGATGTGGAAATAGAAGTTCGGCAGGGCGCGCTGGGTCAGGTAGACCAGCCCGTTTTCCTGCACGTCATTGCCGCCCAGCTTGAGCGTGACGTCGCGGGCTTCGCTGCCCTCGAGATCGGCCGGCTTGATCGTGGCCAGCAGGTCGAGTGCCTTGCGGATGCGCGCGCGCAGCTCGTCAAAGGTCTGTTCGGTATCGGGCCAGGACGGCACTTCGCGCCCGGCCAGCCGGGAAACGCTGCCCTTGACGTGATCGGTGGCAATCATGATCTGGCCGCGAAACGGAATCATGTCCGGCGACAGCCGCGCACTGGCCAGCACGGCCGTGTCGAACTTGCGCTCGGCGGCATTGGCCTCGGCCTTGTCCATGATGGTCAGCAGATTGGTCAGCATGCGGGTATAAACCGGCACGGTCAGGTCATATATGGCGATCGTCATCGAGAGGTACCTTGATTGTGGCGACATGACAGGGAACAGTCACATGCGCCTGCGAAGTCGGGCTGACAAGTGGGTAGGGCATGGGTAGCGAGACTGACAAGAAGGTGACTAGCGAAACGGTCGAAACCGGCCGCTTCATGCAGCTGCGTCACCATTTGCGACTGCTCTATCACAGCCACACACCCAAGGCGCTGCGGTTCCAGTTCGCCGTCCTGGTGGTGGATCTGGCCATCATCGTGTTTTTCATCGCCTCGCCGCTGCTGCGCGATAACGAGAATTTCCTGTGGATCGACTATTCCATCGCCCTGTTGCTGGCGGTTGACCTGACGGCCAGGGCCCTGGCCTCCACCGATATTGGCCGTTGGTCCAGGCAGATCCCGGTTATCCTCGACATCTTCATTCTGGTCACGCTGCTGGTCCCGAACTACTTCTTCAACCTGGGCTTCCTGCGCATTCTGCGCCTATGGACGACCACCCATTCCGTCACCTTCTGGCGCCCGCTGAAAAAGCGCGGTTTGATGGAGCACAAGGAGACTATCCAGGCCGTCATCAACCTGCTGGTCTTCCTCTTCGTGGTGACCGGGTTTGTCTATACCGCCTTTGCCAATCCCCGCGGCGACAGCATTGCCGGCTATGTCGATGCGCTTTACTTCACCGTGGCCACGGTCACCACCACGGGCTTTGGCGACATCACCCTGCCCGGAACAGGCGGCAAGCTGGCGTCGATCGCCATCATGATCGTGGGCATTTCCCTCTTCGTCAAACTGGCTCAGTCGATCTTCCGGCCCAACAAGGTGCACTTCCCCTGCCCGGAATGCGGGCTGCAGAACCATGATCCGGACGCGGTGCATTGCAAGGCCTGCGGGCACATCCTCAACATTCCCGATTCCGGCCACTATTAGCGGATCACCGGCAGGCGTACGCGGAAGCAGGCCCCTGGCAAGGGGCCCTGTACCAGATCGAGCGTGCCGTTCATGCGCGCCACGATCTGGCGCGAAATCGCCAGGCCCAGCCCGGCCCCGCTCTGGTCGCTGGCGCCATGTTCCCCGCGCGAGAACTTCTCGAAGATCAGCTTGCGTTCGCGCTTGGGAATGCCCGGGCCATTGTCGGCAATATCGACGATATAACTGCCCGCCCGCACCGATGACGTGACCCGCACCACGCCATGGGCGGCGTCGTTGTATTTGACCGCGTTGGAGACGAGGTTGATGAACACCTGGCACAGCCGGTCGGCATCGCCCTCGACCATGGTGGCCTGGGCGCGGTCGCCCATTTCCACCCGCATGCCGCGCTCGCGCAGCAGCGCATCGCAGACCCGCAGTGCCCGGTCGAGGGCGCTTTCCGCGTCGATGGGCGCATTGTCCCAGGCCCGTTCGCCCCGCTCAAGCGCCGACAGGTCGAGGATTTCGTCGAGCAGCTTGGTCAGCCGCAGGCTCTCCTGGTGGATGGTCGAAACGAAATGCTGCCGCGTCGCCGCATCCAGCCCCTCCGGCTCGAGTAGGATTTCCGAGAACGAGCGGATCGAGGTCATCGGCGTGCGCACCTCGTGGCTCACCTGGCTGAGGAACTCGTCCTTTTGGCTGTCCAGTTCGCGCAGTTGCACATTGGCGTCCTCAAGCTTTTGCGCTGTGGAGCGCAGTTCGGCCGAGGTCTTTTCCAACTGCTGGGAATATTCGATGACCTGCTGGGTCTCGTCGGCCATCTGCATGACCTCTTCGAGCGACACGTCGCTGCCCGACACCACCTTGGACAGCATGACATGAGCCGAGGCCGCCCCGATCGAACCGGCCAGCTCGCGCTCGAGTTCGCCGATGAACTTCGAGGACGGCTCGAGCTGGTCAGGCTCGACGCCGATATCGCGCGCCGCCGTCTCGAACAGCGCCGCCGCACGCCGCTCGCCCAGCACCCGCTCGGCCACGAAGAACAGATCATTGGCCGTGGCGGAGCCGCGCACGAAATTGCCCTGGGCCGTATGGCCGCGCTTGAACACGTCGACGAACAGCGTCGCCTGGATCCGTTCCAGGCTCGACTGCTTCGTCAGCAGCGATACCACGGTCAGCGTAACCACATTGAGCGTCAGGCTCCAGAAGGCGGCGTGGCTCAGCGGGTCGAGCCCGTCGAACCCGAACAGCGCTTCCGGCCGCAGCCAGGCAATGCCCCAGGGCCCCTCACGCATCAGCGTGGCTACCGCTGGCGACACGGATTCGAACGAGGGAAGGAAGCTGCACCAGACCCAGACCACAAAGCCCACGGCAATGGCCGCAGTCGCCGCCCGCAGCGAGGCGTCGCGCCAGAACAGCGCCGCCAGCACCGCCGGAAAGAACTGGGCGATAGCGGTAAAGGAAATCAGCCCGATCGGCGCCAGCGCGTCCGAGTCGCGGGTGAAGAAAAAGTAGAAGAAGCCCAGCGACAGGA
Organism: Devosia beringensis; assembly: GCF_014926585.1. Taxonomy (NCBI): domain Bacteria; kingdom Pseudomonadati; phylum Pseudomonadota; class Alphaproteobacteria; order Hyphomicrobiales; family Devosiaceae; genus Devosia; species Devosia beringensis. The sequence continues at coordinate 3,817,166 of NZ_CP045422.1, read as the reverse complement.
TCAGCACGATGGAAAAGCGGCGCGCCACCAGCAGCAGGTGGCTGACCCCCTGCCCGTCGCCACTGCCCTGGCCCGAGCTGAAGCGCAGCACCAGCGGCATGACGATATGGTTGGACACCATGATCGACAGCGCGATGGATTCCAGGATGATCATCGAGGTGGCCGAGGAGAAGCCGCCGATAAAGGCAAACAGCGCCAGCGCATCCTGCCCGAAGGCCATGGGCAGCGTCAGCGCGAACATGTCGGGATTGGAGCCGGCGGGCAGCGTGATGAGCCCGAACATGGCGATGGGCAGGATGAACAGGCTCATCAGCAGCATATAGGCGGGGAAGGCCCAGCTGGCGACGCGCAGGTGGTTTTCGTCCGAATTCTCCACCACCGTCACCTGGAACTGCCGCGGCAGGCAGACGATCGCCGCCACCGACAGTGCCAGCGTCGTCAGCCAGCGATCGTCAAAGCCCTTGTCGGGCTGCAGCCCCACGCCCATCTCGCTGGCCCGGGTGAAGATCGGCTCAAGCCCGCCCCCGGCATAGACCACGAAAATGCCCACGGCCAGCAGCGCGGCCAGCTTGACCACTGCCTCGAAGGCAATGGCCGCGACCACGCCGTGATGCTGCTCCTTGGCATCGACATGGCGGGTGCCGAACAGGATGGTGAACACCGCCATGGCGGCCGCAACGCCAAAGGCCAGGCCCACATCGTCAATGCCGGCCAGGCTCCCTTGGCCGAATTCGGAGGCGCCGGCCACCGTCTGGATCGAGGAGGTCACGGCCTTGAGCTGCAGCGCGATATAGGGCGCGATGCCGATCACGGCGATGCAGGTGACCAGCACGGCCAACCGGTTGGACTTGCCGAAGCGCGAGGACAGCAGGTCGGCCAGCGAGGTGATGCGCTGGTTGTGGCTGATGCGCACCAGTCGCCGCAGCAGGAACCACCAGCCGACAAAGACCAGCGTCGGTCCGAGATAGATAGTGAGGAATTCAAGGCCCGAGCGGGCCGCATTGCCCACGGCACCGTAGAACGTCCAGCTGGTGCAATAGACCGAAATCGACAGCGTATAGACTGCCGGCGAATGCAGGAACGACTTGGTATTGGCGCGCGCCCTGCGGTCGCCGAAAAAGGCGAGCACGAACAGCAGCCCGACATAGCCGACAGCGGTGGCGATGACGAAATCGGCTGACAGCATCAGTCGCCCTCCGCCCCGTTGGCCGGATTGGCGCTATCGGGCGGCAGGCCGCGGTTCAGCGCGGCCGTGCCGATGATCAGCAGCAGCCAGACCACGAACAGGTAGATGACGATCTGGGGCGTGCCGAAATGGGTGATCGGCTGATTGAACACATAGACCAGCGGCGGCACCAGCAGCAGCGCGCCGCTCACCGTCAGCACCAGCATGCTGGCAATGAGTTTACGCCGCTCCGCCATGTCCAGCCAGCAATTGCCGCACCGCGCCGACCACTTCGGCATTGGCATAGGGCTTGGTCACAAAGCCGTCGGCACCCAGTTCCTCGGCGGTGCGGCGGTCCTGCTGCTGGCCCTTGGCGGTCAGGATCAACACCGGCATGTCCCGCAGCTCGAGATTGGCGCGGATCTGCTTGAGCACGTCAAAGCCGCTGCGCTTGGGCAGCATGACATCGAGCACCAGCAGGCGCGGGCTGAGGCGGCGAACGGCGTCAAGCACGGCATCGCCGTCGGTCACCGCCCCGATGCTGTAGCCGGCGCGCCGCAGAATGAAATCGAGCGATTCCAGAATGCTCGGCTCGTCCTCGGCAATGAGTATGTCGACTGCCAACTTTCCCCCTCGTCAAACGCGGTCTCCCCTCCGCGAATGCCCGTCCACTTAACCGCAATCAGGCCGGATCTCCAAGCGCAAATGCGGCCGGCAGCAGCGGCGCCCGGGTTCGCGACGCCCCGGCATCGGGCGACAGCGTCTCTTCCTGCCGGCTGGCGCAGTCCCGGCGGGTACACAGCCGGCAGCTGGGGCCTACCGGAATGTCGGCCGACAAGTCGTCCAGATCGAGCCCCGAGGCATAGATGGTCCGGTCGGCATGCAGCACGTCACAAGCCAGCATGACCGAAGACGCCACGATCTGCTCGCGGAAGGCAGCGGTCCGGCGTTGCACCGTGCGGGCCAGGAACAGGTAGCGCGAGCCGTCGGAAAACCGCACCACCTGCCGCAAGGGCGCGTCGGGCATACGGAAAGCGCCGTAAATAGCCCAGAGCGGGCAGGCATGGCCGCTATTGGGCAGCAGCAGGCCGGGCAGCGGAAAATGCTTGGTGAGGCGTCCGGCCGGATCGGAGCGCAGGAAGCCGAAGGGCACGCCCTCCTGCCCCGGCCGGCGCAGGGTCACCAGCCGATGGGCGACCTGCTCGAAGCTGGCATTGTAGACCTGGCGCAGATGGTCGATGTCATAGGCATTGGCCTCGGCATCGGCCAGCATCCGCTGATAGGGAAACACCATGGCGCCCGCCAGATAGGAGCCAACCGCCCGCGACGCCAGCCGCCGCGCCGTCGGCGTGGACAGCACCGCGCTCTGCAGCGTCTGCCCGATCGCATCGGCCGCAGCCAGTTCACCATAGAGGCGCGCCAGCTGGAACTGCCGTGTGGCCAGCGTCGTCGTGCCCTGGAACCACAGGCGGCGGCCAGTAGCGTCGAACTGGTACTGGCCGGGAAAGTCCGGTTCGGCCGGCGGCCCGCCAAAGGCCACGGTCACCCCGAACTTCTCGTCCAGCACGGCGACCAGGGTGGCGATGTTGAACGGGCCGGCTCGGGCTATCTCGACCCGCAAGCTGTCCGCCGCTTCCTCGAGAATGGGAAAGTGGTTCTGTCGCTCGATGATCAGATCGTCGATCTCGCGCGCTGGCGATACGTTGCGGCTGATTTCGCTCGAGGTGTCGAACTGGCCGATCAGGTTGCGCGCCACATCCGTCAGCGCCAGCGTTTCGCGTCCGATGGCCCCCAGGAAACGCCGCCGCTCGGCCTCGTCGAGATCGGCGACATCTTCGAGAATTTCCGCGCTGGAGCGGATAGCGGTGACGCCGGAAAGGATCTGGTGCAGCAGCTGGCTGAGCAGCGGGTCGGAGCGCAGCCGGTCGGCATAGGCATCGGCATTGGACACGGCATCGGTATAGGCACGGTGTAGCCGGGCTAGCGCCGCGGCACTGGCGGGATATTGCGCCACCAGTTCGCGCCGTTCCTCGGGCCGGAACGGCAGCGACTCAACCACCGGATCGGCGAAAGCTTCTTCGAGGTCCTGCAGCAGTTTCTGCTCGGTGCGCCCGGCAAGTTCATCGACATCGATCTGCAATTGCGTGGCCACGCGGTTGAGCAGAGCCCCACCGATATCGCGTTTGTTGTTCTCGATCAGGTTGAGATAGCTGGGCGAAATGCCGACCAGCCGCGCCAGGCTGGCTTGGGAAATGCGCAGCAATTTCCGTCTGTTGCTGATGCGGAAGCCGATCGGTGCGCGCATGGCCGGATCCTCGTTTTTCGCCTCATCTGTCAACAACGTGACAGAAGATGGCGAATTCCAGATCAATAATTGACAGATTATCCTAGCAATTACAACGCCCTATTGCCGACGTTTGCTTATGGGGAAATACTCTACCTGCGGTGAGCTGCTGGCTAAGTATCAGTTGCCCCGCGCCAAAAGGAGGAAATCAATGACACTTTTGAAGCGCGGCCTCAGCCGCCGTCGAGTGCTGCAGACCGGCATGGCCGGCATTATCGGCACTGGTATTGCACCCATGATCCTGACCCGGGGCGCGTGGGCGCAGGAGTTCTGCAACAACCCGACCGGTGACACGGTGACGTTCGGCCTCAACCTGCCGCTGACCGGCGCCTATGCCGAAGAAGGTGCCGACGAGCAGAAGGCCTACGAACTGGCCATCCAGCACCTCAACGGCGAAGGCGATGGCGGGCTGATCAACGTCCTCACCCCGACCGCTCTCAAGGGCAATGGCATCCTGGGCAAGAAGGTCGCCTTCGTGACCTCCGACAGCCAGACCAAGTCCGACGTGGCCCGTGCCGGCGCCACCCGCATGATCGAACGCGACGGGGCCATCATGGTCACCGGCGGCTCGTCCTCGGGCGAAGCCATCGCGGTGCAGGGCCTCTGCCAGGAACTGGGCGTCATCTTCATGGCGGGCCTCACCCACTCCAATGACACGACCGGCAAGGACAAGCGCCGCTACGGTTTCCGCCACTTCTTCAACGCCTACCAGTCCGGCATCGGCTTGGGTCCGGTGCTTGGCCAGGAATACGGCGCCGACCGCCGCGCTTATCACTTGACGGCCGACTATACCTGGGGCTGGACCCAGGAGGAATCTATGAAGGCCGCCACCGAAGCGCTCGGTTGGCAGACTGTCGAAGCCGTCCGCACGCCCCTGGGCGCCGGCGATTTCAGCCAGTTCCTGACGCCGGTGCTCAATTCGGGCGCGGACGTGCTGATCCTCAACCACTATGGCAATGACATGGTGAACTCGCTGACCCAGGCTGTGCAGTTCGGCATGCGTGACCGCCAGGTCAACGGCAAGGACTTCCAGATCGTCGTGCCGCTGTTCTCCGAACTGATGGCCAAGGGCGCCGGTGCCAACATCAAGGGTATTTTCGGCACCTCCAACTGGCACTGGAACCTGCAGGACGAAGGCACCAAGGCCTTCACCAAGTCCTTCGGCGCCGCCTATGGCGCCCCGCCGTCCCAGGCCGCCCACACGGCTTATGTGCAGGCCCTGCTCTATGCCGACGCCTGCGAGCGCGCCGGTACCTTCTATCCGCCTGAAGTGATCAAGGCGCTGGAAGGCCACGAGTTCGACGGCATGGGCAATGGTCCGACCCTCTACCGCGCCGAAGACCACCAGTGCATCAAGTCGGTCCTCGTCGTGCAGGGCAATGACAACCCGACCAGCGAGTATGACGTGCTCAACGTCGTGCAGGAAATCGATCGCGAAGCCGTGGCCTATGATCCGGCCATCTTCGGCGGGGACCTCGGCCCGGCAGAACCCGTACCGATGTGCTGATCGCGCGGCCGCCCCATTCGTGGAGCGGCCCATTTCTCAGTAGGCCTCGCCCCGAGCCTGTCCAGGGGTGAGGCCCTGCCTCCCGACCTGTCGGCCACCTTGCGGTGTTCGGCAGGTCGCCACGAGGCTACCGGACGCCGGGCTCGCTAGGACCAAAACCATGTTCGAAGTCATCTTTCTGCAATTCCTCAACGGCCTCGACAAAGGCGCCGCCTATGCGCTGATCGCGCTGGGACTGACCCTGGTCTTCGGCACGCTGGGCGTGGTCAATTTCGCCCATGGCGCGCTGTTCATGCTGGGCTCCTTCTGCGCCGTGCTGTTCCGCCAGATTCTGACGATGGAAACCGTCACCATCGATCCCGAGCAGCTCTCCCCCTGGGGCCAACCGCTCGAGATCCGCGAACCCCTGGTCCAGGCCTGGTTCGGCGATTTCGGCGCCGTGCTGGTCAACTATTCGGTGCCCTTCAGTATCATCATCACCATTCCCATCATGCTCGTGATCGGCGTGGCGCTTGAGCGCGGCATCATCAAGCACTTCTACAAACGCCCCCATGCCGAACAGATCCTCGTGACCTTTGGCCTGGCCATCGTGGCGCAGGAAGTCATCAAGTCCTTCTTCGGCCCCAATCCCATTCCCCAGCCCATGCCGACCGACCTGCGTGGCGCGGCCGATATCGGCGCCTTCCTGGGCATGCAGGCCAATGTCATCACCTATCCGATCTGGCGGTTGATCTACTTCCTGTTCTCGGCCGTCATCATTGGCGGGGTGTTTGCCTTCCTGCAGTTCACCACTTTCGGCATGGTGGTCCGCGCCGGCATGGCCGACCGCGAAACCGTCGGCCTGCTCGGCATCAATATCGACAAGCGCTTCACCATCATGTTCGGCCTGGCGGCTGTCGTCGCCGGTGTCGCTGGCGTCATGTACACCCCCTTGTTGCCGCCCAATTACCACCTCGGCATGGATTTCCTCGTGCTCAGCTTCGTGGTCGTGGTGGTTGGCGGCATGGGCTCCCTGCCCGGCGCCGTGGCGGCTGGGTTCTTGCTCGGCATCCTGCAGTCCTTTGCCTCGATGACCCAGGTAAAAGCGCTCGTCCCCGGCATCGACCAGATCATCATCTATCTCGTCGCCGTCGTCATTCTGCTCGTATTGCCGCGTGGCCTGTTTGGTCGCCGCGGCGTGATGGAGGCCTGATCCAATGGCCATGTCCCGCAACGACCTTCTGCTGTTCCTGGGCTTCGCCATCGTGGTGCTGGCCATGCCGATCTGGATGGCGCCCTTCGGCGCCGCCTATCCCGATCTGCTGCAGCGCTTCATGATCTTCGGCATCTTCGCCGTCGGCTTCAACATCCTGTTCGGTCTCACCGGCTATCTCAGCTTCGGCCACGCCGCCTTCTTCGGCGTCGGCTCCTACGCCGCCGTCTGGTCGTTCAAGCTGCTCAGCCTTGATGCCCTGCCGGCCATGCTGTTCGCCATCATCATCTCGGGCGTGTTTGCTCTGGTTATCGGCTATCTCAGCCTGCGCCGCTCCGGCATCTACTTTTCCATCCTGACCCTGGCCTTCGCCCAGATGAGCTATAACCTCGCCTATTCGGTGCTCACCCCGATCACCAATGGCGAGACCGGCCTGCAGCTGACCATCAACGATCCGCGCCATGTCGATCGTCTGTTTGGCGAGGCCATGCCCGGCCAGCCGGTGCCCACCCTGCTTGGGCAGTCGCTGGGCGGCTTTGCTGGCTTCTATTTCTGCGCCGGCTTCCTGATCCTTGCCTTCTTCATCGCCCAGCGCATCACCAACTCGCCCTTCGGCATGATGCTCAAGGGCATCAAGTCCAACCAGATCCGCATGAACTATACCGGCTTCAATACCCGTCCCTATACGCTGGCGGCCTTTGTCATCTCGGGCATGTATGCCGGTCTGGCCGGCGCCCTGCTGGCCGTCACCGACCCCCTGGCTGGTGCCGAGCGCATGCAGTGGACAGCCTCGGGCGAAGTGGTGCTGATGACCATTCTGGGCGGCGCCGGCACCCTGGTGGGCCCGGTCATCGGCGCCTGGATCATCAAGTATTTCGAGAACATCTTCTCGGCGCTCAACGACAGCATCCTGGCGCGCTTCTGGAGCTTCCTGCCCGACGGGTTCGATCAGGCAGCCGTCACCATCAGCAGCAAGTTCGTCGGCGAGGGCTGGTTCCTCACCCTGGGCCTGGTCTTCGTGCTCATCGTGGTCTTCCTGCCCGGCGGCGTGATGGAAGGGGTGCGGCGCATCGCCCAGCTCTTCCGCAAGTCGCCGCCGCCGAGCAAGACCGCTCCCCAGCCACAGCCCGCCGAATAGGACGCCCCAGATGAGTGTACCCAATGTCGTGCTGCATGTTGCCGACGTCCACAAGCGCTTCGGCGGCCTGCATGCCCTGGCCGATATCGACCTCGAGGTCGAGGAGGGCCAGACCCACGCCATCATCGGCCCCAATGGCGCCGGCAAGTCGACCCTGCTCAATGTCATCATCGGCAAGCTGGCCCCGACCAGCGGCCAGGTGGTCTTCGATGGCGTAGTGCTCACCGGGCGCAAGCCCTATGAGATCAACCAGCTCGGCATTGCCCGGGTGTTCCAGACGCCGGAAATCTTCGCCGATCTCAGCGTGCTGCACAATGTCATGATCCCCGCTCTTGCCAAGCGTGACGGCGCCTTCCGCCTCAACATGTTCTCCGGCCTCGACCAGGAAAAAGCCATCCGCCAGGAAGCCGAGCACATGCTCGAGGATGTCGGCATGCTGAGCAGCCGCTCCGATCATGCCGGCAGCCTCAGCCGCGGCGACAAGCGCCGCATGGAACTGGCCATGTGCCTGATCCAGCATCCGCGCCTGCTGCTGCTCGATGAACCCACTGCCGGCATGAGCCGGCATGACACCAATACCACGATCGAACTGCTCAAGAAGATCAAGAGCCGCGGCATGACCAAGGTCATCATCGAACACGACATGCATGTGGTGTTCTCGCTGGCCGACAAGATCTCGGTGCTGGCCCAGGGCCGCATCATCGCCGATGGCACTCCCGATCAGGTGCGCGGCAATCCCAAGGTGCAGGAAGCCTATCTCGGAGGCGAAGTCGCATGAGTACCATGGCAATGGAAACCCAGATTGGCAGCGGCAGCCAGGCCGCCTCGGTCGAAGCCACCCGGCCGTTCTTTTCGGTGCGCGACGTACACGCCTACTATGGCGAGAGCTATATCGTGCAGGGCGTCTCCTTCGATATCCGCAAGGGCGAAATCCTCGCTCTGCTCGGGCGCAACGGCGCCGGCAAGACCTCGACCCTGCGCACCCTCGCCCGCACCGACACGCCGCAGATGCGGCAGGGCGAAATCTGGCTCGATGGCGAACCCATTCACCAGATGAAGAGCTACCAGGCCGCCCAGGCCGGCATCCAGCTGGTCCCCGAGGACCGGCGCATAATTGCCGGCCTGACAGTCGAAGAAAACATCTTCCTGGCCCAGGTCGCGCCAGGGGTCGGCTGGAGCCTTGACCAGATCTACGAGAGCTTTCCGCGCCTGGCCGAACGGCGCAAGCAGGAGGGCGTGACCCTCTCGGGTGGCGAGCAACAGATGCTGGCCATCGCCCGGGCCCTGGCCCGCAATCTGAAGCTCCTGCTGCTCGACGAGCCCTATGAGGGCCTGGCCCCGGTCATCGTGCACGAGATCGAGCGGATCCTCCATTCGATCAAGCCGCTGGGCATCACCACCATCATCGTTGAACAGAATGCCGTCGCCGCGCTCAAGCTGGCCGATCGCGCCGTCATTCTGGACACCGGCGAAGTGGCCTTCTCCGGCACTGCCAGGGAAGTGCTCGACAATACCGAGCTACGCCACGAATACCTCGCCATCTAGCGCGGCAAACGGTTTCCGGCCCGGCGGTTTTCCGCCGCGGGCCGGCACGCTCTACCCTGGGTCTGTCGACTAAAGGCATTCCGCCGATCTCACCTCTCCCCGTTGAGAGACCCAGGGTAAGTTCTACCCCTCCGGCATTTCCGGCGCATTCGCTGCAATGGCAATCCCCTCGCCCTCGAGCGCATCGCGTACCTCGCGCGCCAGGTCGACCGCGCCCGGCGTATCGCCATGCAGGCAGATCGAGCGCGCCGCCGATGTCATCACCGTGCCGTCAATGGCCACCAGCTCGCCCGTCTTGGCCAGCCGCAGGCAGCGCGCGATCACCGCATCGACATCTTGGATCACCGCCCCTTCCTGGCTCCGCGGCACCAGCAGGCCCTCGGCCGTATAGGCGCGGTCGGCATAGGCCTCGCGGATCAACGGCATGCCCACAGCCTTGGCCGCCCGCACCTGCTGACTATTGTCGAGCGCCAGCACCGCCATATGCGGCGCCATGCCCTGGATCGTGGCGAAAATACCAACAGCAAAGGCCAGTTCCTCGGCCGTCTGGTTGGCCAGCGCCCCATGCAATTTCACATAGGAGAGTGGGTGCCCCACCTCGTCGGCAATGAAGCGCACCAGGAACAATTGCTCGCGGATCTGACCCAGCAGCTGGTCGAGCGGCATGACCAGCCGGAACCGGCCGAACCGCTTGGGGTCGGCATAGCCCGGATGCGCCCCGGCCCGCACATTGCGGGCCCGGCAGATCTTGAGAATATGCCTTATGGTTGCGGCGTCGCCGGCATGGCCGCCGCAGGCGATCGAGGCGCTCGAGACGATGTCGAGCAGGTCATCGTCATGACCGGTGCCCTCTCCCAGATCGGCATTGAGATCGATCGAGATCATGATTGCTGGTTCCGCAGGAGCTGCTGGGCGTGTGCCACACTGACCGGGGCAAAGGCAAGATCGCTGCCCGGGCGCAGCTGCGCAAAGCGGTCGATATCGGCGCTGATGATGGTGGCAATGCGCGGATAGCCGCCCGTGGGCTGGTGATCGCGCATCAGCACGATCGGCGTGCCATCGCCCAGGATCTGGATATCACCGGGCACGATGGCGTCGGACACCAGCGACAGGCTCCTGGCCTCGGCAAACACACCGCCGCCATCTTCCAGTCGCACGCCCATGCGGTCGAGCTGGCGCGATACCGTAAAGCCCGTCTCGACAAAGCGCTGTCTGGTCTGGGTCGGGAACAGCTCGGCATGCAGGCCCCAGACAAAGCGGATTGGCCCTTCTGCCTCTATGGCCGCGGCAATGGCCTGGGGCGCAGCCGCCCGCGGTTCCGCCAGTTCGAGCACATCGCCCACCTGCAGCGCCCTGCCCGCCACCCCGCCCAGCCGCGCCCGGCTGCTGGTGGCGAGGCTTCCCATCATGGCGGGCAGCACCAGCCTGCCGGCAAAGCGCAAGTAGCCGTAATTGCCGGCAGAACCGGGCGTGATGTTGAATTCGTCGCCGGCCTCCAGCGTCACCGCGCCCGGCCAGCCCACGATAGCGCCATTGTGCCGGGCGACAAAGCTGCCGCCCGCCATGCCGACGCCGCAGGATCCGCTTTGCAGCCGCAGCGCCAGCCCGGCCGTGGTGAACTCGACGCCGCCCTGCTCCGCGCCCACCAGGGCCCCGGCCAGCCGGTAGCTGGCGCCATCCATCGGGCCGGACGCGCTGATGCCATGGCGCAACTGGCCAAACCGGCCGTCATCCTGCACGCTGGTCAACGGTCCGGCGCGGGTAATGGCGATGATGGCACTCATGCCGCCACCGTAAACTGGATGGCGTCACCCGCTTGCAATCGTGTCGGCGGTACTGCCGTCGGGTCGAAATTGCCGAAATCGGTACGACCGATAATGTGCCAGCCGGTCGGCAGCTCGGTGGCGGTAATGGCGGTTTGGCCGGCTGCAAACAGCACGGTGCCCGGCGACACCATGGGCCTTACCTCGGTGCGCCGCGGCGCCACCAGCGCCTCGCCATGCAGACCGCAATACACAAAGCCCGGGGCAAAGCCGGTCGCCAGCACCCGCAGCGGCGCGGCATTGTGCGCCGCTATGAATTCCGGGATCGTCATCTTCAGCAGATTGGCAACACTCTCGAGGTCGCGGCCATCAAAATGCACCGGCACCGTCCAGGCCTGTCCGGCGAGAGCAGGTGCGTCAGCCAGCGCGAACAGCCGCAAGCGCAACTGCCCGGCAATATCGGCGGCGGCGCTCCTGCGGGGATCATAGCGCAGCAGGACCGACACCAGATTGGGCACCACTTCAAGCACGCCCTCGATCGGCTCGCGATCGAGCATGCCGGTCAGCGCGATCGCCGCCTGGTTGGCGACATCGGTCAGCACTGTCCCGAAGCGCACCAGCACGGCACTGTCGCCCAGAAGCACAAGGGTTGGCGTCGGAAATGTGTCGGTGACGGTCGAACCGGTCATGAGGCAGCCTCCTGGGCGCAACATGCGGCTGGTCCTGCGGACCAGCCCGGATCAGTCAATCCGGTCCATAAGGCCAGGAGCTCTGCCTGCCTCGGAAGACCGTTTGTGAGTGCCGATATCGCCATGCGATAGCGACCAGATTGACCTGCCGGGTCGGGTGCGTCGTCCGGCTCTAGTTGGGGTCCTTGCCCTCTTGCTCGATGACAGCATCAAACAGCTGTCTCGCCTGCCCTGCGCCGATCGCCTCGATGGCGACCGTGGCAATGGCAGCGAACAATTCTGCAATTTCCTGGGGATCGGTGATTTCGGCGTCGTCTTCTTCTGCGTCGGCGTTGATCAGAGTAAACACAATAACGCGCCTCCAAAGGTAGCCAATGGAGGCAGTGTGACGCGATTCCAGTTACAGAATAAATAATGAAATTTGGAGCAGCCAGACTCTCAGGCGATTGCCATAAAGGTCAGCGCCGCTTACTCTTCGTCCGCCTCGAGTTTTTCGACATAGGCTTCGATTTCATCGAAGGTCGCCGAAAACGGCTGCGGGCTGTCCCCGAAAATCACCTTGTGGCTCTCGTCCTCGCGGATGGCGTGGCCGCCCTTGCCCATCTTGGCCGTCAGCTTTTCCGCCGTCAGGATGGTCAGGCCATACCGGCCGGCAATGCGCTTCAGCCGGCGCATCTTTGACGCTTCGAATTCCTTGCGGCTCACGGGCAGTTCCTTGTCTCGCAGACGGCGACTTCAGCGCCCGTACAATTGGCAGGCAGCGCGTCGGCCACAGATACATGATCGGGCCGAACCGGTCCATACAGCCACCGGCCTCATTGTCCAACCGCCTTGCCGCGCTTTATTCCTCGATCCCGGCCGGTTTCTGCTAGCCTGCATCGGCGCGTGCCCCTGGTGCGTGGCCCCTGGATGTGGGCATCGACCCAGAGACGGCGCCCATACAGGCGCCGCCCGACCCGGACAGGCCCCATCATGTGCTTTTCGGCTTCCGTCAGTTTCACCACTGGCCTGGTGATTGCGACCGTCGGCGTGCTGGCCCTGCGCCAGGCGCGCCGGCCTGAAATCAGGCTCCTGGCTGCCATCCCGCTGCTGTTCGGCGTGCAGCAGCTGACCGAAGGCTTCATCTGGTTAGCCCTCGACCGGGCCGATACTGGTCCGGCACTGCATGGCCTGGCCCAGTTCTACGCCTTCTTTGTCGGCATGGTCTGGCCGGTATTGATTCCCCTCAGCCTGCTGCTGCTTGAGCCCCACGCCATGCGCCGCCGGCTCATCGGCATGGTCGTGGCGCTGGGCGGCGCCATGGCGGTCTATACGCTGGTAGTCATGGCGCTCTATGGCTTTTCGGTGCATGTCGAACACCAGTGCCTGGTCTACCAGAATCCGGCCGGAATCTGGCCGGGCATGGAGATGGTCTATCTGCTGGCCACCTGCGGCGCATTCTTCATCGCCAGCGATCATCGGCTGCATTGGCTGGGCGTGGCCAACCTGGTCGGCTTCGGCATTGCCGCCAGCTTCTTCAGCCTCAACCTGCCCTCGGTCTGGTGCTTCTGCGCCGCCGTGATCAGCAGCCTGCTCTACTGGTATGTGCGCGACGACGCCCGCGTGGCGCCGGTCGCGGCAAATCCGGGTTGAGCCTGGGCTACCGGTGATGGTCTGAGTAGATGTGGGGGCAATGGCGGGTGGGGAGGGATTCGAACCCCCGGGACGCTTGCACGCCCGCCGGTTTTCAAGACCGGAGCAATCGACCACTCTGCCACCCACCCGTCGGGTGAGCCTTTAGCGGCAGAGTGGTATTCTGTCCAGAGGATCAGGGGATCAGGACGACGGACCCGGTGGTCTGGCGCCCTTCGAGGGCGCGATGCGCCTCGGCGGCATCGGCCAGCTTGTAGGTCTGGCTGACCTGCACCTTGATCGCGCCGCTGGCAACAGCCGCGAACAGCAGTCTTGCGCCTTCAAGCAATGCGGGCCGCTGGCCCAGATAGGCTGCACCGGTCGGCCGGGTCACATAGAGCGAACCCTTGCGCGCCAGCACCATCAAGTCGGGAATCGATACCACGCCCGAGGCATTGCCAAAGCTGGCCAGCAGGCCGCGCGGACGCAGGCAGTCGAGCGATTTGTCGAAAGTCGCCTTGCCGACGCCGTCATAGACGACATCGACGCCGCGGCCATCGGTGAGCTCCCGCACGCGGGCGGCAAAGTCCTCGGTCGTGTAGTTGATCACATGATCGCAGCCATGCGCCTTGGCCAGCGCCGTCTTGTCGTCGCTGCCGGCCGTACCGATCACCGTAGCGCCCAGCGCCTTGGCCCATTGCGTGGCAATCAGCCCGGTCCCGCCGGCGGCAGCATGCCATAGGATGGTCTCGCCGGCAGCCAGCGGCCAGGTCTGGAACAGCAGGTAATAGGCCGTCAGCCCCTTGAGCAGGATGGCGGCCGCCGTCTGGTCGTCGATGCCGTCGGGAATCGGCACCATGCGATCGGCAGCCGCCAGGCGCTCGGTGGCATAGGCGCCGATCTGCCCTTGGTAGACGACCCGGTCGCCGATTTTGAAGTCGCTCACCCCTTCGCCCAGCGCCGTGATCACCCCGGCCGCCTCATTGCCCGCCACGAAGGGCGTCTGCACCGGATAGAGCCCGGAGCGCTGGTAGGTGTCGATGAAATTGAGCCCGATGGCGGTGTGGCGCAGCGCCACCTCGCCGGGGCCCGGTGCCCCCACGGCCTGCTCCTCGAAAGCCATCACGTCGGGACCCCCGACGTGATGGACGACGATGGCGCGGCTCACTTGGGCGTCCGAGGCTTGCGCGGGGCCGATTTGGGTCGGGCCTGCGCCTTGGCGGTGGTCGTACTGCTGCTGCGCGGCTTGGCAGCCGGCGCTGCCGGTGTCACCGGCTTGGCGGCAACGGGTCTGGCCGCCGGGCTGGCGCTGCGACCCAGCGATGCCAGGGCAGCCTCGCTGGAGACCGAGCCGGTGTCGCCGGTAAAGGGCGTGAAACTCTGCTTGGCCGCATGGCCACCGGCTTGGCGCAGCTTGCGGGTCTTGGCAAAGACGTTGAAGATTTCCACCAGCACCGAGAAGGCCATGGCCGAGTAGATATAGCCCTTGGGAATGTGGAAGCCGAAGCCATCGGCCACCAGCGTCATGCCGATCAGCAGCAGGAAGGAGAGCGCCAGCATCTTGGTGGTCGGATGATCGGAAACGAACTTGGCGATCGGACCCGACGCCACGAACATCACGCCCACGGCGACCAGCACTGCGGCCACCATGACGAACACCTGGTCGGCCGGCACCATGCCCACAGCCGTTATGATGGAATCAATCGAAAACACCATGTCGACGATGACGATCTGGATCAGGATCGCCTGCAGCGTCGCCTTGGCGACATCGGCCATACCCACTTCATGTGTATCCTCTATAGCCGCATGCATTTCATGGGTAGCCTTGTAGATCAGGAAGGCGCCGCCACCGATCAGGATGATGTCCTTCCACGAGAAGCCATGCCCGAAGGCCTCGAACACCGGGTCCTGCAGCTGCACGATCCAGCTGATCACGAACAGCAGCATGATGCGGAACACCAGCGCCAGCCCGATACCCAGCTTGCGGGCGAAATCGGCCTGCTCGCGCGGCAGGCGCGACACCAGCACCGAAATGAACACGATATTGTCGATCCCCAGCACGATCTCCATGATCGTCAGGGTTCCAAAGGCAATCCAGACATTGGGATCGGCCAGCATTTCAAGCATTGTCGTCTCCGAGTCACCACCAGGCGATTATCCATGTCTAGGCTGTTCTTGCGGCCGACAAAAGCGGCTCTGACAGAGTTTTCACCGCCCCTGCGGCGTTGCGCAGCACATGGCGCGCGCCGCATCGCTGGCATCGGCGCGCTCGGGGGTGATAGATTGGGCGGCAACCGGGTCAAAAAGAGATAGAGATGGAATCGTTCACGCCGCTCACCGCCGCCCTAGGCGGTTGCCTGATTGGCCTGGCCTCAGCCGTGCTGTGGCTGGGCAATGGCCGCATCGCCGGCATTTCCGGCGTCTTCGGGCAATTGCTGCCACCGGCCCAGACCTTGGTCTGGCGCCTCGTCTTCCTGCTGGCCATGGTCGCTGCCGCCTTCCTCGCCGCCCGCCTGCTGCCGTCCATCGGCATGGGCGGCGACGTCCCCGCCACACTGGTGCCCGCACCGACAGGCTGGGGCATTCCCACCCCGGTCTGGCTGGCCATTGCCGGCCTCCTCACCGGCATCGGCACCAAGATCGGCAATGGCTGCACCTCCGGCCATGGCGTCTGCGGCCTGGCCCGGCTGTCGCGCCGGTCCATGGTGGCCGTGGCCGTGTTCTTTGCGGTGGCCATGCTCACCGTTGCCGTGACGGGAATCGTCTGATGGCCAATCTCAAACTGCCCTATCTGGCGACGGCGGCCCTGAGCGGCGGCCTGTTTGGCGCCGGCCTTTATGTCTCGCAGATGGTGGATGCCACCAAGGTGCTGCGCTTTCTCGATGTCACCGCCATTCCGTCCGGCGGCTGGGATCCGAGCCTCGCCTTCGTCATCGTGCCGGCCATTGTCATCATGTTCATTGCCGTCCGGATCAGCCGCAGCCGCCAGGCCCCGCTGTTTGACCAGGCCTTCCACGAACCCGAATATGATCGCATCGACCGGCGCCTCATCGGCGGCGCGGTGCTGTTCGGCATCGGCTGGGGCATGGCCGGCATCTGCCCCGGCCCCGCCATTTCGCTGATCGCCTTCATGCCCGACGATCTGTGGATTTTTCTGCTCACCATGCTGATCGGCTCCTATGCCGGCAGTCTCTTCGTCCCCAGCGGCCATGCCCGGCGTCTGGCGGATGCGAAATGAGCCCCTTTGACGCCGACGCCATCGTCGTCGGCGGCGGGCTGGCCGGCACCGCTGCCGCCATCGCCGTCGCCCAGGCCGGCTTGCACACCATCCACCTGGCGCCACCCGCCCCGCCCGATCGCCGCACCTCGGCGCTGATGCTGCCCAGCGTCGATTACCTGCAACAGGCCGGCCTGATCGACACCCCTGAGACCCTCGGCCATGCCCTGACGCAGATCCGCATCATCGACGCCACCGGCCGCCTGATCCGCGCCCCCGAAACCCTGTTTGACGCCACGGAAGCCGGGCTCGACGCCTTTGGCTGGAATTTCGGCAATGCGCGCCTGCTCGAGCGTTTCCACGCCGTCGCCGCCACCCTGCCCAACCTCACCATCCGGCCACAGGGCGCCACCTCCCTGCAGCTCACTGGCGACGGCTGGAGCGTCACCCTGCCCGACGGCGCCACCCTGACGGCCCCACTGATCGTCGGTGCCGACGGCAAGAAGTCCATCGTGCGCCAGGCTGCCGGCCTGCGCAGCAGCGACCGTCCGTTCACCCAATCGGCTTTGGTCTGTGATCTCGAACTGGGCCGGCCCATTGGCGGCACCTCGATCGAGTTCCACTATCCCCAGGGTCCCTTCACCCTGGTGCCCGCTGGCGATAACCGCGCCAACCTGGTCTGGATCGACGACGCCGAAACCCTGCGCGCGGCCCAGGCCGGCGGCGCCGAGCATCTGCTGACCCTGTTCGCCGAAAAGTCGCAGCGCCTGTTCGGCAGCATTGCCATGGCGTCATCCGCCGTCGTGTTCCCGCTCAGCGCCCTCAGCGTGGCCAGCGCCGGCCTCGACGGCGTCGTGCTCACCGGCGAGTCCGCGCATGCCTTCCCGCCCATCGGCGCGCAGGGCCTCAATCTGGGTCTGCGCGACGTCGCCGATCTGGCCGCCGCCCTCGCCGTTGCCGATCGCACGCAGGCCGGCTGGGCCGGTGCGGTCAGCGCCGACTATGCGCGCCGCCGGGCAGCCGATCTGGCCCGCACCGGCACCATGGTGGATACGCTGTTCCGCTCGCTACTGGCCGATATGATCCCGGCCCAGGCACTGCGCGCCGGCGGGCTCTGGGCGCTAAAGCTGGCCCCCGCCCTGCGCCGCCAGGCCTTCGCCATCGGCATGGGGCGCCGCTGAAAAGCAGAAAGGGCACGGTTTCCCGCGCCCTCTGCAATCTCGATGGGTTGGTCCAGGCTTACTGGGCAGCCGGCGCCGGCGCCGCGGCAGGCGCATCGGCTGCCGGTGCCGCAGCACCGTCTGCCGCCGGGGTCTCAAGCTGCTTGCGCAGTTCCTCGGCGCGATCCTGCAAGACCTGCTCCAGCGCGTTCGCGCCGGTGGTTTCCTGGCGGAATTCGTCGAAAGTGATGGCAGTTTCGCCGTCATAGGTGGCTGTAAAGCCGGCCAGGTTGATCTCGATGGTCAGATCCTGGTTCTGGCGGTTCTTGGCGGTCAGCTTGAGTGTGCTGCCCTTCTTGAGCGAACTCACATACTGCTCGTTGATCACCAGCTGGGTGGCGCACGAGGTGGGGTCGCACAGCATATAGGGCACGCGCACCGGCTTGGAGCCGTCGATCTGCCAGGTCAGGCCGAACGGCAGCAGCACGCCGAGTGGCACGGCAGCAACGGCCAGCAGGCGGCTTTCCTGGCCCGGATCGTCACGCAGCAGGAACGAGCCGAGGAACTGGCCATTGGCCACCACAACCTGGCGCAGGATACAGGCCTTCTGGCCATCGGGCAGCGGATCGCAAACCTTGAGCCAGTTGGACGAGGCGGCGCCTTCCGCCGGAGCGGCAGCGTCGGTGGCAGCAGCGGGATCGGCGGCTGGCGCCTCGGTGGCGGCGGCATCCGGAGCGGGCGCAGGCGCTGCGTCCTGTGCAAAGGCCGACATCGAGGACAGCGTAAGCGCAGCCACCGCAAAACCGGCGACGAGGGGTTTCCTGAAGTTCATAGAATTTCCTTGGCTTTTTTGGCGGTCCCGGTGACTTGACGCCACCTTGAATATTGAACTGCCCTTCAAGTGCTTAATTCGGGCAATACCATGACCAATAGCTCATGCCAAAGCATTATGGCGAGACAGGGTTTATGCCGGTGCGTCACGCCACATTCTCTACAAGTCTGGCCAGCCGGGACAAAATCGCCGCTGCACCCTTGAGCCGGTCACCGGGCGTGGGCCAGTTGCGGGCGAACACAAGTTTCTGATCGGGCTTGATGCGCACCTGGCTGGCCGGGTCGCTGACCATCTTGACCAGGCCCGCCGGATTGGCGAACTCGTTGTTGCGCAAGGTAATGACCGCACCCTTGGGGCCGGCATCGACCTTTTCGACATTGGCCTGACGGCACAGCGCCTTGACCAGAATCACCTTGAGCAGCGCCTCGACCTCCTCGGGCAAGGGCCCGAAGCGGTCGATCAGCTCGGCGCCCGCGGCGTCGATATCGCGGATGTCGGTCAGGTCACCCAGGCGACGATAGAGCTGCATGCGCAGCTGCAGGTCGGGCACGTAATATTCGGGGATCATCACCGGCATGCCCAGCGAGATCTGCGGGCTCCACTCGTTCTTGTCCTCGTAATCAGCGTCGCCATTGCGCAGATTGGCCACGGCCTCTTCCAGCATGGCTTGGTAGAGCTCGTAGCCGACCTCACGGATATGGCCCGACTGTTCATCGCCCAGCAGGTTGCCGGCCCCGCGAATGTCGAGATCGTGGCTGGCCAGCTGGAAGCCGGCGCCGAGGCTTTCAAGCGACTGCAGCACGCCCAGCCGGCGCTCGGCCGTATCGGTGAGCTTGCGATCGGGCGGCACGGTGAACAGGGCATAGGCACGCGCCTTGGCCCGGCCGATGCGGCCGCGGATCTGATAGAGCTGGGCCAGGCCGAAATGGTCGGCCCGATGTACGATCAGCGTATTGGCATTGGGAATATCGAGCCCGGATTCAACGATGGTGGTGGCCACCAGCACGTCGAACTTGTTGTCGTAAAAGGCATTCATCACATCGTCGAGCTCGCCCGGCGCCATCTGGCCATTGGCGACGACGAAGGAAACCTCGGGCACCTGCTCCTTGAGGAACTCGGCGATCTCGACCTGGTCCTTGATGCGCGGCACGACATAAAAGCTCTGGCCGCCGCGATACTTCTCGCGCAGCAGCGCCTCGCGCACCGACAGCGCGTCAAACGGCGAGATGAAGGTGCGGATGGCCAGGCGATCGACCGGCGGCGTGGCCAGGAGGCTGAGATCGCGCACCCCGGTCAGCGCCATCTGCAGCGTGCGCGGAATCGGCGTCGCGGTCAGCGTCAGCACGTGCACATTGGCCTTGAGGTCCTTGAGGCGCTCCTTGTGGCCGACGCCAAAATGCTGCTCCTCGTCGATAATCAGCAGGCCCAGGTCGCGGAACTGGATGGTCTTGCTGAGCAAAGCATGGGTGCCCACGACGATATCGACCTGGCCATCGGCCAAGCCTTCCTTGGTCGCCTTGAGCTCGGCCGAGCCGACCATGCGCGAGGCCTGCCGCACCCGTACCGGCAGGCCGGCAAAGCGTTCGGCAAAGGTCTTGAAATGCTGGCGGCACAGCAGCGTTGTCGGCACCACCACAGCGACCTGCTTGCCGCTGAGCGCCACGGCGAAGGCCGCGCGCAAAGCCACCTCGGTCTTGCCGAAGCCCACGTCGCCACAGACCAGGCGGTCCATGACGCGGCCCGAGGTCACATCGTCGAACACCGCCGAAATGGCGGCCATCTGGTCCTCGGTCTCCTCATAGGGGAAACGCGCGGCGAATTCGTCATAGGCGCCGGGATTGATCTCGATCACGTCGGCACGCGTCAGCTGGCGGGCGGCAGCGATCTTGATCAGCTGCTCGGCCATCTCGCGGATGCGCTGCTTGAGCTTGCCCTTCTTGGCCTGCCAGGCGACGCCGCCGAGCTTGTCGAGCGTGGTATTGCCCTCGTCGCTGCCATAGCGGGTCAGCAGCTCGATATTTTCCACCGGCAGGTAGAGCTTGGTGTCGCCACCATATTCAAGCTCGACGCATTCATGCGGCGCGCCGCCCGCCTCGATGACCTTGAGGCCGAGGAAGCGGCCGATACCGTGATCGACATGCACGACGAGGTCCCCGGCCGCCAGGCTCGCCGCCTCGGTCAGCGCGTCGCTGGCTTTCTTGCGGCGCTGCGGCCGCAGGATGCGCTCACCCAGGATATCCTGCTCGGACAGCACCAGCAGGTCTTTCGTGGCAAAGCCGCTTTCAAGCGGCAGCACCACCAGCGAGGTGGTAGCAGCGCTGGTCGTCTCGGCATCGCGCCAGTTTTCCGCCAGCCGCGGATTGGTCAGCCCATGGTCCTTGAGCACCTGCGCCATGCGGTCGCGCGTGCCCATACTCCAGCAGGCCACCACGGTGCGGCGGCCAGCCTTGCGCTCGGCCAGCAGGCGCTCGACGACGGACTGGAACAGGTTGGTGTCAGTGGCCTGGCGTTCGGCGGCAAAGCTGGGGGCAATCTGCCCGCCGGCATCGTCTGCCTTCTTGGTATCGGGCGCCAGGAACTGGGACAGCTGGATCACCGAGGCGCCGGCCAGCGCATAGGGATGCTCGTCCACGGCATAGAGCAGTTCCGGCTTTACCGGCTTGTACGGCGCGCCGGTGCCGGCCACCTGCGGGCTGAGCCGCGCTGCTTCGCGGGCGTCATAATAGTCGCGGATCTGCGCCACGCGGTCGCCATAGGCCTCGCTGGCCTGCTCGTCGAACACGAAGGGTGCGTCGCCCACATAGGTGGCCAGCGTGTCGAGATGCTCGTAGAAAAATGGCAGCCAGTGCTCGGTACCGGAATAGCGCGAACCGCCGCTGATCGAGGCATAGAGCGTGTCGCCGGCGGTATTGCCGCCAAACGTGGCGGTATAGTTCTGCCGGAAGCGGCGAATGGTGGTCTCGGTCAGCACCACCTCGCTCATCGGCGTCAGGGCAATGGCTTTGAGTGTGCCGGTCGTGCGCTGGCTGTCCGGATCGAAGGTGCGGATCGATTCCAGCTGGCTGCCGAAGAAGTCGAAGCGCAGCGGCGACTCGGCGCTGGCCGGGAACAGGTCGACCAGGCCGCCGCGCACGGCGAATTCACCGCTCTCGCGCACGGTGGCAACGCGCAGATAGCCATTATTGGCGGCCCAGCCGATCAGCTTTTCACTGTCGACGATCCGTCCCGCCGCCGCCGAAAATGACATGGTCTCCACCACGTCGCGCGGCGGCAAGCGCTGGATCAAGCCATTGACGGTGGTCAGCACCACGGCGCCCTTGGCGCCGCTGGTCAGCGCCGCCAGCGTGTTCATCCGCGCGGCAATGGTCACGTTGTTGGGCGAGACCCGGTCATAGGGCAGGCAATCCCAGGCCGGCAGCGTCAGCACCGGATGGCCGGGCAGCATGGCGGTGAGGATATCGGCCATGCGCTGCAGCCGTCGTCCGTCGCGCGCGACAAAGACAATGCTGGCGGCATCGTCGGGCGCCGCCTCGATCCGCTGCTGGATCAGCCGCGCCAGCACCAATGGCTGCATGCCATCGGGCACATTGGCAATGGTGCGGGTCGGGCGCTGGGCGACGATCTCGTTCATTTGGCCAGCCGGGCGTGATGGTCGGCTATTACGTCGGCCAGAAACTCGAGATCGATATGGTCTGGCGGCGTCACCTGCCCCATCACCCAGGTGAGCAGGGGCGGATCTTCCTCGCTCATCAGCGCCTCGAGCCGGTCGAGGCCGGCCGTGTCGAGCGCCTCGGTATGGGCATCGGCATAGGGCCCCAGGATGAGGTCCATCTCCTTGGTTCCGCGGTGCCAGGCACGGTAGCGCAGCTTCTTGCGGCGCATGGCAATATCTTCACCGGCAGTCATTTGACGCGCCATGATCCCGAAAGGTGGTTGATTGAGCTTGTGTGTACGCGGATCGCGCGGCCTTGTCAGCCCCAACAGCGCTGCGACAACCGATCCCGGTGCCCGTTGGGCACTGGGTGAGTGGCTGGTTCCAGAAATCTGCATATTCCACCCAGGGCCATTTATTGCTTTATTGAAGGCGCTCAACATCTTGGAGGAGTTCTAGATGTCGTGGATCAGCTTCAGGACGCGGGGCGGTGTTCTCAAGATCAAGCCGCGCTGGCAGATGCGGAGCGCCGAACGCAACCGACAGGTTCGCGTGATCGACCTCGGCATCGTGGTCATCGCCTGGTGGTCGGCAGATGATTTGAGGGAGCTTTAGGCTCCTCCAGTCGCCCGACACGACATTGCGTGGTGGATTTCGAGCCACCCGCGCCAATCGGCAACCCAACACCTGTACCCTGTGGTCAGGAGAATCACTGCCGTGTCGCGTCCAGAAAGCCTCTCACCACTGTTTGCCTCGCTGCACTCGATCAAGGGTGTCGGCGACAAGCTGGCTGCGCTGCTGACGCGGTTCTTCGGCGCGCCCGATGGCCAGGAGGCCATTGCCCTCGATATCCTGATGCACATGCCTTCGGGCGTGGTGGACCGGCGCCGCCAGGTCGGCATCGCCGAGGCCTATCTCAACCAGATCGTCACCCTGCTGATCCATATCGACCGGCACCAGCCGCCGCCGCACGGCAAGCCGCATGTGCCGCACCGGGTCTTTGCCCATGACGAGACCGGCGACGTGCAATTGGTTTTCTTTCGCGCCCAGGGCGGTTGGGTGGAGAAGGCCCTGCCCGTGGGCGAGCAGCGCTATGTCTCGGGCACGCTGGGTTTCTTCAAAGGCGAAAAGCAGATCACCCATCCCGACTACATCGTCGAGCCCGACAAGTTTGCCAGCCTGCCCCTGGTCGAGCCGGTCTATCCGCTGACGCAGGGCCTGAGTTCGAAGGCGTTGGCCAAGCTGGTGCGCCAGGTGGTCGACAGCCTGCCCGCTATCCCCGAATGGATCGATACTGCTACAATGGGGCAGCGCAAATGGCCCAGTTTTGCCGATGCCATGCGCATGGTGCACCTGCCGGCCAATCCGGATGAGGCCCAGCTCTGGGCGCCTGCCCGCCAGCGCCTTGCCTATGATGAGTATTTTGCCGGTCAGCTGACCCTGCAGCTGATCCGCTCGACCATGGTCGCCGACCGCGGCATCAGTCGCACTTTCACCGGTGACGTGACACTCAAGGTGAGCAGTCTGTTACCCTTTTCCCTCACCGAGGGGCAGTTGGCGGCGATTGGTGAAATCCGCGCTGACCTCGCCTCGCCCAACCGCATGTCGCGCCTGCTGCAGGGCGATGTCGGCGCCGGCAAGACCGTGGTGGCGCTGATGGCCATGGCTGCCATGGTTGAGAGTGGCGTCCAGTCGGCGCTGATGGCGCCCACCGAACTGCTCGCCGCCCAGCACTTCAAGACGTTGAAGCCCTTGTGTGATTTGGCGGGTCTTGGCTGCGAACTGCTCACCGGCAAGATGGGTGCCGCCGAGCGCCGCGCCAAGCTGGCCGGCATTGCCGATGGCAGCACCGACATCGTGGTCGGCACCCATGCGCTGTTCCAGTCCGGCGTGGAGTTCCACAATCTGGGCCTCACCGTCGTCGACGAGCAGCACCGCTTCGGCGTGCACCAACGCCTCGCCCTTTCCGACAAGGGCAGGCATACCGACCTGCTGGTCATGACCGCCACGCCGATCCCGCGCACCCTGGTGCTCACGCACTTTGGCGACATGGATGTCAGCATCCTGCGCGAAAAGCCAAAGGGCCGCCAACCCATTGATACGGCAGTGTTATCCATCGGCGACTATGATCGCGTCGTCAGCCGTCTGCAGGCCCGTCTCGACGATGGGGCCCAAGCCTTCTGGGTCTGCCCGCTGGTCGAGGAAAGCGAGCATCTTGACGTCATGGCCGCCGAGGACCGCTTCGCCGAACTGCAAAAGGTCTTCGGCGACCAGGTCGCCCTGGTGCATGGCCGCATGAGCGCCGCCGCCAAGCAGGACGTCATGACTCGCTTTTCCGCCAATGAAATCAAGCTTCTGGTCGCCACCACCGTCATCGAGGTGGGCGTCGACGTGCCCAATGCCTCGATCATGATCATCGAGCATGCCGAGCGCTTTGGCCTCGCCCAACTGCACCAGTTGCGCGGCCGCGTCGGCCGCGGCTCGACCCGCTCGTCGTGTCTGCTGCTCTACAAGGGCAATCTCAGCGAAACCGCCAAGGCCCGACTGGACACCATCAAGTCCACCGAGGATGGCTTCGTCATCGCCGAGCGCGATCTCGAGCTGCGCGGCCAGGGCGACGTGCTCGGCACCCGCCAGTCCGGCATGCCCGGCTATCGCCTCGCCGTGCCCGACGTACACCGCCATCTCCTCGACTACGCCCATGACGACGCCAAGGCGCTGTTAACCGCCGATCCGGCACTGACCGGCCCGGCAGGCCAGGCCGCCCGCACGGCGCTCTATCTCTTCCGCAAGGAGCTGGCGATCCCGCTGATCAGGGCGGGGTAGCGCCCTACTCCACCGTCACCGATTTCGCCAGATTGCGCGGCTGGTCCACATCCGTGCCCATGAACACCGCCGTGTGATAGGCCAGCAATTGCACGGGGATGGTGGCCAGGATCGGCGCCACGAAGCTCGAGACATGCGGGATCAGGATGATGTCGGCGACGCCATGGCCCACCGTCTTGGCGCCCTCGGGGTCGGTGATCAGGATGATCTTGCCGCCCCGCGCCGCCACTTCCTGCATGTTGGACAGCGTCTTGTCGACCAGCTCGTCCGAGGGCGCCACCACGATGACCGGCATGGCTTCATCCACCAGGGCGATGGGGCCATGCTTGAGTTCACCCGCTGCATAACCTTCAGCGTGGATGTAGCTGATTTCCTTGAGCTTGAGCGCGCCTTCCATGGCGATGGGGAACATCGGGCCACGCCCGAGATAGAGCACGTCCTTGGCCTTGCTCAGCCCCTTCGCGATGTCCTTGATCTGGTCCTCGGTGCCCAGCGCCTCGGACACCGCCGTCGGCAGGCTGATCAGCGCCCGCACCAGCTCGGTCTCCTGCTCGGCGCTCAGCACGCCACGCGCGCGTCCGGCGGCGATGGCAAGGCTCGCCAGCGCCGTCAGCTGCGCCGTCAGCGCCTTGGTCGAGGCAACGCCGATTTCCGGGCCGCACAGGATCGGGAACACTACGTCGGATTCGCGCGCAATGGTCGATTCCACCGTATTGACCAGCGCGGCCACATGCTGGCCCTGGCTGGCGCAATAGCGCAAAGCCGCCAGCGTATCGGCCGTCTCGCCGGACTGGGAGATAAACAGCGACAGCCCGCCCTTTTCCAGCGGTGGCTCGCGATAGCGGAATTCGGATGCCACATCGATATCCACCGGCAGCCGCGCATAGCGCTCGAACCAGTACTTGGCCACGGCGCCGGCCAGAAAAGCCGTGCCACAGGCGCTGATGGTCAACCGGGTCAAGTCGGCAAAGTTGAACGGCAGGTTTTCGCGGATGGCGACGCGTTCGGCGCCCATATCGACATAGTGGCTGAGCGTATGGCCGATAGTCTCGGGCTGCTCGTAGATTTCCTTGGCCATGAAATGGCGGTGATTACCCTTGTCCACCATCAGCGCCGAGGTCTGGGAAATCTGCTGCTCGCGCTGCACGATGGCGTCCTTGCCGTCGCGGATGGTCACGCCCCGGGGCGTGATGACCGCCCAGTCGCCGTCTTCGAGATAGCTCAGCCGGGCCGTGAACGGCGCCAGCGCCATGGCGTCCGACCCCAGATACATTTCCGTTGCGCCATAGCCGATGGCCAGCGGCGCGCCGTGCCGGGCCGCGATCAGCAGGCCCTCCTCGCCGCGGAACATGAAGGCCAGCGCAAAGGCGCCGCGCAGCACCTTGAGCGTGCGGGCCACGGCCAGTTCGGGGTCGGCGCCCTTGGCCAGCTCGCGCGTGGTCCAGAGCGCCACCGCCTCGGTATCGGTCTGGGTGGTCGGCAGATAGCCGTCCTTGGCCAGGTCGGCCAGCATGTCGCGATAGTTTTCGATAATGCCATTATGCACCACGGCGACGCGGTCGGTGGCATGCGGATGGGCATTCTGCTCGGTCGGCGCGCCATGCGTGGCCCAGCGCGTGTGGCCAATGCCGATCTGCCCACTCAGCGGCTCGAAGGCCAGCTTCTGCGCCAGATTGCCCAGCTTGCCCTCGGCGCGGCGGCGGTCGATGCTGCCGCCCACCAGCGTGGCGACGCCGGCGCTGTCATAGCCGCGATATTCGAGGCGCTTGAGCGCGTCCACTAGACGGCCGGCGACTGGTTCGCCGCCGACAATCCCGACAATCCCGACAATCCCGCACATGGCTAGAGGCCCTTCTTGCTGAGTTTTTTCGCCTGGGCTTCGGCAAAGATCGCCTTGGCCCGTCCCGGCTTGTTGATCTGGCGGCCGCGACCAAGCGCCAGAGCATCTGCTTCTACATCTTCGGTGATCACACTACCACTGCCCACCAGCGCCCCCTCGCCCACCGTGACCGGCGCCACCAGTGCGGAGTTCGAGCCGATAAAGGCATTGTCGCCAACAATGGTGCGTTGCTTGTTGTAGCCGTCATAGTTCACAGTGATCACCCCAGCGCCGATATTGACCTCGGCGCCGATACTGGCGTCGCCGATATAGCTGAGATGGCTGATCTTGGCGCCGGCACCGATCTCGGCTTGCTTGATCTCGACGAAATTGCCCACCTTGACGTCCGCGCCCAGATTGGCGCCCGGCCGCAGCCGGGCAAAAGGACCGACCGACGCATTGGACCCGACATGGGCGCCTTCGATATGGCTGAAAGCATGGATCACCGCGCCGCTCTCGATCTTCACCCCGGGGCCGAACACCACATTGGGCTCGATGGTCACGTCCTGGGCAATCTCGGTATCGTAGGAGAACCACACGCTCTTGGGGTCCTTGAGGGTGACGCCGGCCTTCATGAAGTCTTCCCGCCGCACATCCTGGAACAGGCCCTCGGCCCGCGCCAGCTGGCTGCGGTCATTGACGCCCATCACATCATCTTCAGGCGCAATGCCGAAGCCGACCTTCTTGCCCGCCTTGTTCGCCAGCCCGACAAGGTCGGTAATGTAATATTCGCTCTGCACATTGTCGTTTTCGATCCGGTCGATCAGGTCGCGAAAGACCTCGGCCCGGAACGCCAGGATGCAGGCATTGCACAGCCGGATGCGCCGCTCTTCTTCGCTGGCATCCTTGTGCTCGCGGATCGCCAGCAGGGTTTCGCCATCGGTGATGAAGCGGCCATAGCCGGTCGGATCCTTCGGCTCGAAACCGAGAATGGCGACATCCAGGCCGGCATCAAGCCGGTCGAGCACGACGCGGAAGTTCTCGCCCCGCAGGCGTGGGTGATCGCCATAGACCACCGCAATATAGCCCTCGGCATCGGTAAACAGCTCCCGCGCCATGGCGGCGGCGTGGCCGGTCCCCTTGGCCTCGGCCTGCTCGAAATGCACCACATCGGGCTGCATCGCGGTCACCGCCTGGCGGATCGCCGCATGCCGCGGGCCGGTGACCAGTGCGATGCGGCTCGATCCCGCGTCGCGCGCGGCCCGCGTCACGTGGCCGATGATCGGCAGCCCGCCCACCGGATGCAGCACCTTGGGCGTGCTGGAGCGCATGCGGGTGCCTTCGCCGGCAGCCAGGATGATCGACAAAAGTTCCGTCATGGTATTTTTCCCGCATTGCGCACTGTATCGCGCACATTTTCACAGATTTATGGCAGCCAAGCGTTGGCGAACCCCTAATCGGGACCGCATGGTGGGTTGTACTGCGCAATACCTGATTCGATTGCGCCATCGGGGTTTTTGACATTGGCCAAGGCATCGGCACAGTTCCGGCAATCGGACGTTACCAGCTGGGGCATCGTTGCCCTGGTCTGCGGCGCCATCGCCGTCTTGGGCGCCAACATCTCGGCGGTGATGCCGTCAAACGTGCTGGGCGGCCTGCACAAGACCCGCATCGAAGGCGCTTCCCTTGACCAGTTGCGGCTCCAGGTTGCCGACCTGCGCGAGCAGACCCTGCAGCTCAAGCGCGACAATACCGAGTTGACCACGCGCTTTGCCCTGGCCGAGCAGCAGGGCAACGCCGTGCAGCAGCGCGTCGGCTCCCTCGAGGTCAGCCTGCCACGCCTGCTCGAATACCAGACGGCCAATCCGGCGATCGACCGTTCGGCGGTGACCGCCTCGGTCGGTGAAGGGACTGTCTACGATGCCGACGGTGGCTCGGTAAAAATCCGCCAGCAGCCGATGGCAGGCGCAGCCGATGCAACCGGGCAGCCTCTGCCCGACATCGTCGAGACCGCCTCCATCCCCGCGCCCAATACAATGACATTCGGCATGGCGCTCGGTGCTGCCGTACCGGCCGACCAGGCGCTGGGCGCCTGGAACGATCTGTCGCTCAAGCTGGGCCCGCTGCTCTTCGGCATGTCGCCCCTGCTTCTCGATGCGGGTGACGGCGCCAACAAACGCATCATCGTCGGCCCCATTGCCGAACTCTCGGAGGCCACTGCCCTGTGTACCCGCCTCGAACGAATTTCAATTGCCTGCCTGCCCACCCCGTTTACCGGAACACCGCTGCGCGACTGAGTTCGGCGCAATTGCGGTTGACAGCGTGGGCAACGTGGCTATGTTCCGCCGCGACGCCCAAAGCGTCGATCTTGGTGCGTGCCGGTAGCTCAGTGGTAGAGCATTCGACTTTTAATCGAATGGTCGAGGGTTCGACCCCCTCCCGGCATACCAAGCTTCTTCCTTCATTCTGATCGGGCCCCTGCAGTGTCACAGGATACCATCGATCTGCTCAAGGTCCTCGCCGCGACGCTGGTGACCTTTGCCGCCAGCACGCTGGTCATGCTCTATGTCATCTATGTGCTGGCCCAGTATGGCGCCAACCTGCCGATGATTGGCGCGCTGCCGCTGACCGCCCCGCCCGAAATGGTGCCACTGCTGGCCAACAACCAGATCCTGCCCACCCTGGCCGCCGTGCATGTCACGGCAACCGGGCTGGCGCTGCTGCTGACCGCCCATACCATCGATATGGCCCTGCTGATCACCGCCAAGGCCGTCACGGTCGTGGTGACGGCCCTGCTCGGCTTTGTCGTGGGCCATATGATCTATCTGCAGCTGACCGAAGGCGCCGCCATCCATCTGACGCCGCTCAACCCGGTCTTCATTGCCCTCCTGGGCTTTCTGCTGCTGTCGTCATTCCTCAGCCTGCCCAGCCTGCGCCAGCTAGGCAATCTGCGCTATGTGGTGGCCATCGGCATGGTACTGCTCGGGCCGCTGCTGCTGGTCTGGCTGTAGCCACAGCACATTGCCATCGGGGACCTCGGGCTGAGCCCGACGAAGCCTGAGCCTTTTCAAGTCAACCACCACGCGGTCGCGTGGCGCCCCAGGCGCCAACGCCATGCGCTGGTCTAGGCCGCCAGGGTGATAACCACGGCGCCGCGCGGCGTCGCCACCACGGTATGCTCATACTGCACGCAGGGCGCCGAGGGTCGGCTCACCAGCGTCCATTCGTCATCGGCCGATTTCTGGTCCGCCATCCGCCCGCCCAGTGACAGGAAGGGTTCGATGGTGAACACCAGCCCGTCGGTCATGCGGCGGCGTTCCGAGCGGTCCGGCCACGTGGCGATCTCGCCAGGCTCGTCATGCAGGCTGTCGCCCACGCCATGGCTAGCCAGGTTCCGGATCAGGCTATAGCCGCCCTTCTTGGCGAATTTGCCGATGGCGTCGCCAATATCGGCCAGCGGTGCGCCGGCCTTGACCGCATTGATGCCCGCCCACATCGCCTTCTTGCCGTCGCGACACAGCTTGACCACGCGCGGATCGCCCTCGCCCAGCACGAAGGAGGCGCCGCAATCGGCAAACACCCCATCCTTGGCCGCCGACACGTCGATATTGACCAGGTCCCCGTCGCGCAGCACCCGGTCACCCGGAATGCCATGGGCGATCTCCTCATTGACCGAGATGCAGGTGGCACCCGGAAAATTATAGGTGATCACCGGCGCCGACAGCGCCCCATGCTCGGCCAGCAGTTTGGCCCCGATCTCGTCGAGCTCCAGCGTCGTCATGCCCGGCCGCATGGCCGCGGCCATGGCGTCCCGGGTGGTGGCGCAGATGCGGCCGATGGCCTTGAGCTTTTCGAGCTGTTCTTCGGTGGTAATGGTCAAATGTCTAGGCCTTGTTGGCTTGATAATAGGCCAGCAGGCCCTGGGTCGAGCTGTCATGCCCCTCCCCGCTCTGGCGGCCTTCTACCTTGGGCAGCAGCGCCTTGGCCAGCTGCTTGCCCAGCTCGACGCCCCACTGGTCATAGGAATTGACGTTCCAGATCACGCCCTGGGTGAACACCTTGTGCTCATAGAGCGCTACCAGCGAACCCAGCATTTCCGGGGTCAGCTGCTCGTAGAACAGCGTATTGGACGGGCGGTTGCCGCTGAACACCTTGTGCGGCGTCAGGTCCTTGATCTGCGCCTTGCTCATGCCTTGCGCCTTGAGTTCGGCGACGACCTCTTCTTGCGTCTTGCCCAGCATCAGCGCTTCGGACTGCGCCAGCACATTGGCCACCAGCTTGTCGTGGTGCGGCGGCAGGCTTTCATGCGGCTTGGCGGCAATCAGGAAATCGCAGGGGATAACGTCGGTGCCCTGGTGAATCAGCTGGTAGAAGGCGTGCTGGCCATTGGTGCCCGGCTCGCCCCAGACGATCGGCCCGGTCGACCAGCCGACGGGCTTGCCCGCCAGCGTCACCGACTTGCCATTGCTCTCCATGTCCTGCTGCTGCAGATAGGCGGCAAAACGGCTCATGCGCTGGTCATAGGGCAGCACGGCATGGGTCGAAAAGCCCCAGACATTGCGATACCAGACGCCCAGCATGGCCATGATCACCGGCAGGTTTTCTTCCAGCGGGGCGGAGAGAAAATGCCGGTCCATGGCATCGGCACCCGCCAGGAACTTGGCGAAATTGTCATAGCCGACGGCGATGGCGATCGGCAGGCCGATGGCCGACCATACCGAATAGCGCCCGCCGACCCAGTCCCAGAAGCCGAAGATGCGGTCTTCGCGAATGCCGAACTTGGCACAGGCCGGAATATTGGTGGAGACGGCGGCGAAGTGGTTGGGCACTGCCTCTTCGCCCAGCGTATCGGCGATCCAGTCCCGCGCCGTGCCGGCATTGGTCATGGTCTCGTCGGTGGTGAAGGTCTTGGACGCGATGATGAACAGCGTCGTCTTGGGGTCGAGGCGCTTGAGCACGTCGTGGATATGGGCGCCGTCGACATTGGAGACGTAGTGCGCGCGCAGGTCGGCGCGGGTATAGGGCTCGAGCGCCAGCGTCACCATGGCTGGCCCGAGGTCCGAGCCGCCAATGCCGATATTGACCACATCGGTGAACTGGGCACCGCCATGGCCGCGAATGGTGCCATTGCGGATCTCGTTGCTGTAGCTCTCGATGGCGGCGAGCACGGCGCGGATATCGGGCATGACATCCTTGCCGTCGACTTCCACCGGCTTGTCGCCCTGGTAGCGCAGCGCCATGTGCATCACGGCCCGGTCTTCGGTCAGGTTGATATGCACGCCCTCGCACATCTGGTCGCGCCGCTCCTCGACCCCGGCGGCGCGCGCCAGGTCGAACAGGGCGGCCATGGCGTCTTCGTCGATACGGTTCTTGGAATAGTCCAGCAGCATGCCGGCGCCGCTCGCCGAATAGCGCTTGAAACGGTTCGGATCGACGGCAAACTGCACGCGCATGGGCTGGTCTTCTAGCCGCTTGCGATGCTTGTCCAGGCTCGAGAAACTCGCCTTGCGTCCAGCTTTAGCCATGTCGAGAACCCTTTCAGGAGATCAGAGAACCGGCAGGTCGCCGGCGGCCCATGCCGCGCGCGTCTCTGCCGCATAATCGGTAAAGCGGCCCGCCTCGATGGCGGCCCGGCAGTCCTGTACCAGCTCTTGATAATAGGCCAGGTTCATCTGGGAAAGGATCATCGCGCCCAAAATCTCTTCTGTCTTAACAAGGTGGTGCAGATAGGCGCGGCTCCAGCGCCGGCAATTGGGGTTGGGCGAGGCCTCGTCGATCGGCCGGTGGTCATCCCTGTGCCGGGCATTCTTGAGGTTGATGACGCCGAAGCGGCTATAGACATGGCCATGCCGGCCGGCACGGGTGGGATGCACGCAGTCGAACATGTCGATGCCCCTTCCGATGGCGCCCAGAATGTCGTCGGGCTTGCCCACACCCATCAGATAGCGCGGCCGATCGGTCGGCAGCTCCGGCGTGATGTCTTCGAGCACGCGGAACATCACCTCCTGCGGCTCGCCCACGGCCAGGCCGCCGACGGCATAGCCGTCAAAGCCGATCGATTTGAGCCCCTGGGCCGAGCGCAGCCGCAGGTCGGCATCGTCGCCGCCCTGGACGATGCCGAACAGCGCGCGGTTCTGCTGGTTGTTGAAGGCGGTTTTGGAGCGGTCGGCCCAGCGCAGCGACAGCTCCATGGCGCGCTCGATTTCCTTGCGCTCGGCCGGCAGCTTGATGCACTCGTCGAGCTGCATGATGATGTCGCTGTCGAGCAGGGTCTGGATCTCGATCGACCGCTCGGGCGTCAGTTCGTGACTGGACCCGTCAATATGCGATTTGAAGGTCACGCCATGCTCGGTCAGCTTGCGCAACTGGGCCAGCGACATCACCTGGAACCCGCCGCTATCGGTCAGGATCGGCCGCTGCCAATCCATGAAATTGTGCAGCCCGCCCTGGCGAGCGACGCGCTCGGCGCCCGGGCGCAGCATCAGGTGATAGGTATTGCCCAGCAGGATATCCGCGCCGGTTTCGCGCACCTGCTCGGGATACATGGCCTTGACCGTGCCCGCCGTGCCCACCGGCATGAAGGCGGGGGTCTGGATATCGCCGCGCGGCGTATCGATGCGCCCGCGACGGGCGAGGCCATCGGTGGCCGAAAGGGTAAAGGTGACTTGCTTGTCTGTCGTGCTCATGGCGCGCGTTCTAGCGGGTTGCGCAGAGCCGGACAACCACCGATGCACGGCCTCGACCCGGCCTACTTAGCCCGCAGCAGCAGCGAGGAATCCCCATAGGAATAGAACCGGTAGCCATTGGCGATGGCGTGCGCATAGGCCTCGCGCATCACATCGAACCCGGCAAAGGCGCTGACCAGCATGAACAGCGTCGATTTGGGCAGGTGGAAATTGGTCATCAGCGCATCGACCGTGGCAAACCTGAAGCCCGGCGTGATGAAGATGTCGGTGTCGCCGCTGAACGGCGCCAGCGTCCCGGTGGCGCGCGAGGCGCTTTCGAGCAGGCGCAGGCTGGTAGTGCCCACTGCAACCACCCTGCCACCCGCGGCGCGCGCGGCATTGATGCGCTCGACCGTTGCCGCGTCGATCTCGCCCCATTCGGCATGCATGACATGGTCGTCGGTGTCGTCCACCTTCATCGGCAGAAAGGTCCCTGCCCCGACATGCAGCGTCACGCGCTCGATGCGCACGCCCATGGCGGCGATCTGCTGCAGCAATTCTTCGGTGAAATGCAGCCCCGCCGTCGGCGCCGCAACGGCACCATCCTCGGCCGCATAGACGGTCTGGTAATCGGTCTTGTCGCGCTCCTCGAGGCCGCGCTTGAGTCCGATATAGGGCGGCAACGGCATGGCCCCATGCGCCTTGATGGCCTCGTCCAGTTCGGCCCCGCCCAGATCGAATTCGAGCGTCACTTCGCCCGTCTCGCCCTTGCCGGCGACGCGGGCGGTCAGGGCATCGGCCTGGCCATTGCCCAGTTCGAGCTGGTCGAGCACATGCAGCTTCTTGGCCGGCCGGGCAAAGGCGCGCCAGGTATGGGCATCGACCCGCTTGTGCAGGTTGAACGACACATTGGCGCGGTTTTCCCCGCGCACGCGGCTGCCGCGCAGTTCGGCAGGCAGCACGCGGGTGTCATTGACCACCAGCACGTCACCCGTTTTGAGCAGCCGCAGCAGATCGGGAATGTGCAGATCACCCAGCCCATTGGCCGGATCAACCAGCAGCAGGCGCGCGCTGTCGCGCGGCTCGACCGGGTGTAAGGCGATGAGCTCTTCGGGGAGCGCGAAATCAAAGTCGGAAACCAGCATGCGTCCTGCCTAGCAGTTCAAGGCAAATTGGCAAGTCCATAGGCAGTAAGACGGTTCACAGTCATGCCGCCATGCCGAATATAGACGGCTCCGCCCCTTGCATTTTCACATCTCAAGTGAGATTTGAAATGCATGGAGACCAATATGCCCACCCCCCGCAAGCAGGCCCAGCTGGCAACCAGGGACAGTCTGCTGGCCGCTGCCGGCACGCTGGTGGCCCGTAAGGGCATCGCCGCGCTCTCGACCCGCGCCGTCTGCGAGGCGGCCGGCTTCAGCCAGGGCGCCTTCTATTCCAATTTCGACAATATGGACGCTCTGCTGCTTGCCCTGATGCAGCGGCAGCTGGCCGCCGAGATCGACCAGCTCAATGCCCTCCTGGCCACCCACGATGCCGGGAACCTCGCCGGGCTCAACCAGGCGCTGGCCGCACACTTTGCCCAGCTCGCCGCAGATGGCGATCTGTCGCTACTGTCGGTCGAGCTGCAGGTCCACGCCCTGCGCGACCCGGCGTTTGCCGCCCGCTATGACGCCACGCGCCATGCCTATCTCGACGCGCTGGGCGGCATCATCGGCGCCATCCTCAGCAGGCATGATCTGCGCCCGGCCTTGCCGTTGCGGGACCTGGCCAGGGGCCTGCATGCCCTGTGGACGGGCCTGGCCGTGCAATCGGCGGCCGATGCCAGCCTGTCCAGCGAACGCATGCTGCTTGCCTTCTTCATGGCGCTGGCCGATGGCCGCACCATCCTCGAACAACCAGGCCACGCCGATCAGCGCGACGCGACCCTGTCTGCCAGCTGACCACCTCAGAGGAATGTACCATGACTATCAAGAACGTCACCGTGTTGGGCACGGGCGTATTGGGGGCGCAGATCGCCTTCCAGTCCGCCTATAAGGGCTTCACTGTCACCGCCTATGACATCAACGACGCCGCCATCGACAAGGCCAGGACCTTCCTCGATTACCTGGCCGGCCGCTACCTGACCGATGTCCCCGGCGCCGACGCCTCGACCATTGCCGCCGCCCGCTCCCGTCTGACCTTCGTCACCGACCTGGCCGCAGCGGCCCGGGATGCCGACCTCGTGATCGAGGCCGTGCCAGAAAAGATCGAACTCAAGCGCGAGATCTACGCCAAACTGGGGGCAGTCGCCCCGGCCAAAGCAATCTTTGCCAGCAATTCCTCGACCCTTCTGCCCAGCGCCATGGCGCAATCCACCGGTCGGCCCGAAAAATTCCTCGCCCTCCATTTCGCCAATGAGATCTGGACCAACAACATCGCCGAGGTCATGGGCCATCCCGGCACATCGCCCGAGGTTTTCCGCACCGTGGTCGACTTTGCCAGCGCCATCGGCATGGTGCCGATCGAGATCCACAAGGAGCAGGCTGGCTACGTGCTCAATTCGCTGCTGGTGCCCCTGCTCGCCGCCGCGGGCCAGCTGCTGGTCAAGGGCATTGCCAGCCCCCAGGACATCGACAGCACCTGGAAAATCGCCACCAAATCCCCCAAGGGGCCGTTCGAGATTTACGACATCATTGGCCTCAACACCGCCTATGCCGTGTCCTCGACACCCGGCAGTGGTCAGGAGAACTTCGCCGCCTATCTCAAGGAAAACTACATCGACAAGGGCAAGCTGGGCGTCGCCACCGGCGAAGGCTTCTACACCTATCCCCGTACCTAGCCTGGCATGAACGAAAACCCCCGGGACGGGGTCCCGGGGGTCAAAACAGGCGGCGAGCGCACCATGGCGCCCGCACCGGTATTAGGCGGCGATGTCGGCCGCGACCTTGACCGAAACCATCTTGTCGGGATTGATCACGGGCTCGCCGCGCTTGATCTTGTCGACATTGTCCATGCCTTCAATGACCTGGCCCCACACGGTGTACTGCTTGTTGAGAAAGGGCGTGTCGCCGAAGCAGAGGAAGAACTGCGAATTGGCCGAATCCGGGCTCTGCGCGCGGGCCATCGAGGCCGTGCCGCGAACATGCGGCTCGGCGCTGAATTCCTGCTTCAGGTCGGGATACTTCGAACCGCCGGTGCCACGGCCCTGCGGGCAGCCGGTCTGGGCCATGAAGCCCTCGATCACGCGGTGAAACACGATGCCGTCATAAAAGCCTTCGCGAACCAGCTTCTTGATATGCGCGACATGGTTCGGCGCCAGGTCCGGACGCATGGCGATAACGACCTCGCCCTGGGTGGTTTCGATGACGAGGGTGTTTTCGGGATCCGCGTATTCAGCCATTTTGGGTGCTTTCTGATTGGAAATTCTGGCCCGCATGTAAGGGCAAAGGGCGATGGGTGCAACCACTGTGGCATCAACAAACTCGGTGTCACCCCGGCGCAGGCCGGGGGCCATCCTGAGGTATTTGCGCGCGCACAATGGCACTGACGGCAATTGGCTGAGGCGACCGCATCTCAGGATGGATTCCGGCCTGCGCCGGGATGACACCACAAATGCGGTCGCTTCAGATCACTTGTATTCGATCGTCGCCTTGACGATCTTGTCCGGATTGGCGACGGAGCCGTTCTGTTCCTTGGGGCCCTTTTCGAGGGCGTCCACCAGTTCCATGCCGGTGATCACCTTGCCGAACACGGTATATTGGCCATCAAGGAAACTGGCATCGGCCGTGACGATGAAGAACTGCGAGTTGAACGAATTGGGGTCCTGCGAGCGGGCAGCGCCGAGCGCGCCGCGCTGGAAGCTTTCGGCATTGAACTCGGCCTCGACATCGGGCTGGTCCGAACCGCCCATGCCGGCGCGCGACAGGTCGAATTCGGGACCATCGGTCTTGCCATAGGTCACGTCGCCGGTCTGGGCCATGAAGCCGTCGATGACGCGGTGGAACACCACGCCGTCATATTCACCCGCTTCGGTCAGCGCCACGACGCGCTCGACATGCTTGGGCGCCAGCGCCGGCAGCAGTTCGATATCGACGGCGCCGTCTTCCAGCGTCAGGATCAGGTGCGGCGTGCCCGACTGGGCGAAAGCCGGAGTGGCAAGAGCGACAGCGCCGATAACGAGCGCGCCAAACAGGCGACGGGTGATTGCGGTCATGAGGATTTCAGGGCCTTGAGAACGATTTGCGGGACGAAGGCGGAAATGTCGCCGCCCATTTCAGCGATCTGGCGCACCAATGTGGCCGAGATATGCCGGACGGGCGGGCTGGAGGGCAGGAAGACGGTCTGCAGGTCCGGCGCCATCTGCGCGTTCATGCCCACCATCTGCATTTCGTAATTGTAATCAGTGGTGTCGCGCAGGCCGCGAATGATCAGCTTGGCGCCATGCTCGCGCGCCGCATTGACCATCAGCCCGGAAAAATCGACGATTTTGAATTCGGTATCGGTGCGCTTGCCCACCGGGCCCAGCACCTGTTCGAGAATCAGCAGTCGATCGGCATGGGCAAATAGCGGCGTCTTCTTGCCCGGATTGATGCCCACGGCCACCACCAGCGTATCGACCAGCTTGCAGGCCCGCTCGATGACGTCCAGATGCCCGTTGGTCAGCGGATCAAACGAGCCCGGATAGAACCCCACCAGCTTGCTCACGACACCCTCCCCTTTGTGTTGTCAGGGTTTTGTCACGCGGGCGGCCGTAGCGCAAGAACCGCCGCGCTGGCCAGACCGAGGGCGATCAGCAGCGCGCCGCCGGCCAGAAAGGCCGCGCCGGTGCCCCAGGCGCTCGCAACGGCGCTGCCGATGAAAGGCGCCGAGAGCATCACCGCCATGATCACCGCTTCGCCGGCGGCAAAGACCCGCGCAATGCGGTCCGGCGGCGCCTGTGTCTGCATAATGGTGCGATAGGGCACGAGCATGAAGGCCGTCGAGCCGCCCATCAGCGCCAGCACGAAGAAGAACGGCAAAGCCGGCAGATCATGGCCGAGCATGGCAACCACGGCGACAGAGACCGTGACGGCACCGGAAAACAGTGCCGCCCCGATCATGCAGGCCAGGGGATGGCGCGCCGCGAGCGGGCCGGCCAGCAGCGCCCCCAACAGGCCGCCTGCCCCCGAAGCGGCAATGCCGATGCCGAACGCACTGGCGCCCAGGCCAAAATCCTCGGCCAGCAGGGCGATCAGCGCGTCATAGAGAAAGAACGAGAAATAGGCGATGGCGGCAAAGACCAGGGCCATCAACAGCAGCCGGCTGCGGCGGAATTCGGTGGCGCCGGCCAGCAGTTCGGTGCGGAAGCCGCCGGCCTTGCGCGGCGGCCGGGCCGGCAGCGCCAGCCCGAAGACCAGTGCGGCGGCCAGCAGGGACAGCACGGCATTGCAGCCGAACACGCTCTGGGCCGGCATGATGGCCAGCAGCATTCCGCCCAGCGCCGGACCGGCAATCTTGGAGGTCTGGTTGATGGCCTGGTGCAGGCCGTTGGCGCGCGCCAGCAGGTTTGGCGGCGTCGAGGCCTGGATCGCCGCCTGGCGGGCCGGGGTGAAGGCGGAGTCGATGCAGGCGCGGAGAAAGACGATGGCCAGCACCAAGGCGGTGTCGTCGGCAAACATCAGCGCCAGCGTGGCCAGACCCCGCCCCAGATTGCTCAGCACCAGAATGGTTGGCAGCGGCGTGCGGTCGACCACCATGGCCAGCAGCGGGCCGACCGCGACATAGGGCAGCGTCAGGCAGAAGGCAAACAGCGCCAGCACCAGCGGCCCCTCGCCCCAGGCAAACACCAGGAGCGCGATGATGGCGGCATAGTCGAGCCAGTCGGCAAAATCGGCGGGGATCGAGGCCAGTGCCAGCCGGCGCGGTACCGGCAGGGCGAGCAACGAACGGTAACCGGCCGGTTGCGGCTTATCCATCATGTCCGCTCGCTGACGTCCAGATGCCCATTGGCGCGCGGATCGAACGCGCCCGGACAGACCCAAACCAGCGAACTCATGGCGCCATCCCCTTGTGGTGCCATGATTTTGTCATGCCCGCGGATCGATGGCAACGCAGGCGCTGTCATGCCACACTGGACGACATCAACCAACGACAGGAGCCAGCGATGACCCCCGAAAATCCCTTTGATGGCCCGCAGCAGCGCGAGGCGCATTATCGCCGTGCCGACATGGCCGGCAGCCATTTCGATGGCGTCAATCTGAGTGGCGCGCAGTTCTATGCCGTGCTGAGCGGCGCGGCATTTCGTGACTGCAATCTGAGCGGCGCCCTGTTCGACGACGTCGATTTCAGCGGCGCGACGCTGAGCAACATCAACATGTCGGGCACCAGCATCACCAATGCCAATCTGTCTGCCCTGCGCATCGCCGATGCCACCCTGGCCGGCGCCGAGATCGCCGATTGCAATCTGACCGGCATGCGCATCAACGGCATCCTGGTGACCGACCTCCTCACCGCCTATGCGGCGAGACGCGACTAGCCGGCCCTGGCAAGACGATCAGTCTGCCGGTCGGCAGCACGAGGCCCAGAGACACGAGAGTCCGCTGCACGGAGTCAATTGTGCGGCGCCTATGGCGCCAGGCGGAAGAAGATATCGACGCCCAATCTGCCGAATTCTTCCTCCTGTAGCGTCCATCCCATGCCCAGATAGTAGGAGCGCAGCCGGGGTATGGCGTACAGATAAACCTTGCCACTGCCCTGGGCGAACATGGTGGCAGTCGCCTGTTCGACCAGGGCCTGCGCAATGCCTTGCCCGCGAAATGCGGGCTCGACCCAGAGCGAGGCAATCCAGGGACCCAGTTCAGGGCGTTCGTCGAGATCGGAGGCAATTGCCGATACCGTCCCGGCAAAAGACCCGCCGGCCAGCGCCACCAGCGTAAAGGGAAAGTCCGCGGCACCAATCACCTCGGCCAAGTCCTGTTCAACCGCCGCCAAGGTCTCGCCATCGTGCTTATCCCAGGCATGCCAGAGGCGATCGGCGATAACGGAAGCAAACTGTTGCGCCGTGCGCAGGTTGACAATCTCGCTTGTCATGCCCGCTTCGCCAGCGCCAGCCAGACGCCCCCGGCCATCAGCACCAGGCCGGAAACGCGCGACACCACGCGCACCCGCGCCGCGCTGAGCAGGTTGCGCGCCCGGCCGGCGATCAGCGCATAGATCGCGTCGGTCGATCCCGCCACCAGCATGAACAGCAGCCCCAGCAGCATCACCTGCGGAAAGGTCGGCTGCGTCACATCGACAAATTGCGGCAGGAAGGCCCCCAGAAAGATCAGCGCCTTGGGGTTGGACAGGATCACCAGGAAACCCTCGACCGCCATGGCAAGGCGGGACTTGCCGCGTTCGGCCCTGGCTGTCCCCAACTCACCCTTTGAGCGCCACATCTTCCAGCCCAGCCAGACCAGATAGGCGGCGCCAACCAGCTTGATCCAGTCGAAGGCCCAGCCCATGAAGGCGACCAGGGCCTGCATGCCCAGGGCCACGACAAAGGTCATGACCAGAAATCCCGCCTGCGTGCCGGCGACGATAGCCAGCCCGGCCCCTGTGCCGCGCGCCAGCGCATTGGCAACGATCACCGTCACGGTCGGGCCGGGCACGATGGCCAGCAGCAGGCAGGCGCCTAGATAGGGAACAAGGGTGGTCAGGCTGAACATGGTGCGGTCCACGGAGGGTGACACGGGCCCGTGACAAAGCCATCAGCGCGCGCAAATGGCAAGCGGCACCACGCCAACCCGATAGATAAAATGCCGGACAATTGGCGTCACAATTGCAAACCGGCTGGCGCTAGAGGAGAGGTGGATTGGGGCGCGGGGGCGCGGATGGTTTCTTATCTTGACGGCATGCTGCGTTACTTTGAATTCTGGGGCCGCAGTACAAGACTGCACTACTGGATGTTCTTCCTGGTACAGTTCGTCCTGCTCATCGCCGGGGTGGTGATAGACTATCAGATGCGCGGCGGCCTCAGCCGCTCGCTGGTGCATATGCCGGTGACCCTGTTCATGATCATCATTCACATCGTCCCGGCCATCACCGTTCAGGTGCGGCGCCTGCACGATATCGGCAGGTCGGGATTCTGGTATCTGCTGAACTTTGTCCCGTTTTGCGGCCTGGTGCTGCTCTACTGGGCCTGCCGCGCCTCCGATGCCGGGCGCAACAACTATGGCGACCTGGAAATCAACACCCCTGCCCTCAGCGCGTCCAGCATCCCTGCCGGCCCCAGGCTAGGCACCGGCCGCCGCGCCGGCGCCGGCCAGGCCGAGGGCCGGTTCATCTGACAGGCCAAGGGGCGCCGTAGCGCCCCTCTTCATGCATCTAGACCGATTGCCGTCTCACTCCTCGGGGGGAGTGTCCGGCGCTTCGGGCGCATCAGGCGTCTCGGAACTGTCGGTCGTACCGACCCCCGGCATGCCCTCGGCCCCCTCGATGGCCTCGTCTTCGGCAACCGCTTCCGGCTCGCGGATATGCTCGACCGACATCACCTTCTCGTCGTCGGCCGTGTCGAACACGATGACGCCCTGGCTGCCGCGGCTGACGATGCGGATCGGCTTGTCGCCGCCCACCGGCAGGCGGATGGTCTGGCCGCCATCGGAGATCAGCATGATCTGGTCGCTGTCTTCCACCGGGAAGCTCGACACCAGATTGCCATTGCGCTTGTTGACCGCCATGGCGACGATGCCTTTGCCGCCGCGCCCGGTAATCCGGTATTCGTGGCTCGAGGTGCGCTTGCCATAGCCGTTTTCCGAGATGGTCAGGATGAACTGCTCGGTGGCGCTCATCTGCGCATAGCGATCCTGGTTGAGCTCGCCGGCCACCACATCGCCCTCGTCCGACCCGGTATCCTCGGCCTGCTCTTCGCCGCGCACCGCACGGCTCATCTTGAGATAGGCGGCCCGCTCTTCGGCCGAAGCGTCGGAAT
The DNA here is from genome assembly GCF_014926585.1 of Devosia beringensis. Classification (NCBI taxonomy): domain Bacteria; kingdom Pseudomonadati; phylum Pseudomonadota; class Alphaproteobacteria; order Hyphomicrobiales; family Devosiaceae; genus Devosia; species Devosia beringensis. The sequence goes on along the minus strand of NZ_CP045422.1, from coordinate 3,775,112 downwards.
GGTTGATCACCGCCATCGAGATGACCACGTCATCCTTGGCCAGATTGATGCCGCGCACGCCCATGGAATCGCGGCCCTTGAACAGGCGCACGTCATCGGTGCGGAAGCGAATCGCCTGCCCCATGGCGGTGGTCAGCAGCACGTCGTCATTGACCGTGGCCGTCTCGACGCCGACGATCTGGTCGCCTTCGTCCAGCTTCATGGCGATCTTGCCGTTCTGGCGCACCTCGATGAAGTCGGCCAGCGAGTTGCGGCGCACCGTGCCGCGCGTCGTGGCGAACATGATGTCGAGGTTGGCCCAGCTGGCCTCGTCCTCGGGCAGCGGCATGATCGTGGTCAGCCGTTCGCCCTGCTCGAGCGGCAGGATATTGATCAGCGCCTTGCCCCGGGCATTGGCTTGGGCCAGCGGCAGCCGCCACACCTTGAGCTTGTAGGCAATGCCGCGGCTGGTGAAGAACAGCACCGGCGTATGCGTATTGGCGACGAACAGCCGCGCGACGAAATCCTCGTCGCGCGTGGCCATGCCCGAACGGCCCTTGCCGCCGCGCGCCTGGGCCCGATAGGTCGAAAGCGGCACGCGCTTGATATAGCCCTCATGCGACACGGTCACCACCATGTCCTCGCGGGCAATCAGGTCCTCGTCGTCAAAGTCGCCCAGCGCCTCGGAAATCTCCGTGCGGCGCGGCGTGCCGAACTGCTCCTTGATCTCGGTCAGTTCCTGGCGGATGATTTCCACCACCCGCTCGCGGCTGCGCAGAATGGCCAGGTAATCCTCGATCTGGGCGCCCAGACCATTGAGTTCCTCGCCGATTTCGTCGCGACCCAGCGCCGTCAGGCGGGCCAGACGCAGTTCGAGAATGGCGCGCGCCTGTTCTTCGGACAGGTTGAACGAGCCATCGTCATTGATGCGGTGGCGCGGGTCATCGATCAGCGCGATCAGCGGCGCCACGTCCTGGGCCGGCCAGCGGCGGGTCATCAGCTGCTCGCGCGCCGTCGCCGGATCGGGCGCGGTACGGATCAGCGCAATGACCTCGTCGATATTGGCCACGGCCACGGCCAGGCCGACCAGGATATGGGCGCGGTCGCGCGCCTTGTTGAGCAGGAAGCGGGCCCGCCGCGTCACCACCTGGTGGCGGAAGTCGATAAAGGCCTGCAGCATTTCGCGCAGGTTCATCAGCTGCGGCTTGCCGCCATTGAGCGCCACGAAATTGCAGCCGAACGAGCTTTGCAGCGGCGTGAAGCGATAGAGCTGGTTGAGCACCACTTCAGGCAGTGCATCGCGCTTGATCTCGACCACGACGCGCATGCCGTTGCGATCGCTCTCGTCGCGCATGTCGGCAATACCCTCGATGCGCTTGTCGCGCACCAGCTCGGCGATCTTTTCGACCATCGAGGCCTTGTTCACCTGATAGGGAATCTCGGTGATGATGAGCGCCTCGCGCTCCTTGCGCACTTCCTCGATGGCGACGCGCCCGCGCATCATCACCGAGCCGCGGCCGGTCTCATAGGCGCTGCGGATGCCCGCGCGCCCCAGGATAATGCCGGCCGTCGGGAAATCAGGCCCAGGCATGACCGCGAGCAGCTCGTCAAAGGTCACTGACTCATTGTCGAGCACCAGCAGCGCCGCGTCGATGGTCTCGCCCAGATTGTGGGTCGGGATATTGGTGGCCATGCCCACGGCAATGCCGCCGCCGCCATTGACCAGCATATTGGGATAGCGCGCAGGCAAAACGGTAGGCTCGTGTTCGGAGCCGTCATAATTGTCGCGGAAATCGACCGTGTCCTTGTCGAGGTCGTCGAGCAGGGAATTGGTGATGCGCTGCATGCGCACTTCGGTATAGCGCATGGCGGCGGGCATATCGCCGTCGACCGAGCCGAAATTGCCCTGCCCTTCCACCAGCAGCTGACCCATGGAAAAGTCCTGCGCCATGCGCACCAGTGCCATATACACCGACTGGTCGCCATGCGGATGGTATTTACCGATCACGTCGCCGACGACGCGGGCCGATTTGCGGTAGGGCTTGTTGTACTCGTAGCCATTTTCGCTCATCGAGAACAGGATGCGACGATGCACCGGCTTGAGCCCGTCGCGCACGTCGGGGAGAGCGCGGCTGACGATCACGCTCATGGCATAATCGAGGTAGGATTTCCGCATCTCGTCGGTGATCGAGATCATCGTAATGTCGGAGGGCGGCAGCGCGCCAGTTCCGTTGTCGGTCGTATCGGTCACTGGGGTGATTCTATGTTGGTTTTGTTCCCCGTTTTATAGGGGATGGCGGCAGAAAATGCTAATTTGGCGCTTCGGGAAGCTGTGGAGAGGCCCGCCCCTGCCGCATGCCCCCGGCGACTGGCGGCCAGACCCGCAGCCGGCCGGCACCGACGCCCTGGACGATCAGGCGGCCGGTGCCTGCTGCGGGCCCAGTTCGGCGGCCAGGCTGGGGCGGCCGAACAGATAGCCTTGGCCAATATCGCAGCCGATGCCGGCCAGATAGGCTCGCTGCTGCTCGGTTTCGACGCCTTCGGCGATCACGATCTTGCCCAGGCGCCGCGCCATTACCACCGTCGTCTCGATAATCGCCTCGCTCTGTGCATCGGGCAGATTGCGGACGAAGGACTGGTCGATCTTGATCTTGTCGATGGGCAGGCTGGTCAGGTAGCTCAGCGAGGAAAAGCCGGTGCCGAAATCGTCCATCGCCAGGCAGACGCCCATGGCGCTCAGCTGGTTCAGTATCCGCAGGTTGGCCGGGCTATCTGCAACATGGATCGATTCAGTGATCTCGATGTCCAGCCGGTGCGGCGGCAGACCGGATTCCTGCAGCGCCCGACGGACCGAAGCCACCAGATCGCCCTGGGCGAACTGGGCCGGCGACACATTGACCGACATCCGCCCCTGCCAGTTCCATTGCGCCGCCTGCCGGCAGGCTTCGAGCAGGATCCATTCGCCGATCTGCACGATCAGCCCGGTCTCCTCGGCCAGGGGAATGAAGTCGGCCGGCGACACCTCGCCAAGCTCGGCATTGCACCAACGGATCAGCGCCTCCAGCCCGACCGTCCTGCCGCTGCTCAGCTCGATCTGCGGCTGGTAGAGGAGATAGAATTCGTCGCGCGCCAGCGCCTGGCGCAGCGCCAGGTCGCGCAGCCGGCGGTCCCTGATCTGCTGGCCGTGGCTGGGTTGGTAGAGCACCGAGCGCTGCTGACCGCTCTCGGCCAGGGCCAGCGCCACCTCGGCGTCCTGCAGGATCTGGTTGACGGACTGCTCGGGCAGCGTGCGGACTGCACTGCCAAAGACAACGCCCAGCACGATGGTATGGCCGTCAATATGATAGGGCTGCTCGAGCAGCGCGGCGCTTGCCGCTATGGCGGCCGACAGGCCGTCCGGGCCGCTATCGGGCGGCACAGCAAAGGCGAAGACGTCGCTGCCCAGCCGGGCCGGCAGGCCATTGCCCAGACCGACCAGGCGTGCGGTGATCTCACCCGTCACCTGGTCGAATACACCATGTCCCAGGCTGGCATTGATCGCATCCAGGCGCAGCAGCTTGACGACGACCACGGCCTGCCTTCCGGCGGTCTCGCTGAGGGCTTCCATAATGGCGTGCCGGCTTAGCGCGCCGCTGACCTCGTCATGTCGCGCCAGATAGGCCAGCCGGGCCTGCTGTCGGCGCGTCTGCTGCCAGCGCCGGGCGCGTTCATCGAGAAAGCAGAGCGCCAGCGCTCCGGCGGCGATGGCATGAAAGACGGCGGTATCGACCAGCAGCCCGCCCAGGCTGAGAGCAAGCCAGGCACCGACCTCCGCCGCCAGGCTTGCCGCCAGCACGGCGAGGGCGCGCTGCGGCAGTGAGCGATGGCGCCGCGCCAGCAGCAGAGCGGACAGCAGCAGCAGGCCCGATAGCCCGGCAGGCATGGAGCCCCAGTCGGTGAGCGCCCGATCGGCCTTGAGTGTTTCGGTGGCGGCGATTTGCACCATGGCCCCGTCGATGACGCCGAACCGCGGCACCCGGAAGAAGTCGCGCAGTTCGATGGCGCTGGCCCCGATGATCACCTGCTTGCCCGCCACCAGGGCCGGGTCGACGGCACCCGCCAGCACCGCCGCGGCCGAAATCCGCCGCACGGTCGACAGGTCGATGCCATAGTCGATGATGATCGATGGCGCCGCGGCGCCAGCGGCCGGCACCAGCGCATGGGCGACAGAAGGAATGGAATTGAGGGCTGCGGGCAACGATTCAAGCAGCCCTGTGCCATCCCCATCGACATTGACCAGAACCGCGCTGGCATGCGCCTCGAACCGCGGCAGCGGCCGGCTCAGCAGCGTCCTTCCGTCCGACAGCGTCTGCTGGAAGGCAGCCAGAAAGGCATAGCCGCCTGCCCGCTGCAGCGCGGCCTCGAAGGCGGCGTCGGCCTGCGGTGTGGAGGCGGCGCTGAAATCCACGTCGAAGACAATATCGAGGGCACCCAGCTCGACCAGGCGATCCAGCAGCCCAGCATGGACCGTGCGGGGCCAGGGCCAGACCCCAACCGACTGCAGGCTGACGGAATCGATTTCCACAAAGACCATATCGCCGCTGACCGGCCGCGATGAAGCTGTGAACCGCCACCCCTGCAGGGCATTGTCCACCGGCGCAAACCAGCCTGCCGCGGCGGCGCCCCAGAGCGCGGCAAGCAGGGCAATCATGCTGGTGACCCGCACAAAGGCCCGCATCACCCCATTGCTCCCAACTCGATCACGCCGGCTACCGGTGCCACCCTAGTCCTTGTTCAGGCCAAAGGCGTTGCCCTTGCCGTTCCCGCCTGCATTGCTCTCACCGGTCTCGGTGTCATCGGCCATGCGGGAGGCGCCATTGCCATTGCCGTTTCCGCCTGCATTGCTCGATGCGCTATTGCCATTGCCACCGGCATTGCTCGACGCGCTATTGCTGGTCCCGTTACTGCTGGCATTGCTGGAAGCAGCAACGCCGTTGCCGTTGTCACGAGCACTGCTGGACTTGCCTTTGCCCGTACTGTCGGTCAGGCCAAAGGCGTTGCCCGTGCCATTGCCGCCCGCATTGCTGGCGCGGGCCGTTTCCGTTGCCGTGCCATTGGCAACCGGCACACCGTCAAAGCTGTACACCGCTACGGCGCCAGGCCCCTCCACCAGCAGCGGCGCCCCGTTAGTAACGGTGGCTTCCTGGCCTGGCCGGACATTGACGACCAGGTCGTTGATTGTATCCTGCACTTGGACCTCGCCCCGATCGACATCGACGCTGGCGCCGCTGCCATTACTGCGCACCGTAAAGCGCGTCCCCTTGACCACTGCGGCAAGGAACGGCGTCTGCACCGAAAAATGCTGCACATTGCGACGCTCGGCCTCGATCGACACCGTGCCGAAATCCTGCAGCACGGTGGTCATCATGTCGGGGCCGGCATCAACGATGCGGATCTGGGTATCGCCTTCCAGTTCAATGGTTTCGGCACCACGCGACAGGCCAGCGCGGCCATTGCTGGCGGTTCGCAGCAGGCGGTCATCATCAATCATATCGCCGCGTCTGACCGGCTGCCAGCTGCCGTCGAGCATTTGCGTCACTTCACCGCGTAGCCGGTCCACCTGCCATTCCGCAGCCATGGAAGGTACGGCAATAAACAGCAAAAGAAAGGACAGGGACAGCTTCATCAGGCGACTCCGGGCGAATTACACCCTGGAGCATCCCCTGTTGCGCTTGCCAAATCATTACAGCCCCCGTTTGCAAAAGGACCGCGGGGATCACAACCGCCGCCATAGTAAAAAAACTACGGACAGGCGGGAGAACTGGAGCGCTGTCGCGCCAGATCAGTTGGCCTGCTCGAATGCCTGACGTGCTGCGTCGATGCGCTGGTGATTTTCCCCGGCCCATTCGATCAGATGGCCGAAGGGCACGATGATGGATTGCCCGAGCGGTGTCAGCCGGTACTCCACCGACGGTGGCTTGGTATCGAAGACCTGGCGGGCGACCATGCCGTCGCGTTGCAGCGCGCGCAGCGTCTGGGTCAGCATCTTCTGGGAAATGTCGGGCACCTCGCGGCGCAACTGGTTGAAGCGTTTGGGGCCGCTGGCCAGGGTCATCACTAGCAGCATGCTCCACTTGTCGCTGATCTTGTCGAGCACGCCGCGCACCGGGCAATCGCCGCTGGTATTGCCGACACTGTCGTTCCAGCGCGCGACATAGACGGCTGCCTGATCGAGGGAGTTGAGCATGGTAGTTACTCCGGGGTGACGTTGAGCGGGCAAAGTGCCTCCTTTCGGACCGGTTCACGGTCTACTAGATAGCACTCTCTGTTCGATACCTACTCTCCGACGGCATCTACCGCAAGGCAGACCGTCATCAGCAAGAAAGTGAATGCAAGATGACGCAGTTCAAGGACAAGACCCTCCTGGTCACCGGCGCCGCTGGCCATTTCGGGCGCCTCGCCGTCGCCGAATTGCTGGACCGCGGCGCCACCCGCATCGTCGCCGGCACGCGCGACCCATCCCAGTTCGACGATCTGGCTGCGCGTGGCGTCGAGGTTCGACGCCTCGACTTCGACGACGCGGCGTCGATGAGCGCCGGCTTTGCCGGCGTCGACCGCGCCCTCATCATCAGCACCGTCGCCCATAACCGCACGGCCCAGCAGACAGCCGCAGTCGCGGCAGCAAAGGCGGCTGGCGTGCAGCACCTGGTCTATACCTCGGCGCCCAATGCCCGCCCCAATGCCAGCGTCGGCGGCATTGCCGACCATTACTGGACCGAGCACGCCATTGCCGACTCGGGCCTCGATTTCACCCTGTTGCGCAATCACATCTATGCCGACATGACCATTGTGGCCGCCGCGTCCGCTCTGGCCAGCGGCCAGCTGTTCGATGCCACCAATGGCGGCGGCCGCAACTATGTCAGCCGCGAGGATACTGCCCGCACCGCAGCCGGCGCCCTGCTTGGCGCCACCGGCAAGGAAATCCATGACGTGACCGGCCCTGCCCCCGTGACCCAGGAACAGCTCGCCGCCCTCCTCACCCAGCTGACCGGCAAGCCCGTATCGCGTATCGGTCTGACTGGCGAGCAGTTGCTCGGCGGGCTCGAAGCAGCGGGCGTCCCAACCTTTATGGCCGCCCTTTTGGTGGCCTTTGATCTCGACGCCGCAGCCGGCCACCACGCCATCACCACCGACGCCGTGGAGCACTATTCCGGACGCAAGCCGCAGGCCCTGGCCGACTTCCTCGCGGCCAATCGTGCTGCCCTCACTGCCTGATTCTGACGGCCCCGCCTTCGTGCGGGGCCGTTGCCCACAGTCATTGTGGGTTACCCACCACCGGGCACCGGGGCCCGCTGGACGTCCTCGGGACAAACCCCTACCAATTGCGCCAGTTGGTGCGCAGGGGCGGAGTCGGCCGGGTGTCTGTTGGTTCTGTGTTCAACCGCCTCTGGGCGCGCTTCACCTATGATCGGTCGATCGGTTTCGGACTCGAATATATCGGCCTGACCACGCTGCGCTTTCCCCGCGCCGTCGCCCTGGCCGTACTGGCTCTTTCTATTCTCTGCCTGACCCAGATGCCGCGGCTCGCGGTCGATGGTGACCTGATGCGCATCTATGCCCATTCCGGCCATCACTACGACGCCTATGAGCACCTGTCCGAAACCTTCGGCACCTTCGAAAACGACATCTATGTACTGGTCAGCTCACCGCGCCTGACCGAGCCGGAAACGCTCGAACGGGTGCGCGAACTCGCCTTCGATCTCGAGCTCAATGACTATGCTGTGGGCAGCATGTCGCCCTTTACCCTGCGCAAGCCGGACGGCTTCGGCAATTCGGTGCCCGCCGTGCCCGAAGGCATGGACGATTTTGCCGAAGTGGCACAGGCACTCAGCGATCTGCAGCAGAACGACCCGATGATGCGCAACCTGATCACGCCCGACCTCACCGGCATGGTGCTGATCATGTTCCCCAACCAGGCCATGACCAAGGGCGACGGCACGCGGGACATGATCGCCAAGGTGCGCGAGACCATCGCCTTTTATGCCGACGACAACATTTCCATCGAGCTGACCGGCCCGCCGATCTGGACCTCCGAAATGCTCGTCGCCGCGGTCAACGACCAGATCAAGTTCACGGGCTGGGGCTTTGCCCTGGGGGCGCTCATCGCCCTGCTGGCGCTGCGCTCGCTGCCGGCGGCCCTGCTGGTGACGGCCACGCCCTTCCTGGCGGTGATGTGGTCCATGGGCATCATCATCCTCTGCTTTGGCTCCTTCTCCTTCCTCACCATCATCGTCACCACGCTGGTCCTGGTCATCAGCTTTGCTGAATCCATGTTCTTCGTCTTCAACTGGCTGGCCTACTGGCGCGACGGCATGGAGCCCAACAAGGCGGTCGATGCCACGGTCAAGCTGGTCGGCCCGGCGGCGGCGCTGACCATGCTCACCACCTTTGTCAGCTTTGCCTCGCTGGCACTGACGCCCGGCCAGGGCGTGCGCGAATTCGCCATTGCCGGCGCCATCGGCACCTTCCTGCTGTTTGTCTGCCTGATGACCTTCCTGCCGCTGATGCTCAAGGCCGCCATCCGGCTCGGCTTCAAGCCGCCGGCCCGCAGCAGCCTGGTGCTGACCGCGCCGCTGCCCCTGGCCTGGTTCATCGCCAGCCGCTTTGGCCGCCCGCTCGCCATTGCGGCCATCGTTGTCACCTTGCTGCTGCTCATCCCCTATGGGCTGATCCAGCCGCGCTTCTCCTTTGAGGACATGCTGGCCAAGCAGTCCAATGCCCTGACCACAGCAGAGCAGATCGATGAAGGTGTCGGCGGGGTGGCGCCGCTCTATATCCGCGTGCCGCTGTCCGGCACCGATCCCAATGTCGACGACGCCGATTTCGCCACCATACAGCGCGTCCACGCCATTCTCGAAAGCCATATCGGTGAGAACAAGGTCATCTCGGCGGCCAATCTGAGCAATTACACCGAGACCGGCTTCAGCCGCGAGGAGGTCTTCGACTCCGTCGGTCCCTTCCTGCGCAAGCGCTTCATCACCGAGGATGGCAGCCAGGCCCTGGTCACCGGCTTCATGCCCACCATAATCGATTCCGATACGCTCAAGCAGCTGGTGGTGGATGTCACGGCCGAAATGCAGGCGGCCGGCATTGTCGGCGCCGAAATCGGCGGGCTGCGTATCCTCACCACCTTTGCCACCGACCAGATCGTCTCCGGGCTGCAGCTCGACCTGACGCTGTCCGTGCTGGTCAATCTGGCTTTGATCGGCTTTGCCTTCCAGTCCTTCCGGGTGGCGCTGGCCTCGGCCATTCCCAACCTCTTCCCGGTGCTTGGCACCGAGGCCTGGCTCTATTTCACCGGCCAGGGCCTGCAGCTGACCACGGTGATCGCGCTGACCATCGCCTTCGGCATAGCCGTCGACGACACGGTGCATTTCCTCTCCCACTACCTGCACGCCCGCCGCGAGGAGAAGATGGACCACATGACGGCCATCAAGCACACGCTGGAGCGGATCGGCGGCGCCATCGTGGCCACCACCATCATCCTCTGCGCCGGCATGATCATCGTCGTCTTTTCCGACCTCCCCCAGGTCGCCCTGTTCGGCATGCTCTTCGTCGCCACGCTCGGCTTTGCCGTGATCGGCGACCTCTTCATCCTGCCCGCGCTGCTGGTGGCCGGCGGCCGCTTCTTCCAGCCGCTGGGACGCATCCGCGTCCATACCGCCAACCATGCGCCAACCCCGGACGATCCGGCCGATGCCGGTGGCGCAGCCCTGCCGTGAGTGCTGGCCCGCTTGCGAGCAAATGCCGCACCCGGCTACATTGCTCGGGCATGATTCTGGCCAGCCGCGTGGCGCCTGGGTTTCACGCACCCGATCTGCCTTGGGGCATGATTTTACTGGAGACGTGACGGTATGACCCATTTCAATCGGCTGGCAACGGCATTGGCCCTGGCAGGCGCGCTGACGACCGGCAGCGCCGCCCTGGCCCCGGCTTTTGCCGGCCCCGCCGAGCTGGCGCTGCTGCAGTCCTATATCGGGGAATGGCGCGGCCGCGGCACGCTGACCGGCGCCAATGTCGAAACCGTGGTCTGCCGCCTGGCCCTCACCCCGGGCAATCAGGACAAGGTCAACTATAATGGTCGCTGCAGCCTCGCGGGCACCCAGCTCTCGGTGGCCGGCACCATGGCCTATATCGAGGCCAGCCGCCGCTACGAGGCGGTGATGAGCTCGAACGCCACCTTCAACGGCGTCGCCGTCGGCCAGAAGCGCGGCCAGGGCCTGGTCTTCAACCTGCGCGAGCGCGACGAGGACGAAGAGGGCAAGGAACTGGCCATCTCGGCCCAGATCAGCCTGGCCCAGGACGCCATCGGCGTGCTTTTCGACGTCATCTATGTCGAAAACGGCGACAGCCTGCGCGCCGAGGTGCCCTTCACCCGCTAGCCGGGCCGCCCTGGTCATTACCCTCTGCATGACCACCTTTTTTGCCGATCGCAAAGCGGAAATCTTAACCCCGGACGCGTTAGCCTGACGGCGACTAACTGCACTGGGTCGACCATTGACCAGCCTTCACGCCACCATTGACAGGCACCTGCCCTCGGCAGACGTGCCGGCCAGCGATCCGGTTCCGGCCCTGCTGGCGCGCCTGTGCGCGCTGCTCGGCGTGGACGGCGCCAGCCTCAGCCAGCGTGCCGGCGATCGCCTGCGCCTGCTGGCCGCCAGCGGCAGCACCGTCCACCACCCCGACCTGGCGCCTCTGCAGCGCCGCGCCCTCGATACCGACGCGCCCCTGGTGATCCCCGATCTTGCTCCGCCTGGCACCGGCCGCTCGGCCCTGCGCTTTTTTGCCGGCATCCCGCTGGTCACCGGCGATGACCAGGTCAGGCTCCTGCTCACCCTGGCAGATGCCAGGCCGCGCAGTCCGGCCATGGCCCACCAGCTGGCCGCCCTGGCCATCGACGTCACCAGCCGTGCCACCATTGCCCGGCTCACCCGAAGTCTCGAGCAGCAGCGCGCGCTGACGGCGCAGCGTCTCGCTTTGTTCGATCGCGCCTCCGGCACCGCCCGCATCGGCGTCTGGAGCTGCGATCTGGCCGACGAGTCGCTCGAATGGACCGATGGCGTCTATGACCTGTTCGAGTTGCCGCGCGGCTCGGCCCTGTCGCGCGCCACCACCGTGGATCACTATCTGCCCGAATCGCGCCGCATCATGGAAGCCGCCCGGGCCAAGGCCATCGCTGAATGCAGCGACTTCTGCGTCGATGTGGAGATCCGCACCGCCCGCGGCGCCCGCCGCTGGATGCGCCTGACGGGCAATGTGGAAACCCGCGACGGCGTGGCGACCCGCATCTTCGGCATGAAGCAGGACATTACCGAGGAAAAGTTGCTGGCCGACCGCACCCGCTATCTGGCCGAGACCGACGTGATGACGGGCCTGCCCAATCGCAGCCAGTTCCAGATCCGGCTTGCCGACCTGGATGGTGCCGAGCATGGCGCGCCGATCGCCGGCATGCTGCTGGTCGACCTCGATGGCTTCAAGGACATCAATGACAGCCATGGCCACGCCTTGGGCGACGAGTGCCTCAAGGAAGCGGCCGCCCGCCTGCTGGCCTGCTGCGGCGAGGCCGTGCTGGTCGCCCGAATTGGCGGCGACGAATTTGCCGTCCTGCTGGGCACCGGGACCGATATGGCAGCGCTGGCCGACGCCATCGTCCAATCGGTGGGCAAGCCCTATACGCGCGACGGGCGCCCCATTGCCCTGAGTGCCTCGGTCGGCGCCGCCCACTATCACGGCGGCACAGCCGACGAGCTCTTCACCCAAGCCGATATGGCCCTCTATGCCGCCAAGGCCGCCGGCCGCGGCACCAGTCGCACCTATTCCCGCTGAGCCGGTACGGTGCCGCAACGGGATCGGCGTATCACCCTGCCATCAAACCGGTATGCCATCCGTCAGGCACTATTGATGACGTCAGACGCCTGAATTGAAAATGGGTCGCCGAAGCGACCCATTTCCCATGATCCAGACAGACCGGCATCGGGCCGAAACGGACCGGGCCTAGAACGGAATATCGTCATCCATGCCGCCGGGCTCGAAGGCCGGGGCGTTGGACTGGGGCCGACGAGCGCCGCCACCGCCACCGCCATTATTGTTGTCGCGCACGCCGCGGAAGCCGCCGCCATCGCCGCCGCCGGCACTGTCGCCGTCACCACGGCCGTCCAGCAGCGTCAGGTTCGAGTTAAAGCCCTGCAGCACCACTTCGGTCGAGTACTTGTCGGCGCCGGACTGGTCCTGCCATTTGCGGGTCTGCAGCTGGCCTTCGATATAGACCTTGCTGCCCTTCTTGAGGTAGCTCTCTGCCACGCGGGCCAGACCTTCCGAGAAGATCACCACGCGGTGCCATTCGGTCTTTTCGCGGCGCTCGCCGGTATTCTTGTCCTTCCAGTTTTCGGAGGTGGCAATCGACAGATTGACCACCTTGCCGCCACTGGGCAAATTCCTGATTTCCGGATCGGCACCAAGATTGCCGACCAAAATCACCTTGTTGACACTGCCTGCCATCGTTCATTCCTCTCATTCAGTCCCGGCCAGCTGGCAGCGGGACGCTCACTTACACTTGCGCCGGCCCCTGCCGCCCCGGGGCGGCCGGCCCGTATCGCCAGGCGATAGCCCGTTCTAACGCGTTCCACGCGCCATGGCGCGCCGGAACAAGTGGTTCTCAACATCTATGGCGCGATCTACGGCGAGCCGCGCGCGGCGCCAATCAGGCCCTAATGTTCTCTATATGTTCTTATGTCTTGGTCGTCAAGCATGCAGGCGTCCCCGCATTGACACGGATCAATCACGCGCGCCCCAAGGGTGATAGCAATGGCGGGCCGTTCTCAGGATCAGACCATGCCCCCCATCGACTACAGCGCCCGCATTCACAACCCCGACCTGCTCGCGCGGATCACCACGCCTGAGGCAGCCGCCGCCCTGATCAAGGATGGCATGATCGTGGGGATGAGCGGCTTCACCAAGGCCGGCGACGCCAAGGCCGTGCCGCTGGCCATGGCTGAACGGGCCAAGGTCGATCCGTTCCAGATCACCCTGATCACCGGCGCCTCGCTCGGCCATGATATCGACCGTATCCTGACCGAGGCGCACGTGCTGGCCCGTCGCATGCCGTTCCAGGCCGATCCGACCCTGCGCCAGGCAATCAATCGCGGCGAGGTCATGTTCATCGACCAGCACCTGAGCGAAACGGTAGAGCACCTGCGCTCCAACCAGCTCGGACCGATCGACTATGCCATTGTCGAGGCCGCCGCGATCCGGGCCGATGGCGGCATCGTCCCCACGACCTCGATCGGCAATTCGGCCAGCTTTGCCATCCTGGCCAAGCAGGTGATCGTCGAAATCAACCTGTCTCAGCCGCTGGGTCTCGATGGCCTGCACGACGTCTATATCCCCACCAAGCGCCCTGCCCGCGAACCCATTCCGGTCATGGCCTGCAACAGCCGAGTCGGCACATCCTATGTGCCGATCCCGCCCGAAAAGATCGCTGCCATCGTCATCACCGACGAGGTCGACAGCGCCGCCAGCGTCTCGCCGGCCGATGCCGACACCGATGCCATCGGCAGCCACCTGATCGATTTTCTGCAAAGCGAGGTCGACAAGGGCCGCCTCGACCTCACCCTGCAGCCTTTGCAGGCCGGCATCGGCTCCATCGCCAATTCGGTCTTACGCGGGCTCGCCAAGGGCCCCTTTCATCACCTCCAGATGTATAGCGAGGTGCTGCAGGACTCCACCTTCGATCTGTTCGACGCCGGCAAGCTCAGCTTTGCCTCGGCCTCGTCCATCACGCTGAGCGCCCCCTATGCAGCGCGGGTCTTTGGCGATTTCGCCCGCTACAAGGACAAGCTGATCCTGCGGCCGCAGGAAATCTCCAACCATCCCGAGGTCATCCGGCGCCTGGGCGTGATCGGCATCAACACGGCGCTCGAATTCGACATCTATGGCAACGTCAATTCCACCCATGTCGGCGGCACCATGATGATGAACGGCATTGGCGGCTCGGGCGACTTCGCCCGCAACGCCTATATCTCCATCTTCGTCACCAAGTCGCTGGCCAAGGACGGCGCCATCTCCTCGGTCGTGCCCATGGTCAGCCATGTCGATCACAGCGAGCATGACGTCGATATCCTCGTCACCGAGGTGGGGCTGGCCGATCTGCGCGAACTGGCGCCGCGCGAGCGGGCTCGCGCCATCATCGATAATTGCGTGCATCCAAGCTATCGCGACCAGATGAACGACTATTTCGACCGCGCCGTGGCGCGCGGCGGCCACACCCCTCATCTGCTGGAGGAGGCCTTTTCCTGGCACCTTCGCCGCCAGCAGACCGGCAGCATGCATGCCTGATGCGGCCTGACGGGCACCCTGCTGACACGCCCTGTCAGTAGCCCTGCCCCACAGCACCCTCTGCTGCGATCGGGGGACGCTGATGGATTATGCTCAGGCCCTGTGGGTCTATACCTTCCTGCTCTTCGGCATCATCGTGGTGCCGGGCATGGACATGTTCTTCGTCATCGCCAATGCATTGACCGGTGGCCGGCGCGCCGGCTTTGCTGCCGTGGCGGGCATCATGCTGGGCGGCGCCGTGCATACGCTGTTCGGCGCCTTGGCCGTCGGCGTCTTCACCCACCTCCCCGCGCTGCTCTATCAGGGGCTTATCCTGGTCGGCGCCGCCTACATGGCCTGGATCGGCTGGACCCTGCTGGGCAGCGCCATCACCGTGGCGGGTATCCCCATGCCGCGCACCCGCTCACACGCGGTGGCCTTCCGTCAGGGCGTCATTACATGCCTGCTCAATCCCAAGGCCTATCTCTTCGTCATGGCGGTCTATCCGCAGTTTATCCGCCCGCAATTCGGGCCGATCTGGTCACAGGCGCTCGTCATGGGCGTTCTTACGGCCATCATGCAGTTTGCCATCTATGGCAGCCTGGCGCTGGCCGCCGGCAAGGGCCGCGATGCCCTGGTGGGCAATCCGCACTGGACCATCTGGATCGGCCGTGGCGCCGGCGCCCTGTTTCTCGCCACTGCCGCCTTAACCGCCTGGCATGGCGTGACATTGGAGATGCAGACTTGACCGAATCCCCATTGTTCCGTTTATGTTCCAATGGCAAAAGCACCTTTGGCAAGGCAGGCAGACACGCTAAGGTGACTGTCGCGCCGGGCGGCCATGCGCGGGCGCCGCTTGCGGCAGTGACGCGCCGCGCCTATTTTCCGGTTCTCCCTTTGCCAACCGACCGTTTGACCGCCGTGCCGCCGATCCGGCGCACCGAGCCAGGACTTCAATGATGACGCCAAAGCCAAGCCTCAACCGAGAGATCATTGTCCGGGGTGCCCGTGAGCACAATCTCAAGGGCATCGATGTCAAGCTGCCGCGCGACAGCCTCATCGTCATGACGGGCCTGTCCGGTTCCGGCAAGTCCTCGCTGGCCTTTGACACCATCTATGCCGAGGGGCAGCGCCGCTATGTGGAATCGCTGTCGGCCTATGCCCGCCAGTTCCTCGAAATGATGCAGAAGCCCGATGTCGAGCATATCGAGGGCCTGAGCCCCGCCATCTCCATCGAGCAGAAGACCACCTCGCGCAACCCTCGATCCACCGTGGGCACGGTCACCGAGATCTACGATTATCTGCGCCTGCTCTTCGCCCGCGTCGGCGTGCCCTATTCGCCCGCCACCGGCCTGCCCATCGAAAGCCAGACCGTCACCCAGATGGTCGACAAGACGCTCGAGATCGCCGAGGGCACCCGGCTCTTCCTGCTGGCGCCGATCGCCCGCGGCCGCAAGGGCGAGTACAAGAAGGAACTGGCCGACCTGATGCGCAAGGGCTTCCAGCGCGTCAAGATCGATGGCGAATATCACGAGATCGAGGATGCCCCTGCCCTCGACAAGAAGCTCAAGCACGATATCGAAGTGGTGATCGACCGCATCGTCATCGGCCCGGACATTTCGGGCCGCCTGGCCGAAAGCTTCGAGACCGCGCTCAAGCTGGCCGATGGCATCGCCCTGATCGAATATGCCGATGAGAAGAACGAGGACGGCACGCCGCGCCAACAGACCTTCTCGGAAAAGTTCGCCTGCCCGGTCTCCGGCTTTACCATTGCCGAGATCGAGCCGCGCCTGTTCTCCTTCAACAACCCCTTTGGCGCCTGCCCGGTCTGCGATGGCCTAGGCACCGAGCGCAAGATCGACGCCGACCAGATCGTGCCCGATGCCAGCCTTTCCATTCGCGCCGGGGCCATCCTGCCCTGGTCCAAGACCAACGCGCCCTATTACATCCAGACGCTGACCGCGGTGGTCAAGCTCTTCGGCGCCTCGGTCGAGACGCCCTGGAGCGACCTGCCCTTCGAGGTGCAGCACGCCGTGCTCTATGGCACCGGCCGCGACAAGGTCGATTTCGTCTATGACGATGGCCTGCGCCAGTACAAGACCTCCAAGGCCTTTGAAGGCGTCATCGGCAATCTCGAGCGGCGCTACAAGGAGACCGAAAGCGCCGGCATGCGCGAGGAAATTGAAAAGTACATGTCGGCCAAGCCGTGCCTCGCCTGTGGTGGCTATCGCCTCAAGCCGGAATCGCTGGCGGTCAAGATCGACGGCTTCCATATCGGCCAGGTCACTGAACAGTCGATCCGCAGCGCCGCCGCCTGGTTTGATGCCCTGCCCGCCAAGTTCACCCCGACCCAGCAGCAGATCGGCGAGCGCATCCTCAAGGAAATCCGCGAGCGGCTGAATTTCCTCATCGATGTCGGCCTTGATTACCTGACCATGGCGCGCAATTCCGGCTCTCTGTCCGGCGGCGAAAGCCAGCGCATTCGCTTGGCCAGCCAGATTGGCTCGGGCCTGACTGGCGTGCTCTATGTGCTCGACGAGCCCTCCATCGGCCTGCACCAGCGCGATAATGCCCGCCTGCTCGATACGCTGCGGCGGCTGCGCGACATCGGCAATACGGTGATCGTGGTCGAGCATGACGAGGATGCCATCATGACGGCTGACTATGTCGTCGATATCGGTCCCGGCGCCGGCGTGCATGGCGGCCATATCGTCGCCGAAGGCACGCCGCAGGACATCCTCAACCACCCCGATTCGCTGACCGGCAAATATCTCTCGGGTCGCATGGGCATTGCCATGCCCGCCGAACGGCGCAAGGCCAAAAAGGGCAAGGCGCTCAGCATCAAGGGCGCCACCGGCAATAACCTGAAAAATGTCTCGGTGGACGTGCCGCTTGGCCTCTTCGTCGCCATTACCGGCGTCTCGGGCGGCGGCAAGTCGACCCTGATGATCGACACCATGTATCAGGCCATCGCGCGCCGCCTCAACGGCGCCCGCGTCGTGCCGGCCCCGCATGAGAGCCTGACCGGGCTCGAATTCCTCGACAAGGTCATCGATATCGACCAGTCGCCCATCGGGCGCACGCCGCGCTCCAATCCGGCCACCTATACAGGCGCCTTCACGCCCCTGCGCGAGTGGTTTGCCGGCCTGCCCGAGGCCAAGACGCGCGGCTATGGGCCGGGGCGTTTCAGCTTCAACGTCAAGGGCGGGCGCTGTGAGAAGTGCCAGGGCGATGGCTTGCTCAAGATCGAGATGCACTTCCTGCCCGACGTTTACGTGACCTGCGACGTCTGCAAGGGCAAGCGCTACAACCGTGAAACGCTGGAAGTGCAGTTCAAGGGCAAGTCGATCTCCGACATCCTCGACATGACCATCGACGAGGGCTGCGACTTCTTCTCCGCCGTGCCGGTGATCCGCGACAAGTTTGCCACGCTGCAGCGCGTGGGCCTGGGCTATGTCAAGATCGGCCAGCCGGCCACCACCCTGTCGGGCGGCGAGGCGCAGCGCGTCAAGCTGAGCAAGGAGCTCTCCAAGCGCGCCACCGGCCGCACGCTCTACATGCTCGACGAGCCGACCACGGGCCTGCACTTCCACGACGTGGCCAAGCTGCTCGAGGTGCTGCACGAGCTGGTCGAGGGCGGCAATACCGTCGTGGTCATCGAGCATAACCTCGAAGTGATCAAGACCGCCGACTGGGTCATCGATCTCGGCCCCGAGGGCGGCGATGGCGGCGGCGAGATTGTAGCCATGGGCACGCCCGAAGACGTGGCTGCCAATGCGCGCTCCCATACCGGCCAGTTCCTCAAGGAGATCATGGCGCGCCGGCCGCATTTCGAGACCAGGGCCGCCGAATAGCGCCAGATCCCCGCAGGGCCCATAAGGCGACGCCCAAGGGTAACAGTCTGCTAGCATTTTCGGCCATTCGGTGGTGACACATCGAATGGCCTGCTACGGCCGCCGCAGCACGACGCAGGGTGCAACAATTGCGGCAAACACGTCAGTATTGTGAAAATGCCATGCGCTTTGCGCATGATGCGCCTGACGTTACGGGCATGGCGCTAACGCGCAAATCACCCCATCTTGAGGCTGTCAATCCGTCTGCCAAAAGGGATATTCCGATGTTTGTGCGAGCCGTCTGGCGTATCAAACGCCTGGTCGACATCAAGCAGACGTTGCGGGAAATGGACGTTCCCTCGACGCGTGATGCCGATGTGCTGGGGCTCTCCGGCCCCGACTTCTCCAAGATGACGCGATCGCTGTTCGATCGCTGATTGCCTGGAGCACCAGAATTGTTGATGGCCGCCGGCATGCCACCCAGCGGCCATCGCCGTTTGCAGGGCTTAAGATTTCATCAACCATATTTCGTCTAGCCCCGCATAAACTGCATAGCTCGTTTGACCATTCTCCCACTGCTCATCCATGCGGCACTGCTCTAAATATAAGCTCGTAAACACAAGGAGACTTCCAATGGACATCCGCAAGACTTTCAAGAAATGGGCCGCTTACCAGCAGACCGTTCGTGAACTCGCCGCTCTCGACAATCGTCAGCTCAACGACCTGGGCATTTCGCGCACCGATATCAATCGCGTTGCCCGTGATCATGCCAGCGCTCTCTAATCTCGGCGCATCAAGACTATCAATCGACCCGAACCGAACACCCGTTTCTCTCTGAGATGCGGGTGTTTTGTTATGTGCCCACGGCTTGAGCAATAGGTAATTCTGCCCGCTTACTCGCCACAGGAATAGCCGGAACTCCTCCGCTAGTGACCCGTTAAGTCACTAGAAGCAAAGGAGTTTCCCATGCAAAATCTATCCGGAAAAACCATCGCCATCGTCGCCACCAACGGTTTCGAGCAGTCCGAGCTCGAAGTACCGCTCACCACCCTGCGCGAGGCCGGCGCCACGGTCCACGTCGTTTCCCTTGAGGCCGGC
This sequence comes from Devosia beringensis, assembly GCF_014926585.1. Taxonomy (NCBI): domain Bacteria; kingdom Pseudomonadati; phylum Pseudomonadota; class Alphaproteobacteria; order Hyphomicrobiales; family Devosiaceae; genus Devosia; species Devosia beringensis. Next base: position 3,755,850 of record NZ_CP045422.1, on the reverse strand, counting down.
GAGATCAAGGGTTGGGACAAGGACGATTGGGGCAAGGCCGTGCCGGTAGACAAGACGGTCGACGCTATCACCGCCGACGACTACGACGCGATCGTCCTGCCCGGCGGCCAGATCAATCCCGACCTGCTGCGCGTCGAGACAAAGGTTCTCGACCTCATCAAGTCATTCTGGACGCAGAAGAAAGTTGTCGCTGCGGTGTGTCACGCGCCCTGGCTGCTGGTCGAGGCTGGCATCGTCAAGGGCCGCAAGGTGACGTCCTACGCCTCCATCAAGACCGATGTCATCAATGCCGGCGGCCTCTGGGAAGACAGTGAAGTGGTCTCTGATCAGGGTCTCGTCACCAGCCGCAAGCCGGATGACCTGCCCGCCTTCTGCGCCAAGATTGCCGAGGAAATCCTCGAAGGCCGGCACGAGCGCCGCGCCGCCTAGCCATAGGGGCGCAACTGCCGATCCATCCGATCAACGGCCTGGCGAAAGCCAGGCCGTTGACTTGTGCGGAGCACAGCGTATCCGCACCCGCGCAAGTGTCAGTTGCGCCGACCGGCCGCGCTTGCTATCTGCCGGGCATGTCCAATTCAGAACCCATCCACATTATCGGCGGCGGTCTCGCCGGCTCGGAGGCCGCCTGGCAGGCGGCCGAGGCCGGCGCCAAGGTCATCCTGCACGAAATGCGCCCCGTGCGCAGTACCGATGCGCACCAGACCGACAGCCTCGCCGAACTGGTCTGCTCTAACAGTTTTCGCTCCGACGACGCCGAGCACAATGCCGTCGGCCTGCTGCATGAAGAAATGCGGCGCTGCAATTCGCTGATCATGGCCTGCGCCGACAAGACGCAGATTCCGGCTGGTGGGGCCTTGGGCGTTGATCGGCATGGATTTTCTGCCGCGGTGACGCAGGCCATCGAAAACCATCCCAATATCACCATGGCGCGCGAGGAAGTCGCCGGCATGCCGCCCCAGGACTGGCGCAATGTCATCATTGCCACCGGCCCCCTCACCTCGCCGGCCATGGCGGAGGCCATTCTGGCCAAGACGGGCGAAGATTCCCTGGCCTTCTTTGACGCCATCGCCCCGATCGTGCATTTCGACAGCATCAATATGGATATTGTCTGGGCACAGTCGCGCTATGACAAGGCCGGCCCCGGCGGTACCGGCGCCGATTACCTCAACTGCCCCATGAACAAGGAGCAGTATTTTGCCTTTGTCGAGGCGCTCAAGGTCGCGCCGCTGCATGAGTTCAAGGACTGGGAAAAGGTCCCCTATTTCGACGGCTGCCTCCCCATCGAAGTGATGGCGGAACGCGGCGTCGAAACCCTGCGGCACGGCCCCATGAAGCCGGTCGGCCTGACCAATCCCCGCGACCCGTTGGTCAAGAGCTACGCCATCGTGCAGCTGCGGCAGGACAATGCGCTGGGCACGCTGTGGAACATGGTCGGCTTCCAGACCAAGATGCGCTACGGCGTGCAGGCCGAAATTCTGCGCATGATCCCGGGCCTCGAAAACGCCCAGTTCGCCCGGCTGGGCGGCCTGCATCGCAATACATTCCTCAACTCCCCCAAGGTGTTGGGACCCGATCTCAAGCTCAAGGCCGATCCGCGCATCCGATTTGCCGGCCAGGTCACCGGCGTCGAAGGCTATGTGGAAAGCGCTGCGGTCGGCCTCATAACCGGCCGCCTCGCTGCCGCCGAGGCGCGGGGCGAGACCATGGCGACGCCGCCCAATACGACGGCTCTCGGTGCCCTCGTCGCCCATATCACCGGCGGCCACATCGAATCCGACAGCTATAGCGGCGCCCGTAGCTTCCAGCCGATGAACGTCAATTTCGGCCTGTTTCCGCCCGTGACGGTGACGAGGCCCGAGGACCTGGTCGGACGCTGGCGCGGTACCGACAAGACCCAGGCCAAGCGCAAGGCGATCACCTCGCGGGCGCTTGAAGATCTCAAGGCCTGGGCATGACACTGGCCGCACTCGAGACTTACCTGCATGACCACATTCCGCTCTCGCGGGCGATGGACGTGCGGGTGGTGTCGATTGCTGATGACGCCGTGGTGCTGGGCGCCCCGCTGGCGCCCAATATCAACCATCGGGATACCGTCTTCGGCGGCAGCGCGTCGGCGGTGGCCATTCTGTCGGCCTGGTGCCTGGTGCATCTGCGGCTGACAGCCGCCGGCCAGCCCAGCCGCGTAGTCATCCAGCGCAATAGCATGGAATATCTCGCCCCGATTGCCGGCGACTTCACCGCCCGCGCCACACTGGATGGCAATCAGGACTGGTCCCGCTTCATGACCATGCTGACTCGCAAGGGCCTGGCCCGGATCAGCATCACGGCACTGCTGGACTATGAGGGCAAGACCGCGGGACGCCTTTCCGGCGAGTTCGTGGCTTTCGGCAAAGACCGCCTCTAGAGGTTGCGCCAGGTCCACCAGGTCAGCCGGGTGATCTTGCGCCAGTCGGCATCGTCCGGCTTTGCTTCAAACGGACCGCCGGAATGGCGCTGCAGCAGGTTGAACTGCGCCTTTAGCACGGCAATCGGCGCAAAGGCCGGCTTGAGGTGACCCGGCAGAACGGCAATTGCCGCCTCTGCCTTGGCCAAATGACCACCGGCCAGCTCGCTGATCTGCCCCAAAGCTTCGGACAAGCCCTCGCTTTCGACGCCGGAGAAAATCTCGCCCTCACGCACCCCATTGGCCTGCAATATCGACCAGGGCAGCATGATGCGTCCCTGCCCGGAAACGGGACCGAAGGCCCGCAAGTGGCCGATCATGGCATGGGCGACGCCCAGATGCCCCGCGGCATCACCGGTCTCGATGGTCTCGCCGTCATTGAGGATCATGGCGGTCAGCTGGTAGAGCGTGGAGACCGTCTCGCCCGCATAGCCCTCGAAAGTCTCAAGATCGGGCATGGGATCGTCATAGAGATCAAACCGTCGGGCGCCGATGAGGCGCAGCAGCGTACCATTGGGCAAAGAGTAACGCGCCAGCGTGTCGAGCAATGCGTCCGCTACCGGGTTCTGGCGCACGGCGCCGTGCCCCTCACCCTCAAGCGCATCATTCCACCACTGCAGGCGCATTTCCCCCGGCACGGGCCCGGAGACCCGTTCACGGATCGAGGCAATGTCGGCGTTGAAGGCATAGAGCGCGGTGACCCCATCGCGATGCGGACCGTTGAGAACCAGCGTGGCGAGGTAACGGTCGCGGTCGCCGCCGCGCAGGGCTTCGGCGGCATGGGCAAAACTCTCTGCACTCATCTCAGCGAACCCGGTCGACTGCGATCAAGGCCGCGGCCACGGCGCGGTGTTCGGCGAGCAGTACATTATAGGTCCGCACCGCACTGCCCGTGGTAATGGCCTCGACGATGATGCCATGCGCGCGCAGCGCCGCCCGTACATCCGGCGACAGACCGGTAATGTCGTGACCCAGCCCGATCATGAGGACGTCGATGTCGTCAGCCGCGGCAATCAACGGCGTCAGGCTGTCCAGCGTGATCTCTGCCGGCGTCGTCACGGCCCAGCCCAGCATGCCCGTGGGCAGGCACAGCAGAGAGCCGCGATGCGACATCTCGGCAAAGCGGAAACCGCTATTGCCATAGGCATCGATGCCGACCTGCTGCGGAAAGTGGCCGGCACCGGGAAGCGTCATCTCCAGGGCCTTCAGACCGCCGACCCGTCGGCCAGCTTGCCCTTGCCGTCTTCGTCATTTTCCGACTTCGCCTTGAGGCCGAAATTGATCAGGATCGGGCCGTTGACGATGATCGAGGAGTACATGCCCACGAACACGCCGAAGGTCATGGCGATGGTGAAGCTGCGAATGACTTCGCCACCGAAGATCACCAGCGGAATCAGCGCCAGGAACACTGTGAACGAGGTCAGCGACGTGCGCACGATGGTCTGGTTGATCGACATGTCGATCAGCTCGGGCAGCGGCATCTTGCGGTGCTTTCGGAGGTTCTCTCGCACGCGGTCAGAAATCACCACGGTTTCGTTGAGCGACAGACCCACCAATGTCAGCACCGCCGCGATGGAGGTAAGGTTGAACTCCAGCCCCGTCAGCGAATAGAGCCCGATCGTCATGATGATATCATGCGTAGTGGTCGTGACCGCCGCCATGGCGAACTGCCATTCGAAGCGGAACCAGATATAGACTAGGATGGCCAGCAGGGCGATGACGACCGCGATAGTGCCCTTCCAGGCCAGCTCGCTCGACACGGTGCCGCTGACGGCCTCGGTACTGCGGATGGTGTAGTTTTCGGTCGCCAAGGCCTCACGTACCTTGGCCACGGCCACCTGGTCGGCATCCTGGCCGCCTTCCTGGGCCTGCACGCGCACCAGCACATCCTCTGGTGTACCAAAGCCCTGCACCTGCACCTCGCCCAGCTCGAGGCCGGCAAGAATTTCGCGCACACTGCCGACATCGGCCGGGCCGCCATCATGCTGGATGACGATGGCCGTACCGCCGACAAAGTCGATGCCGAGGTTGAAGCCCTTGAAATAGGCAGAGCCGATCGAGAGCAAGCTGGCCACGATCGAAAAGGCGATCACATAGCGGCTGATCTTCATGAACGGAATTCTAGTGCCGTCCGGAATGAAGCGGAAATGCTGGATCTTCAGCGTCTTGGGCCGGCGCGCCCGATACCACATGCCCACGAAATACAGCGTCACCGTGTAGGACGTGAACAGCGACGTCAGAATGCCTAGAGCCAGTGTTACGGCAAAACCCTGAACCGGGCCTGAGCCGAGGAAGTACAGCACGACGGCGGCGATCAGCTGGGTCAGATGAGAGTCGATAATCGTCCCCCAGGCCCGCGCGAAGCCCGCATTGATCGCCTGCAGCGGCGACTTTCCGGACTTCTGTTCCTCTCGCATGCGCTCGTAGATCAGCACGTTGGCGTCGACCGCCATGCCGATGGTCAGCACAATGCCGGCAATACCGGGCAGGGTCAGCGTGGCGCCCAGCATCGACAGCGCGCCGAAGATCAGCACGATGTTGAGGATGAGCGAGATATTGGCAAAGACGCCGAACAGACCGTAGGCAACAATCATGAAGGCAACGACCAGCGTCGCCGCGACGATACCGGCCGTCAGGCCATGCTGGATGGAGTCGGCACCCAGGCTGGCGTCAACCGTGCGCTCCTCGACGACGTCAAGCGAGGCCGGCAAGGCACCGGCGCGCAGCAGGACAGCCAGATCATTGGCCGTTGCCGTGGTGAAGCTGCCGCTGATCTGGCCGGTGCCGCCAGTAATAGCGGACTGGATGACCGGCGCGGTGATGACCTGATCGTCGAGCACGATGGCAAAGCGCTTGCCGACATTGGACGAGGTGATCTGGCCAAAGGTAATGGCGCCGCGGGTATCGAAGCGGAAACTGACCACGGGCATGGCCCGCTGCTGGTCATAGCTGGGCTGGGCATCAACCAGCGATTCGCCGCCAAGGGCGACATCTTCATAAAGCAGTTCGCTGCCGCCATCCTGGCTGGGCAGGATCATCGTGCCGGCCGGCAGGCCCTGGGCCTCGGCCTGGGCAGCGGTCATGCCGGGATAGACCATGTGGAAGGTAAGGCGCGCCGTGCGGGAAATAATGTCCTTGAGGCGCTGGCTGTCGCCAAAGCCGGGAACCTGCACCAGCACGCGATTGGTGCCCTGGCGCTGGATCGACGGTTCGGTGGTGCCCAATTCGTCGACGCGCTTGCGGATGACCTCGATCGACTGGGCCACCAACGCCGAGGTGCGCTCGGTAATGCCTTCCGGGGTGAGCGAAACCGTCAGCTTGCCATCGGCGGTCTCGCCAAATGACAGTTCCTGGGTGCCGCCAACGGCGATCAGCGAATTGCTAATATTGTTCTGCAGTGCCTCGATCGCGGTGCGCGCCGCGTCGCGCTGCGTCGGATCGGTGAGCTCGACCGACAGGGTCCGGCTGGGCTCGTCGGTGGTGATGATGTTGCCGATGCCGTTCTGGTTGGCCAACGTATTGCGCACGTCGCGCCGCAAGGTCTGCAACCGCTCGGTAACGATGCCGCCTTCGTCCACCTGTAGCAGCAGATGCGAGCCGCCCTGCAGATCGAGGCCGAGCACCACCGTCTGCCGCGGCAAAAAACCGGGCCAGGAATCCCGCACATCCTGAGGCAGGAAACTGGGTATGGCGAACAGCACACCCATGAGTGCGACAAAGGCGATGATGGCGGTACGGACCGGCGAGAACTGCATTTAAGTCGTCCTGAAAGGTAAAAAGCCGGAGCCCTTAGGCTCCGGCAAAAAATTGGCAGGCCGCTATCAGGCGGGCTTGTTGTCGTTGACCGGCTCGGCCTTGCTGCGCACATCCGCGACCATGCCGCGCACCAGCTTCACCTTGACGCCGGTAGCGATCTCGACTTCGAGATCTTCGCCATCAACGGCCTTGGTCACCTTGCCGACAATGCCGCCAGTGGTCACGACGGTATCGCCGCGACGAATGGCCGACAGCATGGCCTGCTGGGCTTTCAGGCGCTTCTGCTGTGGCCGGAAGATCAGGAACCAGAAGATCACGACCAGCAGCAGAATCGGCATCATCTGGATGAAGATGTCGGTCATGCCACCGGCGGGAGCGGCGGCGCCGGCTGCCTGGGCATAAGCGGGCGTTACAAACATGGCGAGTTCCTTGGTTTCTTCTTGGTTTGGGAGGGACTGCGCCAGTCGAGCTAGAGCACGGCACGATGCCACTGGACGCATGTGGGGCTTGTTGCACTTGCGCCCCGATCAAAATCGGGCGGACTATACATTTGCGATCCCGTGATTGCAAAGGCATTCCGGGAGCTGCAAATTGCCGCGCCGAGCTTGAGGATAATCGCCTTGAAGAGCAAAGACCATCTCGCCGACATCAGTGCCAAACTCGACGCAATCGCCAATGCCTTGAAGGCCTTGGCTCCTACCGACGCGATCAATACCCCCGTGCTGGGCCCCGCCAATGCCTATCACTGGGACGGCGATTCGGGCGCCCTCCATCCGGTGGCAGAGGTCAGCCGCGTGCCGCTGGCCATGCTCAAGGGCATCGACGCCGTGCAGGACATCCTGCTGCGCAATACCGAGCAGTTCGCCCGCGGGCACGGCGCCAACAATGCGCTGCTCTGGGGCGCCCGCGGCATGGGCAAGAGTTCCCTCGTCAAGGCCATCCATGGCGATATCCTGGAACGCAGCAGCGAAGGCTTTGACCGCCTGGTGCTAATCGAGATCGCCAGGGAAGACCTCGAGACCCTCCCTGCCCTGATGCGTCGAATTGCTCACGAGCCGGCGCGCTTCGTGGTGTTCTGTGACGATCTGAGCTTTGACAATGGGGAGACCAGCTACAAGTCGCTCAAGACCATTCTCGATGGCGGGCTGGAGGGGCGCCCCGACAATGTGCTGTTCTATGCCACCTCCAACCGCCGCCATCTGATGCCGCGCGACATGATCGAGAACGAGCGCTCGACGGCCATCAATCCCGGCGAAGCCGTCGAGGAAAAGGTCTCGCTCTCGGACCGCTTTGGCCTCTGGCTGGGTTTTCACAATTGCGATCAGCCGACCTATCTCAGCATGGTCACCGGCTATGCGCGCCACTGTGGCCTGGAGATTGATGCCGCCGAATTGCAGGCTCGCGCCATCGAATGGGCCGCGACGCGCGGCGCACGATCAGGGCGGGTCGCCATCCAGCTGGTGCGCACACTGGCCGGCGAAATGGGCAAGGCCGCCCCATAAGGCAAAACCCCCGCCGGTGTGGCGGGGGTCTTACCAGGAGGAGACGGTGTCAGCTGGCCAGCAGCGGCACCGGATCAACCGGGGTCGCGCCCTTGCGCAGTTCAAAGTGCAGTTGCGGCTTGGTCACCGAGCCAGTCTGCCCGGCAGCGCCGATGGTATCGCCACGATTGACATTGGCGCCCTTGGCCACGTTCATCGCCCCTAGATGGGCATAGGCGGAGACGTAGCCATTGGGATGGCGGATCAGGACGAGGTTGCCATAGCCCTCGACGCCCGAGCCGACATAGATGACGGTGCCGTTTTCGGCAGCCTTCACCGAGGAGCCCTCGGCAGCTTCGATATTGATGCCGGTGCCCTTGGAGGCGGCAAAATCCACAAGCACCCGGCCGCTGACCGGCCAACGGAACTTGTCACTGCCTGACATTGCAGGCTCTGCGACTGGTGCGGGCGCCGTGGCTACCGCAACCGGTGCTGCAACAGCAGGCGCCGGCCTTGCAGCCGGTACCGTGCCGGCCTGCAAGGCGTTGGGAGCGGCAGTCGGCAGGGTCTGCTGGGCAGGTGCCGGAGCACTGACGGCGCCTGCCGAAGCAGTTTGCGTCGACTGGCCCTTGGTGATCAGCAGGTCCGAACGGCCGGGAATGATGATCTTCTGGCCAACCACGATCTTGTCGGGCGATTCCAGATTATTGGCCTGCACCAGCGACTGCGTGGTCACCTCATAGCGACGCGCAATGGTGTACAGCGACTCGCCGCTGGCAATGGTGTGGCTGAACGTGCCGCCGCCAGCGGGCGGCGTCGGCGTAGTCGATGCCAGGGTCGGCACGGCACTGTTGGTCGGCATGCTGCCAAGGGCGGCGGGAGAGGGCATGGTCGCTGACGCGAAGGCGGGCTGGGCTTGCATGGCTGGAACGGATCCCTGGGGCGAATTGCTCAAAGCGGGTAGAGTTTGCGACTGCACGGTCGGTATGGATCCGCCGTTGGCCAGCGGCGCGGGCTGGCTATAGGCGGTCTGCGCCGGCTGGCCCCACAGCGGCTGCACCGCCTGTGGCTGCCCCATTCCACCGACATTGGCCGGTGGCACAAATTGAGCTTCAGCCACCATGTTCTGCGGTGCCCCAAGGCTGCTGGGCATGGGCTGACTGTAGGATTGGGGAGCGGCCTGCGGCAGAGAGCCGGTCGTGGTAGGGTCGCCAAAGGCGCGACTCCCCAGACTGGAACATCCGGACAGGGCAACGGCAGCAATCAGAAGGCCAGCCATCGCAACGGCACTTTTAGGTGCCCGGCGGGATACGCGGATACTCATCAGCTTACTCGTACGCAGGTACTCAACACGACTTTGAGACTAGGCCGGTAAGGTAAAGATGAGTTTAAAGCCGATGCGATTTGAGCAAAAACGCACCCACCCGATTCCGGATTGGGTAAGGTTAAGACCTTGGGGCTGTGCAAAAGCCTGCTGGCGCCGATAAAACCCTAGAGGCTGAGACTGCCATTGAGCCGCTCAGCCAGGGCCATATCGGTCTGCTGCAGCATCAGCGGCGTCACCGTCACATAGAAGTCGCGGCGCAGGCTCTCGAAATCGGCACCCCGATCCAGCGGCAGCGGCGTCTCGGGGATGGCAACGAAGAATTTGCCCGGATTGTCACTGGCATAATAGCGAAACGGCGAGCGCGAGAAGCGCTGCAGCGGGACAACCGCGATACCCTTGGTGACCGCCGGGTCGCAGAACGGGAAGTTGACGTTGTAATAGTGCCCCCTTCCGTCTGCGGCGGCGATGATGGCCCGCGCGGTAGCCAAGCCATGGGTCCTGGCATTGGACCAGTCGACGTCGCGGCTGACCTCATAGTCCACGCCCTGGCTCATGGCGATGCCGATGGCGCCTTGCATGGCGCCTTCGCGGGCGCCGGCAGCCGTGCCTGAACAGTTGACGATGTCGCCCAGATTCTGGCCGGCATTGACGCCCGAAAGCACAACGTCGGCGGGCCTGTCACCCAGGAGATGGGTCATGCCGGCAACGACGCAATCAGCGGGCGAGCCGCCCACCACGGCAAACGTGCGGGCATCGCGGGTTTCGATTGTAAGTTCGTGACCGAAGCTGAGGCGGTGCCCTGCCCCGGACTGATTGCCATCAGGCGCCACGATCCAGACGTCATCGCTGAGCGCCCGGGCAATATCGGCCATGATGGCGATGCCAGGCGCATCCACACCATCGTCATTGGTGATGAGGATGCGCAGGCTCATCAATGGCCGCCGATGGACTTGAGACCGCCCATATAGGGCTGCAGCACGTCGGGCACCAGCACGGTGCCATCCTCCTGCTGGTAGTTTTCCAGCACGGCGATCAGGCAGCGCCCGACCGCGGTCCCCGAGCCATTGAGCGTATGGACATAGCGCGGCGCCTGCTTGTCGCCGGCAGGGCGATAGCGGGCCTCCATGCGCCGGGCCTGGAAATCGCCACAGACCGAGACCGAGGAGATTTCGCGATAGGTGTCCTGGCCCGGCAGCCAGACTTCCAGGTCATAGGTGCGGCGGGCGCCAAAGCCGGTATCCCCGGTGCATAGATGCATGACGCGGTAATGCAGGCCCAGCTTCTGCAGCACGGCCTCGGCACAGGTCAACATGCGCTCATGCTCGTCGGCAGCGGTTTCCGGCGTGGTGATGGAGACCATCTCCACCTTGTTGAACTGGTGCTGGCGCAACATGCCGCGCGTGTCGCGGCCGGCTGACCCAGCTTCCGAACGGAAGCAGGGCGTCAGAGCGGTCATGCGCAGTGGCAGCTCTTCTTCCGCCAGGATGGATTCGCGCACCATATTGGTCAGCGGCACTTCGGCGGTCGGGATTAACGCCAGACGCCCCTCGCCATGCGGCGTGAAGAACAGGTCTTCCTCGAACTTCGGCAGCTGGTTGGTGCCGAACAGCGCATCGTCCTTGACCAGCAGCGGCGGCTGCACTTCGAGATAGCCGTGCTCGGTCGTGTGCAGATCGAGCATGAACTGGCCGAGCGCGCGTTCGAGCCGGGCAACTTCGCCCTTGAGCACGACAAAGCGGCTGCCCGAAAGCTTGGCCGCGGTCTCGAAATCCATCAGCCGGGCGGCAACGCCGACCTCGTAATGCTCTTTGGGCGCAAAGCCGAAGCTCGGCTTGGGCGCGCGCTGGATGGCCGCCGTCTCGGGCGTGCCATTGCGGCCGAAATATTCGACATTGTCCGTTTCGTCGCTGCCCTCGGGCACGTCGTCGAATACCAGGTTGGGAATGACCGACAGCGAAGCCTGCAGTTCAGCATCGATGGCACGCTGATCGGCTTCGCCCTGAGGAATGAACTCCTTGAGCCGGGCCACTTCGGCCATCAGTTCGGCCGCCTTGGCGTCGTCCTTCTGCGCCTTGGCCTGACCGATCTGCTTGGACAGCGCATTGCGCTGTTCCTGAGCATCATTGAGCCGACCGATGATCTCGCGCCGCCGATCGTCGATCGCCAGCAGATCGGACGAACGGACGGAAGCCCCCTTGCGCCGCGAGACGGCAGCATCGAAGACGTCGGCGTTGGCTCTGATCCACTTGATATCGAACATGGCTGTTACGGGCACCGCCCGCCTCTGATTGGTACAGGCTGAAGATTGCTCGTGACGCGCCTGCCAGGCCACGAGGGAATTTCCCCCTCGGCCTGGTTGCAGGCCGACGGTCTAGTCGGACGATGAACTGGCAGCTTCCGCATCCTGCGCCGCAAGACTGGCTGCACGGCGGCGCTCGACCATCCGGACGGAGATAATCGAGAGTTCGTAGAGCAGGTACATGGGCACAGCAAGGCCGATCTGGGAGATCGGATCGGGTGGCGTGATGAACGCGGCAAAGATCAGGATGCCCACGATCGCGTAGCGCCGGCCGGCCTTGAGCATGTCGACATGAACCAGATCGATCTGCGCCAGCAGCGTCAGTACGACGGGCAACTGGAAACAGATACCAAAGGCCAGAATTAGCAGCATTGCCAGGCCGAGATACTCGCTTACCTGGGTCATCATCTCGATGTCTTCGGTCTGCATCCCGGCAAAAAAGTGCAGCGCCATAGGCAGCACGACCAGATAGACCAAGGCCGCTCCGGCTACGAAAAATACCGGCGTAGCAATCAGATAGGGAATGAACGCCTTGCGTTCATGCTTGTAGAGGCCAGGCGCCACGAACATGTAGATCTGGCTGGCGACGATCGGGAAGCCAAGGAAAATGGCACCAAACAGCGCCACGTTCAAATAGGTAAAGAACAGCTCCTGCGGCGCCGTAAAGATCAGCTTGGTGTCGGGAACCGCGCTCTTGTAGGGGATCAGCAGCCAGTCATAGATTGTGCTGGCGAAAATGAAACAGAACGCCATAAGCACGACAATGGTGATCGCTGAATAGATCAGCCGCTTGCGCAGCTCTACCAGATGCTCGAGCAGCGGGGCTTCGCTGCCGGCCAGCTCATCGGGTTTTTCGGCGCTGTTGTCTTCAATCTGCTTGAGATCGGCCATGCTTAGTTATCCCCGGCCTTGTCGGCAGTGGTTGTGGCTGTCTCTGACGTTGGTCTTGCTGCTGCACGCTTGCTGGCCGCCGGCTTGGCAACAGGTGCCTTGACCGATGCTGGGACCACGGCTGCATCCGCTGAGGGCTTGGCCATAGAGGCTTTGACCGGTGCGGGCTTGGAGCCCACAGGCTTGGCTACGGCGGCCTTCTTCACAGCCGCAGTTTTCGACACAGCCGACTTTGCGGCAGCGGGTTTGACCGGCTTGCTTGCCGCGACAGGCTTGCTTGCTGCTGCAGGCTTGGCGACGTCGGCGGAAATGGGTGCCAGGTCTGTGGTTACAACCGGGCTTGTCGGCGCGGCCTTGGCCTTGGCAGGTGCCTTGGCCTTGGCTGGCGCCTTCTTTGTCGCGGCAGCGACCGGCTTGGCGACAGTCGCCGTGGAAGTCGTCGGCGCCGGTCCCGCGGGTTTGAAGCCTGCCGCCTTGGCGGCCTCGTCGGCGGTCAGGGGGACTGCAGCCGCTGTCATGCCCGCCTTGGCCTTGATCTCGTCAACCACGCTCTCGGCCGCCGGATTGGTCGGCTTGATAACGCCGGAAGGCTTGGCGCCCGTCGGGGTCATCGCATTGAATTCCTTGCGGATTTCGTCAGCCGATTTCTTGAGAGGAGAGGTTATGGAATTGCGCAGATTGCGCACCTCGTCGAGGCCGGTCGTCTTGTTGATCTCACGCTGGAACTCACTGCCCATGCGCCTGAGCTGGCCAATGATCTTGCCGACGCGGCTCATCACCACCGGCAAGTCCTTGGGTCCGATGAAAATCAGCGCCATGACGCCGATCACCAGCATCTCCGTCCAGCCCAAGCCGAGCATATATCAATTCCTCAAAGCAACAGCGCGACCGGCGGATGCGTACTAGACGTCTTTCTTTTCGGGCTGGACAGGCTCGGTGCTGGCTACCCGCTCGACGGGCTTGTCCTCGTCGTCCTTCATGCCCTTCTGGAAGGCTTTGATGCCCGAGGCAACTTCACCCATCATGCCGGAGATCTTGCCGCGACCGAACAGCAGGATGACGACGACGGCAACAACGAGAATACCCCAAATTCCTGGCGCGTGCATTTTGGACTCCCTAGATTTTCTTCAGAACGCGTTACACGCGGATATATAGGCCAGAAATAGGTTCAAATGCGCGGAAACACAAGAACGTGTTCCCGGTTCAGCGTGACGAATACGTCCTGGCCAACGGCCAGTGCCGAACTGGCCGGCTGACGCACGCCCAGCGGGGCATCGAGGCCCTCCACCTTGACCTCGCACAGGTCTTCGCCGATCGCGTCGCGCTTGCTGACCACCCGGCCTGGTGTACCTGGCCCGCTTGACCGGAGCCGCGCGCCGCCGGCCGGGCGGATGGCAACGGTGACGGGCGTACCATCGGCCAGTTCCGGGGTCGGCACCGCGCCCAGCGGCGTCTGCGCCTGTCCATCGGCCACCACTGTCTCGATCTCGCTGAGGGGCGAAAAGAAGCGTGCGGCACTCAGATCGATCGGCTGTCGGTAGATATCGGCGCCTGTGCCGATCTGGGCGATCCGGCCATGACGTAGCAGGGCAACCCGATCACCCAGAATCATGGCCTCTTCGGGGTCATGGGTGACGATCAGGCTGGTGACATTGGTTTCCCGCAATACGGCCAGGGTTTCCTCACGGACGGTTTCCCGCAGGCGGGCGTCGAGGCTCGAAAACGGCTCGTCGAGCAGCAATACGCCGGGGCGCGGCGCCACACTGCGGGCAAGCGCCAGGCGCTGCTGCTGCCCGCCTGACAGCATGTGCGGATAATCGGCCTCCCGGTCGCCCAGCCCCACCCGGCGCAGGGCGGCTCGGGCCTGGGCGAGCGCTGCCGGACGACCCAGCTTGCGCAGGCCAAAGAGCACATTCTGCAGCACCGTCAGGTGCGGAAACAGGGCGAAATCCTGAAACATCAGGCCGACGCCGCGCCGGTCGGTGGGCACGGTCATGCCCGGCGTCGAAACGATCTGGCCATTGATGCGGACAGCACCGGCATGAATAGGTTGGATGCCGGCCGCCACACGCAACGCCGTGGATTTGCCGGAGCCCGATTCGCCCAGCAGGCAGACGATCTCGCCCGGCCGCAGGGTGAGGCTGAACTGGCTGAGCACCGCCCTGCCCCCCAGGCGCACATCGACAGCGTCAAATTCGAGTGTCGCGGCAAAGCTGACACCCGTGGTGCCGCGCGTGCCCCAGCCTGCAAGTTCTTCCGTCATCAGGCGTTTTCGTCCTCATCGTCGACATCGTCGGGGTCCAGTGGATCCTCGTCTTCGCGCAAGGCGCCGTCAAAGGGAAGCGGGATCTGCATGGATGACGGCAGGCGACCCGACAGCAGGCCGGCCCCCTTGAGCTCTTCGAGTCCGGGCAAATCCGAGAGGCTTTCCAACCCGAAGTGGTCAAGAAAAGCGTCGGTAGTGCCGTAGGTTACCGGTCGCCCGGGCGTGCGGCGACGGCCGCGCATACGGATCCAGCCGGCTTCCATCAACAGATCGATCGTGCCCTTGCCGGTGGCGACGCCGCGGACCTCTTCGATCTCGGCCCGGGTGGACGGCTGGTGGTAGGCGATGATGGACAGGGTTTCGAGTGCGGCACGCGACAGGGGGCGAGTCTCCTGCTCCTCGCGCCGCAGCAGGAAGCCAAGGTCCTCGGCGGTGCGGAACGCCCATTTGTCCCCGCGCTGCACCAGGTTGACGCCGCGGCCGGCATAGCGCTGCTGCAGGGTCAGGAGCAGGTTAGCAATGTCCGCGCCTTCACCCAAATATGCTAGCAGACTGTTAGCGTCGAGGGGCTCACTTGACGCAAAAAGCACCGCTTCGAGCACGCGCAGGTTGCGCTCAACCACCTCACTGGTTTCAGAAAAATCGCCAATCACGGCGTTTGCGCCTTGCGACGCCGCATCAGCAGCGGACCGAAAGCCTCGGTCTGGCGCAGATCGATCTGCCCGAGGCGGACCAGTTCAAGGCTTGAGG